>NZ_PVZF01000001.1:300000-600000 GCF_003002055.1 Kineococcus rhizosphaerae
GAGGACACGGCGCTCGCGGTCCTGCGCGTCGGCGGCGGCGGCGGACCCGAGGGGGCGGGACAGGGGCAGGACGCCGACGCGGACCCGGACACCGACGCCGAGGACACGAACGACACCGACGACGCCGCGCGACGGGGCGGTCCCGGCGGCCCGGGACCCGAGGAGGAGCAGGACCGGGAGCAGGACCGGGAGCAGGACTGGGAGCAGGGCCAGGAGCGGGACCGGGACGGCGGCGACTGCGGTTCGGGGGCCGGCGGCCCCCGCCGCGCCTGGGAGCGCGACGACACCGGCACCCACCCCGCGCCCGGGACGGACGCGGCGGACGGGGCAGGCGGGGGAGGCGACGACGGCAGCGTGGACGCCGGCCGCGCCGAACTCCTGCGCCGGCGCACCGCCGAGCAGGTCCTGGAGCACGCCCGCAGCCACGGCAGCGTCCCCGCCGGCTGGGAACGCTGGGCCGGTGACGTCCTGACCCCGCGGGTCGACTGGCGCCGTGAGCTGCACGCCGTCACCCGCCGCGCCGGCGCCCACGTCGCGGGCCTGCGCGACTACACCTACCGCCGCCCCTCGCGCCGGGCCGCCGCCGTCCCCGGCGTCGTCCTGCCGGCGCTGCGCCAACCCCGGCCACCGCGCGTCGTGGAGGTCGTCGACACCTCCGGGTCCATCAGCGACGAGATGCTCGCCCAGGTCCACGCCGAGACCGAGGCCGTCGTGCGCCGCTGCCACGGCGACGGGGTCACCGTCATCGCCTGCGACGCCGCCGCCGCCCGCCCCCAGCGGGTCCGGACCCTGCGCGAGCTGACCATGACCGGGGGCGGCGGCACCGACATGCGCGCCGGGCTGGCCGCCGCCGCCGCCACCCGCCCCGCCGCCGACCTCGTCATCACCATGACCGACGGCGACACCCCCTGGCCCGCCGCCCCACCGGAGCAGAACCCCGACGCGCGCTACGTCGTCCTGCTCCTGGACGGCGACCGCGACACCGTGCCCGAGTGGATGCACAAGATCGTCATCCCGGAAGAGGCCCGCGACCCCCGGCCCCACCGCTGAACGCGGCCATCGCCCGCAGCACCTGCCACCCGTCCGGCCGGGCCCGCAGCTGCAGCGCCTCGCGCGCCCCGAACCCGTTCTCCTGCACCGCGAGCATCCACTCGTCCTCCCAGCCCTCCCGCAACCCCACCACCAGGACCGCCACGTCGACCACCGCCAGCGCCAGCGCCACCGGCACCTCGCGGGCCGCGGCCACCACGACCTCCGGCGGCCGGTCCGGGTAGCGCTCGCGCAGCCACGCCCGCACCGCCACCGACCGGTGCCGGCGCACCCACGCACGCAGCCACACCTCCGCCGCGAACGCGTCGTCGTCCCCGAACTCCGCCGCCGACAACGCCGCCACACCGCACTGCGCCCGGACCCGCCCGACGTCCGGCAACGCCGACACCGCGACCGGCAGCACCACCCGCGGCGCCCCCTGCGGACCCCGCAGGGCACGCCACGGGGACCGGGCCCCCACCGGGCCCACCGCCCGCTCCGCGCGCCAGGCGGCGGGTCCCCGCGCCTCGTGGGCCGTCACCTCGTGGGCCCGGACCAGCACCGTCAGCAGCGCCGCGGCCCCCGGCCGCGGCCAGTCCACCTCGTGCCAGCGCACCGGCAACGGCTCGTCACGGCGCAGCGGGGGGGACACCGGCGACCTCGCTCACGCACCCACCCTGGCACCCGCCCCCGACACCCACCCCGACACCTACGCTCGAGCGGTGCCCGCCCGACGGCGTCACCGCCACCCCCGCCCCGCACCCCCCGCGCCCGTGTTCGTCCTCGACGCCGCCGACCTGCTCGCCCCCGCCACCACCCGGCCCGCGCTGCCCGGCGCCCCCGAGGCCCACGCCGACCTCTTCCGCCACCTGCTGCTGCCGACCACCACCGCCCGCACCGGCCACCGCGTCGACGTCGCCGCCGTGGGCACCCGCGTCCTGGCCACCCACCTCGACGGCCACCCGATCCGGCTGAGCGAGACCACCAGCGTCCTGCGCGCCCGCACCGTCCTGGCCGGGGACCGCGTGAGCCTGCAGCGCACCCACGTCCTGGCCTACGCCGCCGAACGCGACGACCTCGCCGCCCTCCTCGGCGACGACCTCACCGACCCCCACCCCGGCACCACGCTGGACCTGCGCCTCGTCCTGGCCGGCGCCGCCGCCGGGCTGCGCGCCGCCGACCTCGCCGCCGCCCACCGCACCGGCACCCTCACCGCCGACCGCGTCGACCTGCTCGCCGCCCTCCTCGCCCCCTGGTGACCCCTGTGGTGAACCCCCGGGTGAACCCGCCGCCGTCGACGACCTACCGTGCCGGGGTGCGCGAACGCCTCGTCATCCCCACCGACGACCTGTTCGCCTGGACCCTCACCGGCCGCGGGTCCTTCCTCACCCACCCCGACGACGACCCCCGCAGCGCCCTCAGCCGCGAACGCCTCGCCGTGCGCCACCTGCTGGCCGCCGGCCACCACGTCAGCGCCGTGGGCCCGCGCACCGTCGCCGACCTCCTCGGCGCCCTCACCCTCCACGACCCCCACCTGCCGGCCGACACCGAGGCGCTGGCCACCCGGCTGCAACGCGACTGGACCGCCAGCGCCGCCCACCGCCGCACCCTCACCGGCCCGGCCCCCGCCGTCCCCGACGACGACTGCGACCGCCGCGCCGCCAGCACCCTCCTGCACGCCCTGCCCGCCCAGACCCTCGTGCACCTGCTGCGCTGGACCGCCGAGCACGGCCGCCCCCACCGCAACGGCTGGCCCACCCACCTCGTCCACGACGGCCCACCCGGAGCCGGGCGCTTCGCCGGCCAGGCCCACCTCCTGCACGTCACCGCCCCCGGGCAGACCCTCACCGCCGCCCAGCGCACCGTCGCCCGCGCCTGCCAGGACGCCGGCCTCGAACTGCTCGTCCTGCGCGTCAACCCCCTCGCCGACGTGCCCTGCCCCACCGAGGCCGACCTCGGCCTGCGACCGGCCCCACCGCGCTGCCCGTCCTGCCCGGCCCCCCTCGACGTCGAACCCCCCGCCCACCTCCTGCCCGGCGAACGGCCCCTGCCCCCGTTCCTGCACCCCGGCGTCCCCGAGGAACGCCACGAGCACCACCTGCTCGCCCACCTCGCCGCCACCACCGGCCCCGTCAGCGCCGCCGTCGCCGCCCTCGACCCCGCCGCCCTGCAGCGCGAAGCCTTCGCCCTGCTCACCCACCCCGACCTGCCCGCCACCGCCCGCCGGCCCCTGCGCACCCACCTGCAGCGCGCCACCGCCCGCCACCGCGCCCTGGCCCGCGACCCCCACCTGCCCCACGAGCAGGACCGCGCCGCCCACGCCCTGCGCACCGCCCTCACCACCTGGACCGACCCCGCAGCCGACCCCGCACCAGGCCCGGGAGCAGACCCCCGAAGCGCCCTGCGCACCGCCGCCACCGCCGCCGGCACCCACCTCGCCCTCACCGGCCACGACGTCCTCGCCATCCACGACGCCACCGACGCCGTCAACCACCTCCTGCGCAGCCCCCACCCCGACCCACCCGCAGCCCAGCAGCTCTTCCAGATGCTCTCCGCCGGCATCACCGGCGACGAACTGCTCCACATGCACGCCACCGGCACCTACCCCGACCCCGACACCCTCGACCTGCTCGCCGCCCTGCGCGCCTGAGCACCCCGGACCCACCAGGCACCCCCTGGACCTGCAGCCCGCTGCAGCACCTAGCGTTCAGCCCGTGAGCATGGACATCGCCGCCCGCAACGCCATGTGGCGCGCCATGAGCGCCCCCGACCAGCGCCCCTTCCGCCCCGGCACCCCCCGCCGCGTCCTGGCCATGGCCCGCGAACGCGGCCACGCCCTCGCCCTGTTCGTCACCGGCAGCGTCGTCCTCGCCGTCCTCGCCGTCGCCACCCCCGTCCTCGCCGGCCGCGCCGTCGACGCCGTCGGCACCGGCGACCGCCACCGCGTCATCACCCTCGCCCTGCTCATCGCCGCCGTCGCCCTCGCCGAAGCCGCCCTCGGCCTCGCCGTCCGCTGGCTGTCCTCCACCCTCGGCGAAGACCTCATCCTCGACCTGCGCACCCGCGTCTACGACCACGTCCAGCGCATGCCCGTCGCCTTCTTCACCCGCACCCGCACCGGCGCCCTCGTCAGCCGCCTCAACAACGACGTCCTCGGCGCCCAACGCGCCTTCTCCGTCACCCTGTCCGGCATCGTCAGCAACGTCGTCGCCGTCGCCCTCACCGCCGTCGTCATGATCGGCATCTCCTGGCGCATCACCGCCCTCGCCCTCGTCCTGCTCCCCGTCTTCCTCCTGCCCGCCCGCCGCATGGGCCGCAGCCTCGCCCTCATGGCCCGCCGCGCCGCCCAGCTCGACGCCGCCATGCTCAACCAGACCACCGAACGCTTCTCCGCCCCCGGTGCCACCCTCGTCAAGCTCTTCGGCCGCCCCGCCGACGAGTCCGCCGCCTTCGCCGCCGCCGCCCGCGCCGTCCGCGACATCGGCGTCCGCTCCGCCGTGCGCCAGTCCGTCTTCGTCACCGCCCTCACCCTCGTCTCCGCCCTCGCCCTCGCCGTCGTCTACGGCGTCGGGGGAGTGGCCGCCATCGCCGGCACCCTCGACGCCGGCAGCATCGTCGCCCTCGCCCTCCTGCTCACCCGCCTCTACGCACCCCTCACCGCCCTCGCCTCCGCCCGCGCCGACGTCACCAGCGCCCTCGTCAGCTTCGACCGCGTCTTCGAGGTCCTCGACCTCGAACCCCTCGTCCGCGAAGACCCCCACGCCACCCCCGTCCCCGACGGCCCCGTCGCCGTCGAGTTCGACCACGTCCACTTCGCCTACCCCGCCGCCACCGACGTCTCCCTGGCCTCCCTCGAAGACGTCGCCACCCTCGACCCCCGCGGCGGCACCCCCGTCATCCGCGACGTCACCTTCCGCGTCGAACCCGGCCAGGTCATCGCCCTCGTCGGCTCCTCCGGCGCCGGCAAGTCCACCCTCGCCCAGCTCCTCGCCCGCCTCTACGACGTCGACTCCGGCGCCGTCCGCATCGGCGGCACCGACGTCCGCCACCTCACCGCCGACTCCCTGCGCCGCACCGTCGGCGTCGTCACCCAGGACGGGCACCTCTTCCACGAGTCCCTGCGCGCCAACCTGCGCCTGGCCCACCCCACCGCCACCGACGACGAACTCCACGACGCCCTGCGCCGCGCCCGCCTCGCCGACCTCGTCGCCGCCCTGCCCGAAGGCCTCGACACCGTCGTCGGCGAACGCGGCTACCGCTTCTCCGGCGGCGAACGCCAACGCCTCACCATCGCCCGCCTCCTGCTCGCCCACCCCCGCGTCGTCGTCCTCGACGAAGCCACCGCCCACCTCGACAACGCCTCCGAGACCGCCGTCCAGGCCGCCCTCGACGAAGCCCTCGAAGGCCGCACCGCCCTCGTCATCGCCCACCGCCTGTCCACCATCCGCGGCGCCGACCGGATCCTCGTCCTCGAAGCCGGCCGCATCGTCGAGCACGGCACCCACACCGAGCTCCTCGCCGCCGACGGCCGCTACGCCGAACTGCACCGCCTCAGCGTCTTCACCGACGACCCCCAGCCCTGAACCCACCACCACCCTCGCGCCGTCCGGGGGTCAGCACCCCCGCACGACACCCCGCAGCCCCGGACGGTGCTGCACCGGACCCGTGTCCTGGCCCCACCCCAGCCCCACCCCAGCCCCACCCGCACCCCCCGGCCCCAGCCACCACCCCCACCCTCGACGGCGCTCGCGGTCGTGGCGCTGTGCACGGGGATCGGCGCGGTCGTGCTCGTCCCGGTGCTCGGACCCCTGGCCGGGGGACCGGGGGTGGCCGCCGTCGTCACGGGCGCGATCGCGCTCGCCCACCGCCGGCCGGGGCGGGCGATGGCGATCGCCGGGCTCGTCACGGGGATCGTCGGCCTCCTCGTCACCGTCGTCGTGACGATCGCGCTGGTCGTGCTGCACGGCACGCTCTTCCTGCTGGCACCCTCGACGGCCGGGACCCGGGCGTGCAGGACCCGGCCGGCGACGGCGCGTCGGCGGGGGAGTACGCCTACGGCCAGAGCACCGTCCTCGGCGACTACACGGTCAGCGTCGACGGGGTCACGCTGCGCGGTGACGTCGTGGTCGCCGACCTCACGGTCACCTACGCCGGGCCGGGCGCGGGGGACGCCTACGAGGACCTCCACAGCTACCTGTACGACGCCGACGGGTACTCCCACGACGCGACCGACTGCGACGAACCCCTGTCGCCGGACGCCGCCGACCTGCCGGACCTGGCCCACGGCCGCAGCGAGTCCTTCCAGGTGTGCTTCACGGGTGTGGACGACGCGACCGGTGCATGGGTCGAGGTCGACAACGACCTGACGGGCGACCACGCCGGGTGGACCGACGAGGTCACCCTGGCAGGAGCTTCGCGCACAGACGTGTGAGCTCGGTCAGCTCCTGCGCGGACAGCCCCGCGAACTCGCGGGCGATCCCGGCGGCGTGCCGGCCGCCGATCTCGCGCTGGCGGGCCGCACCCTCGGGGGTGAGCACGACGACGACGCCCCGGCCGTCGCGCGGGTCGGGTTCGCGGGTCAGCAGCCCCTGCGCCGCGAGCCGGTCGACCAGCCGGCTAAGGGACGGCTGCGGCAGGTACGCGTCCTCGCTGAGCTCTCCGAGCCGGGACCGGCCCCCGCAGCGGGCCAGCGTGTAGAGCACGTCGTACTCGCGCACGCTGAGCCCGCCCCAGACGTCCTGGGCCGCGAACCGGCGCAGCATCGTCGCCTGGAGCCGGAACACCGACTCCCAGGCGTCGACGGCCGCACGGGTGCGGCCGTCGGGACCGTCCTCAGACACGGGTCTCGGTCGAAGCGGCCCGGGCGGCCACCCGCGCGGCGTGCGAGGGCGGGTCGCTGGGCACCCCCGCGGCCCGGCGGGCCTCGAACTCCCTGCGCAGCACCGGGACGACGTGCTCACCGAGGAGGTCGAGCTGCTCCAGCACGGTCTTCAGCGGCAGCCCGGCGTGGTCCATCAGGAACATCTGCCGCTGGTAGTCGCCGAAGAACTCCTGGAAGGTCAGCGTCTTCTCGACGACCTGCTCGGGGGTGCCGACGGTCAGCGGGGTCTGGCGGGTGAACTCCTCCAGCGAGGGCCCGTGACCGTAGACGGGGGCGTTGTCGAAGTACGGGCGGAACTCCCGGACCGCGTCCTGGGAGTTCTTCGCCATGAACACCTGCCCGCCGAGACCGACGATCGCCTGCTCCGGCGTGCCGTGCCCGTAGTGGGCGTAGCGCTCGCGGTAGAGGTCGATGAGCCGGATGTAGTGCTCCTTGGGCCAGAAGATGTTGTTCGCGAAGTACCCGTCGCCGAAGTAGGCGGCGATCTCGGCGACCTGCGGCGTGCGGATCGACCCGTGCCAGACGAAGGGCGGCACGCCGTCCAGGGGGCGCGGGGTGGAGGTGAAGCCCTGCAGCGGGGTGCGGAACTCGCCCTCCCAGTCGACGACCTCCTCGTCCCACAGGCGGCGCAGCAGCTGGTAGTTCTCCACCGTCAGCTCGACGCCGCGGCGGGGGTCCTGGCCGAACCAGGGGTAGAGCCGGCCGTCGTTGCCGCGTCCGAGGACGAGGTCGACGCGCCCGTCGCTGAGGTGCTGGAGCATCGCGTAGTCCTCGGCCATCCGCACCGGGTCGTTGGTGGTGATGTGCGCGATGGACGTCGAGACGGTCAGCCGGGTGGTGCGGGCCGCGATCCAGCCCAGCAGGGTGGTCATGGCCGACGGCACGAAGGGCGGGTTGTGGTGCTCACCGACCGCGAAGACGTCCAGGCCGACCTGCTCGGCGTGCTCGGCCATGGTCACGAGCGCCTTGATGCGCTCGTGCTCGCTCGGCGCGCGACCGGTGGTGGGGTCGGGGGTGATGTCGCCGACGCTGAAGATCCCGAACTGCATGTCCCGCTCCTCCTGGAAGTCCATGCGGTTGCATGTACCTGCTTGAAGCGTACAGGACCTCGGGTTGTTCCCGGGTCAGTCCCGGTGTTCGGCCCGTTCCCCCCGCACGTCGGTGGTCCGCCCCGCCAGCCGCGAGTGCCGGTACCCGTAGGCGGAGTACACGACGAGGCCGATCGCCATCCAGATGCCGAGGCGCACCCAGCTGATCCCCGGCAGGAAGCCCATGAGCACCAGCGCGGCGACGGCCGAGACGACCGGCAGCACCGGCACCCCCGGCATCCGGAAGGCCCGCGGCAGGTCCGGCCGCGTCCGTCGCAGCACCACGACGCCCACCGAGACCAGCACGAACGCGAACAGCGTCCCGATGTTCACCATCTCGGCCAGCTCCGAGATCGGGGTGACGGCGGCGACCACCGCGACCACGACGCCCGTCACCGCCGTGATGCGCGTGGGCACGCCCGTGCGGCCGCTGACCGCCGAGAACCACGAGGGGATGAGCCGGTCGCGCGCCATCGCGAACAGGACCCGGTTCTGGCCCAGCATGAGGATCATCATGACCGTCAGCAGCCCGGCGACGGTCCCGACCGAGATGAGCGTCGCCACCACGTCCGCACCCACGGCGCGGAAGGCGTTCGCCAGCGGCGCCTCCACCGAGATCCGGTCGTACTTCACCATCCCCGTCACGACCAGGGACACGACGACGTAGAGGACCGTGCAGATCGCCAGCGACCCGAAGATCCCCCGCGGCACGTCGCGCTGCGGCTCCTTCGTCTCCTCCGCGGCCGTCGCGACGATGTCGAAGCCGATGAAGGCGAAGAACACCAGGGCCGCGGCGGTGAGCACCCCGCCGATCCCGAACGTCCCGAGCGGGACCCCGAGGTCCTGCCACAGGGACGGGTCCGCCGGCGTGCTCGAGGCCCCGCGCGAGCCCGTCGGGGGCAGGAACGGCGACCAGTTCGACACCTTGACGAAGAACAGCCCGGCGACGATGACGATCGCGACCACCAGCAGCTTGACGACGACCACGACGGCGTTCACCCGGGCCGACGTCTTCGTCCCCACGCACAGCACCGCCGTCAGCACGAGGATCACGGCCGCGGCGATGAGGTTCGGGTGGGTGGGGGAGGGGGTCGTGGAGTACAGCCACCCCGGCACGTCCAGGCCCAGCGTCTGGTCCAGCAGGTCCGCCGCGTAGCTGGACCAGCCGACCGCCACGGTCGAGGCGCCCAGGGCCAGCTCCAGCACGAGGTCCCAGCCGATGATCCACGCCACGACCTCCCCGAGGCTTGCGTAGGAGAACGTGTACGCCGACCCGGCCACCGGGACGGTCGAGGCGAACTCCGCGTAGCACAGCGCCGCGAGCGCGCAGACGACGCCCGCGACGACGAACGACACGGCCACCGCGGGTCCGGCCCGCGTCCCGGCCGCCTCGCCGGTCAGGACGAAGATGCCCGTCCCGATGATGACGCCGACCCCGAAGACCGTCAGGTCCCAGGCCCCGAGCGTCTTGCGCAACCGGTGCCCCGGCTCGTCCGTGCTCGCGATCGCGTCCTCGACGCTCTTCGTCCGGAAGATGCCCACGCCCGACGGTAGGACCGTCAGGCGGTGCGTGCGACCCGGATGATCTTGCGGCGCAGCCACACCTTGCGGCTGCCGCCCATGTACAGGCGCACCCGCGCCAGCTCCCAGCGGCCGTACTCGGCGTGCTCGGTCAGCAACTGGCGCGCGGCCGAGCGGGACGTCTCGCGGGACAGGGTCAGCACGCGGTACTCGTACTGCTCACCGCTCGTGTGGTCAGCCATCGGGTCCATGATGCACCCGCCGCAGGTCCGGAGCAGAACCCCCTGGGGCGCCCGGTGCGATCTTCGGTACGGTCGGACCATGACGCCAGACCCGCGCGCGGCCCTCGCTCGTCTCGTGGCCACGCTCGAGGACCACCTCGCTGCCGCCGCCAACCGACGCGGGGAGACCGACCCCGCCGTCGCCGATGCCTACCAGCGCGTCGCCGACGCCTTCGAGGCCTACGAGGAGGCGCTGTACGACGCCTACGACGAGGTCACCCCGTTCGTCCTCTACGACGACGTCGAGGACGAGCGTGACGATGACGAGGACGACGACGAGGACGACGAAGAGGACGACGAAGAGGACGACGAAGAGGACGAGGACGAGGAGTCCGACGACGACTCCGACGAGGAGGACGACTCGGAGGACGACGGGCAGACCGGGGGCGAGGAGGTCCGGCCGGTCCGCTGACCCGTGGGGGGCCCGTGCCGCGCCCGCGCGCGGCACGGGCCCGCACCCGGCGGGGGAGCCGATAGCGTGCGGCCCGTGCCGATCCCCGTACCCACCCGGACCGTCCGCTGCCCGCACCCCGGAGGTGCCGCGGCGTGAGCATGGGTCTCCTCGAAGGCGCCTTCCTCGGCCTCGTGCAGGGCCTCACCGAGTTCCTGCCCATCTCCTCCAGCGGGCACCTCGCCATCGTCGGGACGCTCATCGGCGCGTCCGACCCCGGTGCCGCCTTCACGGCCATCTGCCAGCTGGGCACCGAGGCCGCGGTCATCCTGTACTTCCGCGAGGACATCGCCCGCATCGTCAGCCGCTGGGCCCTGTCGCTGGCCGGCCGGGTGCCCCGCGACGACCCCGACGCCCGGATGGGCTGGCTCGTCATCCTGGGGACCATCCCCATCGGTCTCCTCGGGCTGCTGTTCCAGGACGCCATCGAGACGTCCCTGCGCGGGTTCGCCGTCATCGCGACCACCCTGTGGGTGTTCGCCCTCCTGCTCGGCGCGGCCGACCGGTACGGGCGCAAGGAGCGCACGCTCGACCGGCTGACCTGGAAGCACGGCGTGCTGTTCGGGCTCGCGCAGGCGCTGGCGCTCATCCCCGGGGTCTCCCGCTCGGGGGGGACGATCACGATGGGGCTGCTGCTCGGCTACACGCGCGAGGCCGCGGCGCGCTACTCGTTCCTGCTGGCCATCCCCGCCGTCGTCCTGTCGGGCTTCTACCAGCTGTACGACGAGGTGAGCAGCGGCGCGGCGATCGCGTGGGCGCCCACTGCGGTCGCGACGGTCGTCGCGTTCGTCGTCGGGTTCGTCGTCATCGCCTGGCTGATGCGCTTCATCACCACCCACAGCTACCGCGGGTTCGTGGTGTACCGGATCGCGCTGGCCGCCGTCGTGTACGTCCTGGTGTTCACCGACGTGCTGCCCGCCTGGAACGGGACGGACTTCGGCTGACCCTGCGACGGCCCCCCCGGGCGCGAGCGGTCGGGCTCACAGCCAGCCCGACCGCTTGAACACCCGGTACAGCCCGACGCAGATCGCGACCATGGCCAGGACGCACGCCGGGTAGCCGAACCGCCACGACAGCTCCGGCATGTGCTGGAAGTTCATGCCGTAGACCCCGGCGATGAGGGTCGGCACGGCGGCGATCGCGGCCCAGGCGGAGATCTTGCGCATGTCGTCGTTCTGCCGCACGGACACCTGCGCCAGGTGCGCGTTGAGGATGTCCGTGAGCAGCCGGTCGTAGGTCTCGACGTGCTCCACCGTGCGCACGAGGTTGTCGAGCACGTCCCGCAGGACCAGGCGCGCCTGGTCGTCGATGTGGTGCACGCCGTCCGGCTCGTCCCGCTCGTCCGCGCCGTCGTCCTCCACGAGCCTCTTGAGCGGGGCCACCAGCGGGAAGGCGCCGCGGCGCACCTCCAGCACCTCCCGCTTGAGGGAGTAGATGCGCTGGGCGTCGGAGCTGCGGCTGGGGGAGAAGACCTGCTCCTCGACCTCCTCGACGTCCTGCTCCAGCTCGGAGTCGATCGTGGTGTAGCCGGCGACGACGTGCTCCATCACGGCGTGCAGCACCCCCTTGGGCCCGCGGCGCAGCGGGCGGGCGCCCGAGTCCACCTCGTGCCGGACCTGGCGCAGGACGGTGCTGTCGCCGCGGCGCACCGTGACGACGAACCGGCGCCCGACGAAGAGCATGACCTCGCCGGTCTCCACGGTGGAGGTGTCGTCGAAGTACTCCAGCACCTTCAGCACGACGAAGACCGTCTCGCCGTACCGCTCGATCTTGGGCCGCTGGTGGCCGGTGACGGCGTCCTCGACGGCCAGGCGGTGCAGGTGCAGGGTCTGGGCGACGTCGCTGAACTCCTCGGCCGTCGGGTCCACGAGACCGAGCCACAGGAACGGGGGAGCGGGTTCGTCGGGCGCCACGTCCTGCGGGGGGAGGGGCCCCGCCTGGGTGGACTCGACGCGGCACTGCGCCAGGGCGGCGGCCAGGTCGGGGACCTCCTCGCGGCGCCCGTCGCGGTAGGAGGCGACATCGACGATCACCCGCACATCGTGCCCCGCAGGTCCCTCACCCGCAGTAGCTGTAGAAGTTCAGTTACCGGAGCCAATCTCGATTCATCGTCGAGGTACCTCACAACCACTGCGGAAAGAACACGGCCCTAAGGTGGGGGCGTGCCGACCCTCCTGCTCGTCCGCCACGGCCGCAGCACGGCCAACACCGCCGGCGTCCTGGCCGGCTGGACCCCCGGGGTCCACCTCGACGACACGGGGAAGGAACAGGCACGGGCGCTGGGGCAGCGGATGGCGTCGCTCCCGCTGGCCGACGTGGTCGTGTCCCCGCTGGAACGGTGCCAGGAGACGGCTGCGGCGCTCACCGCGGTGGACGGCCCCACCGGTCCCCGTCCCGCGCTGCGCACCGACGACCGGCTGGGGGAGTGCAAGTACGGCGACTGGACCGGCAAGGCGCTGAAGGACCTGGCCAAGGAGCCGCTGTGGCGCACGGTGCAGTCGCACCCGTCGGCCGCGGTGTTCCCGGGGCCGGAGGGTGAGGGGCTGGCGACGATGCAGCACCGCGCCCTGGAGGCGGTCCGCGAGCACGACGCGCGGATCACCGCCGAGCACGGCGACGACGCCGTGTGGGTCGCGGTCACCCACGGCGACGTCATCAAGGCGATCCTGGCCGACGCCCTCGGGATGCACCTGGACCTGTTCCAGCGGATCTCGCCCGATCCCTGCTCGGTCTCGGTGGTCCGGTACGCCCCGCTGCGTCCGTTCGTGCTGCGGATGAACGACTCCGGCGGCGACCTGTCGGGGTTCGCGCCGGCGAGGAAGAAGCGGCGTGCGACCCGGCGGCCCGCGAACAACGATGCGGTCGTCGGCGGCAGCACCGGCGCGGCGTAGGTTGGGCGCATGCCCGTCTACGACTACGACCCGCCGGAACGCTTCGTGGCGGGGACCGTCGGCGAGCCCGGCCAGCGCACCTTCTTCCTGCAGGCGCGCAGCGGTGCCCGGCTGACGTCGGTCGCCCTGGAGAAGGCGCAGGTCTCGGCGCTGGCCGAGCGCGTCGGGGAACTGCTGGACGAGATCGTGCGCCGCTCCGGGGGTTCGGCACCCGTGCCGGCGATGCCCGCGGCCGGCACCGAGGACACCGCGCCGCTGGAACTGCCCATCGAGGAGGAGTTCCGGGTCGGCACGATGAGCCTGGCCTGGGACGGCGAGCACGAGACCGTGGTCATCGAGTGCTTCGAGGTCAGCGAGGAGGACGTGGACCCCGAGGCCCCCGACGTGGGCCTGCAGCGCAACGTCCTGCGCGTGCACCTGGACGGCACGAGCGCGCGGGCGTTCGCGGCGCGCTCGTCGGCGCTGGTCGCCGCCGGCCGCCCGCCGTGCCCGTTCTGCGCCGGGCCGCTGGACCCCACCGGCCACGTGTGCCCGCGGGCGAACGGGTACCGGCGCTGAACGGCACCTTCGCCGGCGTCGGCGAGCAGGAGGCGCTCTCGCGGCTCGTCGCGGGGGAGATCCGGATCCGGGGCCGGCTGGCCGACGCGTCCAACGCCACGCTGTACGCGACGGTGGGGACGGGTGAGGACGAGCTCGCCTGCGTCTACAAGCCCGTCTCGGGGGAGCGGCCGCTGTGGGACTTCCCCGACGAGACGCTCGCCCGGCGCGAGGTCGCCTCGTACGCGGTGTCGGCGACGACGGGCTGGCACGTGGTGCCGCCCACGGTGTTCCGGGACGGTCCGCTGGGGCCTGGGTCGGTCCAGCTGTGGTTGCAGCAGGACGGGGCGGACCCGGCCGACGCCGAGGACGTGGTCCTGCCCGCGCCGGGGGCCGGGCTCATCGACATCGTGGGCCTGCGCCGGGTCGAGCCGGGCTGGCACACCGTGCTGGAGGCCGAGGACGGCGGCGGGCGGCCCGTGGCGCTGGTGCACGCCGACGACCTGCGACTGCGGCGCATCGCGATCCTCGACGTCGTCCTGAACAACGCCGACCGCAAGGGCGGGCACGTCCTGCCGGGCTGGTCGGGCGCGGTTCACGGGGTGGACCACGGCCTGACGTTCCACGTCGAGCCGAAGCTGCGGACGGTCCTGTGGGGTTTCGGCGGTCAGCGGCTGCTCGCCGAGGAGCGCGAGGTGCTCGCTGTCCTGGTCGCCGACCTGGACGGCCCGCTGGGGGAGCTGCTGGAGCAGCTCCTCACGGTCGAGGAGGCCGTCGCGACGCTGGAGCGCGCCGAGCGCCTGCTGCGCGAGGACAGGTTGCCGCGTCCCCGCGGCCACCGCACGATCCCGTGGCCCCCGTTCTGACTCGCCCGGCGGGGAGGTAGGTTCGGGCCGTGCGTTCCTGGCCCGTCCCCTCCGTCCCGACCCTGCCCGGTCGGGGTCCCCGCGTGCACCTGCACGACACCGCGACCGGTGGGCTGGTGCCCGTCGGCCCGACCGAGGGCACGGCGACGCTGTACGTGTGCGGCATCACGCCGTACGACGCGACGCACCTGGGTCACGCGAACACCTACGTCTCGTTCGACCTGCTGGGGCGGGCGTGGCGCGACGCGGGCCTGGACGTGAACTACGTGCAGAACGTGACCGACGTCGACGACCCGCTGCTCGAACGCGCCGAGGCGACCGGCGTGGACTGGCGCGACCTCGCCGCGTCGCAGATCGAGTTGTTCCGCGGTGACATGGAAGCCCTGTCCGTGGTCCCGCCGCAGGAGTACCTCGGGGTCGTCGAGGCCGTGGAACTCGTCGCGGCCGCCGTGCGCGAGCTGCTCGCGGCCGGTGCGGCGTACCGGGTTCCCGGGGTCGACGGCGGTCCGGACGGCGACGTCTACTTCCCCGTGGACGCCGACCCGGCCTTCGGCACGGTCGGGAACTACGACGTGGCGACGATGCTCACGCTGTCGGCCGAACGCGGCGGGGACCCGGACCGCCCGGGCAAGCGGAACCCGCTGGACCCGCTGCTGTGGCGGGTGGAACGTCCGGGTGAACCGGCCTGGGAGGCCGGGGAACTGGGGCGCGGGCGCCCCGGCTGGCACATCGAGTGCTCGGCGATCGCGTTGCAGCACCTGGGGATGCCCATCGACGTGCAGGCGGGCGGGTCCGACCTGGTGTTCCCCCACCACGAGATGGGGGCCGCGCACGCGCACCTGCTGCGGCCGGGTTCACGGCCCTTCGCGCGGGCCTACGCGCACTCGGGGATGGTCGCCCTCGACGGCGAGAAGATGAGCAAGTCGAAGGGGAACCTCGTCCTCGTCTCCAAGCTGCGGGCGGCCGGCGTCGAGGCGGGCGCGATCCGGTTGGCGATCGTCGCCCACCACTGGCGCAGCGAGTGGGAGTGGACCGACGAAGTGCTGGCGACGGCGCGCGAGCGGTTCTCCGCGTGGAGCTCGGCCGTGGCGCGGCCGGTGGGCCCGGACGCGACGGCGCTGCTGCGGACCGTGCGTGAGCGGATGGCCGACGACCTCGACGCGCCGGGTGCGGTGGCCGCGGTCGACGCGTGGGTGGCCGGGGCGAACGCCGGGACCGGTGACGACCACGGCGCTCCGGCGCTGGTCCGGGACGTCGTCGCCGCCCTGCTGGGCGTCGAACTGGCCTGAGGCGTCCCGGCCCCCTCAGTCGACGGACGTCCCGTCCTGCGCGTCCTCCAGGACGCGCAGGACGTTGCCGCACGTCAGGGCCCGCAGGTCGGCGGCGGACCAGCCGCGGTCGGCGAGCGCCGTCAGCAGGGCCGGGTACGTCGAGACGTCCTCCAGGCCGTCGGGCAGCCGGTCGACGCCGTCGTAGTCGCCGCCGAGACCGACGTGGTCGATGCCGACGACGTCTCGGGCGTGTTCCAGGTGCGCGACGACGTCGGGCAGAGCGGCCCGCGGCGCGGGGCCGGTCCCGTCCCGGCGGTGGTCCGCGCAGGCCTGGTTCACGAACGCCGGGACGAACGTCACCATCAGGACTCCTCCGTTGCGCGGCAACCGTTCCAGGACGGTGTCGGGGACGTTGCGGGGGTGGTCGGTGACGGCCCGGCAGGAGGAGTGCGAGAACAGGACCGGCCGGGTGGTGGTGTCGAGGGCGTCGTGCATCGTGCGTTCGTGGACGTGGGAGAGGTCGACGAGCACCCCGATCCGGTTCATCTCGCGGACGACGTCGTGGCCGAAGGCGGTGAGCCCGTGCCCGACGGGCTCCCCGGTGGCCGAGGCCGCCCACGGGGTGTTGTCGTTGTGGGTCAGCGTCAGGTACGCGAGCCCGGCGCGGCGCAGTTCGCGCAGCACCCCCAGGGAGCCGCCGATGCTGTGCCCGCCCTCGGCGCCGGGCAGGGACGCGATGCGGCCGGCGGCGATCGTGTCGCGCACCGCGGACGCGGTGGGGGTCCACGCGAAGACGTCGGGGTGGGTCAGGACGAGCCGGCGCACGAGGTCGACCTGCTCGAACGTCGCGACGACGGCGGCCGCCGGGTCGCCGTCGGAGGGGACGTACACGGACCAGAACTGGGCGCCGACCCCGCCGGCGCGCAGCCGGGGGACGTCGGTGTGCAGGGCGGGCTGGTCGAGCAGCCCGGCCGCGGCGGGGTCGGAGCCGAACTGCTCCCGCAGTTCCCAGGCGAGGTCGTTGTGCCCGTCGAAGACCGGGTGGGTGCGCAGGACGTCGCGGTGCAGGTCGATCACGGGGGCACGCTACGCCGCCCGGACCCCGTGGCCGGGGTCCGGGCGGTGCGGGGCGCGGGGGCGTCCCGGTCACTGCTGGTGCTGCTGCAGCTCGGACTGGATGACGCCTGCGAGGTGGCGCAGCTGGTTCGGGCCGAGCTGCTGGACCTCGGCCTCCAGGCGTCGTACCACGTGCGGGTCCTCCAGGACCCGTTCGGAGCTCTGCAGCAGGACGGTCCCGGCGCCGGTGAAGTCGTACTGCCGTTCCTCGCCCGAGCGGGTGCCGAACAGGGCGCCGCGGGCGGCGCCGAGGAAGTGGCCCATCCAGCCGGCGTCGAAGTGCTGCGACGGGGCGGGGCAGTCGGCCCAGCCGACGAGCGCCTCGGGGTCCACCCGGACGGGCGGCTCGACGAAGACGACCGGTCCCGAGGAGCTGGCGAGGAACTTGCCCGTCCCGAGCAGGGTGAGGAACCCCGGGATGATGGACTCCTTGAGTTCCAGGCCGGCGTCGAACGCGAGCAGGTTCGCGGCCCGGACGGTGAGGTTCCCGTCGTCGAGGTCGTAGGAGTTGATGTCGTACCCGCGGTCGCCGAGCAGGACGTGGCCCTGGCCGTCGGCGACGACCCAGTCCCGGCTGTAGAGCGGGGAGGAGAACCTCGCCGCGACCATCGCGGTCATCGACGTCGCGGTGAGGGGTTCGAAGCGGATCGTCCCGCCCCCGGCGGGGTAGTAGGCGATCATCCGGCCCGTCTGGACGAACAGGGGACCGGTCAGCCGCACGCAGTACGCGTGGGGGTTGTCGGGCAGGTTGTCGTGGTCCGGCAGCGACTGCGGGTCGAGGGGCTGGGGGCTGGTGGGGGCCATCAGAGCTTCTCCTCGCTCGCCTGCACGTAGACGGTTCCCTCGCCGGACACCTTCAGCTGCACGCCTTCTCCCGATCCGCGGCCCACGGCGTCGCGCCACGACAGGGCCGTGGCGACGTCGAGGCGGAGGTCGCCCACGTGCGCGACGTAGGCCTGCGGGTCGACGACGACCTGCCGGGAGCCGCCGACGCGCAGCGTGAACGTGCCGCCGTGGGACAGGAGCGCGACCGATCCGCGGCCGGACAGCTGCGTGGTGAACAGGCCCTGTCCGGTGACGGCGCCGCGCACGGCGCCGCGCAACCCGCCCTGCTGGCCGAGGAACACCACCGAGCTCGACATGCTCGCGTCGTGGGCGAGGAGGCGGTCCGCCTCGACGGACATCGGCTGGGACCCGTCGAGGTCGACGATGGTCACGTGGTGGCCGCGGAACCCGTAGTGGACGGTCCCGGTGCCCTCGGCGACCATCAGCGGGACCGCCTCGCCCTGCATCCCGCGGGCGAGCGCCGAGGCGATGCCGCCGCCGTAGGTCCCGCCGCCGGGTCCGCCGACGACGGGGGAGAAGGTGATGCGCCCGGTGGTGGCGAGCATGGCGCCGCGGCGGGCGAGGACCTCGGCTCCGGGGCGGACGTCGGCGAGGACGACCTTGGAGGTGACCTTGGTGAAGCCCATCAGCGCTCCTCGGGCTGGATGTGGACGACGCCGTGGCCTTCGAAGCGCAGGGAGAAGGCTTCGCCGGAGCTCTCGCCGACGAGGTTGCGCCAGGAGACGTCGGTGACGAAGGACTGGCGGAGGTCGCCGGTGGAGCCGATGTAGGCGTCGGGGTCGACGACGAGGGGGGTGGCGGGGGTGACGCGCAGGGAGATCGGTGGTCCGCCGAGGGACAGCAGCGCGACCTGGCCGTGGCCGGTGACGGTGGTGGTGAACAGGCCCTGGCCGCTGGAGGCGCCCTGCAGGCCGGTGAAGGCGACGTCGGTGCGCAGGCCGTCGGACAGGCAGAGGATGCTCTCGGACTCGGCTTTGAGGGTGTCGCCGGCGAGGTCGAGGACGAGGAGGTGGCCGGCGTCGACGGCGAAGTGGACGGTGCCGCGGCCGGTGACGTCCATGAGGGACAGGGATTCGCCGGTGAGTCGCTGCTTGAAGGCGGCGCGCAGGCCGCTGCCGCCGCCGGAGCCGGTGTGCTTGAACTGGACGTCGCCCTCGTAGGCGACCATCGAGCCGGTCTGGGCGCGCACGGCGCTGCCCTTGGACCCGTCGAGGTCGACGACGAGGACGCGCGGTGTTTCCAACCGCCAGGACACGGGTTCCTCCTCGGGGTTCGGCACGTCGGGAGTGCGTCGGGTGGGCCGTCGTGGTGCGGGTGGGGCCCGGACGTCGCGGGGGCGGTCACGACCTCGTGACCGCCCCCGCGGCGGGTGCCGTGCGGGTCAGGACTGGCCGGGGGGGCCGTACGCGCTCGAGCGGCCGAAGGGCGGGAACGGGCCGCCGTGGCCCGGGCCCACGATCCCCTTGGGGTTGGGGCCGAAGCGGTTCGCGCCGGGCTCGCTGTCCTTGCAGGCCCAGACGATGAAGATGATGACGAAGACGATCTGGACGATCGGGATGAGGACCAGCAACCACCAGAGGCCGGACTTGCCGATGTCGTGGAAGCGGCGCCAGCCGATGGCCAGGTTGGGCAGCAGGAGGGCGAGGCCGGCGAGGCTCTGGACGAGTCCGCCGCTGCGGCCGTACTCGGTGGTGTAGGAGGTGCCGAGGGCGGTGTCGAGGAGGCCGGCGACGGCGCTGACGATGACGTTGAAGAGCACCCAGAACCAGAACTCGGAGCGGCGTGCGCGCCCGGAGAACCTCACGTAGTTCGAGAACCCGGATCTGATCGCTTGGCCGAAGCTCACGGCGGTCCCTCCGTCGGGCCCGGCGACTCCGGGCGGGTCCGTCCAGTGTGGCGTGATCTTGCGGTCGTGGCGTCGAGGACGGGGGGGTGTGTCGTGCGGGGACGGCGCGGGGGAGGGGGGGAGCGCGGTGCGGTGCTCACCCCCCTCGGCGGCCGGTGGGGTCAGAACCGGCCGGGCTGGCCGTACTGGCCGGGCTGGCCGCCGAACTGGTTGGGCTGGCCGGGGAACTGGCCGTACGCGTCGCCGACGCCCTTGGGGTTGGGGCCGTGCTGGTTGGGGCCGGGGACGGAGTCCATGACGTTGAAGACGAGCAGGACGATGCCGCCGAGGGGGACGAGGCTGATGAGGATCCACCAGCCGGAGCGTCCGGTGTCGTGCAGGCGCCGGACGTGGACGGCCAGGGAGGGCAGGAGCAGGGCGAGGCTGACCGCGCCGACGAGGAGGTAGAGCAGGACGAGGGCGATCGATCCGCCGGCGCCGACGGTGTCGGACCCGGTGGCGCTGGCGGCGCCGCCGACGGCGACGAGGGCGATGACCAGGGCGACGCCGAGGACGAGGCCGAGGAGGGTCTGGAAGAGGTAGAAGTACCAGTACTCGGAGCGGCGGGCCCGGCCGGTGAAGGTCGCGTACTGGCGCAGGCAGGTCTTGACGGCGTCCACGAAGCCCACGGGGAGGCCCCTTCTGGTGCGGTGCGCGGTGGTTCCGCGCGGGGAGCACTCATCGTGACGCAGTTGATCACCGGCTGTGAGTGTTCTGGGGAGCAATCACCCGTTGTGGTCACTGGGGGTGACCACGACGGGGGGGTCAGCCGCGGCGGGGTGGGTCGTCGCGCCGGCGCAGGTACCGCTCGAACTCACGGGCGATGGCTTCGCCGGAGGCTTCGGGCAGTTCGGCGGTGTCCTTGGCCTCTTCGAGCTGCTGGACGTACTCGGCGATCTCGGAGTCCTCCTCGGCGAGCTCGTCGACGCCGCGTTCCCAGGCGCGGGCGTCCTCGGGCAGGTCGCCGAGGGGGATGGACAGGTCGAGGAGCTCCTCGACGCGGCGCAGGAGGGCGAGGGTGCCCTTGGGCGAGGGGGGTTGCCCGACGTAGTGGGGGACGGCGGCCCACAGGGACACGGAGGCGATGCCGGCGGTGCTGACGGCGTCCTGGACGACGCCGACGATGCCGGTGGGGCCTTCGTAGCGGGAGGGTTCGATGTCGAGCTTGTCGACGAGCTCGGGGTCCTCGCTGCTGGAGGTGACGGGCAGGGGGCGGGTGTGGGGGACGTCGGCGAGGAGGGCGCCGAGGGTGAGGACGAGGGTGGCGCCGTGCTCGACGGCGACGGCGACGATCTCCTGGGCGTAGGTGCGCCAGCGCATGGACGGTTCGATGCCGCGCACGAGGATGACGTCGCGGGGGGCGTCGGGCAGCTGGACGTAGGAGATCCGGGTGGTGGGCCAGGTGAGGCGCCGGCGGCCGTCGTCGTCGAAGTGGACGGTGGGCCGGTTGACCTGGAAGTCGTGGTAGAGCTCGGGGTCGAACTCGGTGAGATCGGCGGCGTCCCACACGTCGTGCAGGTGGGCGACGGCCTGGCTGGCGGACTCGCCGGCGTCGTTCCAGCCCTCGAAGGCCGCGATGACGACGGGGTTGCGCAGGACGACGTCGTCGGTGGACTCGTCCGTGGCGTCGTCCGTCGTGGGGTCGGCAGGCTGCTCTGGCACGTCCCAACCCTAGACTCACGCCCTGATGAACCCCGACAGCACGACTCCAGGACCAGCCGTCCAGCTCCCCGCCGCCGTGCTGTGGGACATGGACGGGACGTTGGTGGACTCCGAGCCGCACTGGATCGCGGCGGAGACGGCCCTGCTGGGGCGTCACGGGGCGTCGTGGTCGCACGAGCAGGCGCTGGCGCTGGTGGGCAGCGCGCTGCCGGAGTCGGGGCGGGTGCTGGCCGAGCACGTGCGGGCCTGCACGGGCGTGGTGCTGGACCCGGCGGCGGTGGTCGCCGAGCTCGTCGAGGCGGTGAACGTCCAGGTGCGGGCGGCGGTGGTGTGGCGGCCGGGGGCGCTGGAGCTGCTGGCGGCGCTGGGGGCGGCGGGGGTGCCGTGCGCGCTGGTGACGATGTCGTACCGGTCGCTGGCGGACACGGTCGCGGCGATGGTGCCGGGGGCGTTCTCGGTGGTGGTCGCCGGTGACGAGGTGGAGCGCGGCAAGCCGTCGCCGGACCCGTACCTGCGGGCGGCGCAGCTGCTGGGGGTGGACGTGCGGCGGTGCGTGGTGATCGAGGACTCCCCGACGGGGGTGGCCTCGGGGGAGGCTGCGGGGGCGAACGTGCTGGCGTGCCCGCACATGGTGCCGATCCCCGCGGCGCCCGGGCGCAGCCGGGTGGCGTCGCTGGCGCAGGTGGACCCGGCGGCGCTGGGGCGGATCGCGGCGGGCGAGTCGCTGGACGCGCTCGTGGAGGTCTGAGGCCCCGCCTACGCGGGTGCCACCTGCGGGCCGGGGCGGGCCGCGGCCGGCAGGGGCGGGGGTGTGCCGCCGAAGCTGGGGCAGAGGGCCTTGTGGTCGCACCAGGCGCACGTCCGCCCGGGCCGGGGGCGCCAGTCGCCGCTGCGGCGGTTGCGTTCGATGGCGTCCCACAGGGCGCGGACCTTGCGTTCGGTGGCGAGCAGGTCGTCCTCGTCGGGGGCGTAGCTGACGATCTCGCCGGAGCCGAGGTAGACGAGCTGCAGGAGCTGGGGGACCCGGCCGCGCAGCCGCCACAGGACGAGGGCGTAGAAGCGCATCTGGAACATGGCCTTGGCCTCGAAGGTCTGCGAGGGGGCGCGGCCGGTCTTGTAGTCCACGACGCGCATGGCCCCGCCGGGGGCGACGTCGAGGCGGTCGACGATGCCGCGCAGCAGCAGGTCGTCGGTGAGGTCGACCTCGACGCGCACCTCGCGCCCGGCGGGTTCGAGGCGGGTGGGGTCCTCGAGGTCGAAGTAGCGCTGCAGGAGCTTGCGGGCGCTGTCGAGCCAGGCCTGCAGGGGGGCGTCGGTGCGGTCCGCGTCGTCGTCGGCGGCGTCGGCGGGTGGGGCGAAGAGCGTTCCGACGCGCGGTTCGCGCTCGACGAGCTCGCGCCACTGGTCCTCGACCATGGAGCAGGCCCGTTCGGGGGTGCGCTGGTCGGCGGGCAGGTCGAAGAGGCGTTCGAGGACGGCGTGGACGACGGTGCCGCGCGCGGCGGACGCGCTGGGGGTCTCGGGGAGCCGGTCGATGGTGCGGAAGCGGTACAGCAGCGGGCACTGCATGAAGTCGGCGGCGCGCGAGGGTGACAGGGCCCGGCGGGGGGTGACCTCGGCGGGGGCCTGGGCGTCGGGTCCGGCCTCGGCGGGAGGCGGTTGCTGGACGCCGTCGGTCACGGGTCCACTCTACGGCGCGCTCGGGTGGTCCCCGGGCGGGTCGCCCGGCGGGCCCACCTAGGATCGGTGGATGCAGGTGTGGTGCGGTCGTGTCCGCGGTCCCGTCGTCGGTGGAGCCTCGTGAGGGCCGGCATCTCCCTGGGGCGGCCGTTCGGGGTGCCGTTGTGGCTGGCCCCGTCGTGGTTCCTGTTCGCGGCGGTCATCGTGTGGTTCTTCGCGCCCGTGGTGCAGTACCGGGTGCCGGGTCCGGCGTCGTACGTGGTGGCGTTCGGGTACGCGGTGCTGCTGCTGGTCTCGGTGCTGCTGCACGAGGTCGCGCACGCGCTGGCCGCGCGGTGGTCGGGGATGCGGGTGACGGGGATCGTCCTGAACGTGTGGGGCGGGTTCACCTCGCACGAGGGCCGCACGGGGCCGGGGCGCAGCCTGCTCATCGCCGTGGTGGGGCCGGTCGTGAACGCCGTCATCGCGCTGGTCGCGTGGCGGGTGGGTCTGGTCGTGCGGGCCGAGCCCGACGGCGGGGGCGTCGTGGGGTTGTTGCTGGGGGCGCTGACGTTGTCGAACGCGCTGCTGGCGGTGTTCAACCTGCTGCCGGGGCTGCCGCTGGACGGTGGTCACGCGCTGGAGGCGGTCGTCTGGAAGGTCCGCGGGGACCGGCTGGCCGGGACGGTGGCGGCCGGGTGGGTCGGGCGGGTCCTGGCGGTGCTGGTCTTCGTCGCCGGGCTGCTGGTGCCGCGCCTGCTGGGCTGGGGCCAGTCCCTGACGGACATCGTGTGGGCCGGGCTGGTCGGGGCGCTGCTGTGGCAGGGCGCCTCGGAGGCGCTGAAGTTCGCGACGGTGGCCCGGCGGGTGCCGGCGCTGTCGGCGCGGGCGCTGCAGCGGCCGGCGATCGGGGTGAACGCGCGGGCCACCGTCGAGGAGGTCGTGCGCTCGGCGCGGGCGGCGATCGACGCGGGCGCCACGGCGGCCTCGCAGCGGGACCTGGAGGTCGTGCTGGTCACCGACGACGGGGTCCCGGTGGCGGTCGTGGACACCGCGGCGCTGCGGCAGGTGCCGGCCGAGCGGCGGACGTCGCTGGGGGCCGGGGCCACGGCGCGGGCGTTGCCGCCGCGGTCGTGGCTGCCGGAGGACCTGGCCGGGGAGGACCTGCTGCAGGCGGTGCAGGTGCGCCCGGGCGAGCACGTGGTGGTGGACACTGCTGGGCGGGTGCGGGGACTGCTGCACACCGGTGACGTGATCGCGGCCGTGACGGCCCGCTGAGCGTCGCCCGACGTTCGACCGACTGGAAGAGGCTCTTCGTGATCGACCCTGCCCACCCGCCGACGGGTGCGAACACCCGCCGTGGTCCGCTGCGCGAGGGCGAGCGGGTGCAGTTGACCGACCCGCGGGGCCGGATGCACACGATCACCCTGACCGCGGGGGCCGAGTTCCACACCCACCGGGGCAAGTTCCTGCACGACGATCTCATCGGCCGTCCCGACGCGACGACGATCGTGAACACGGCCATGATCGAGTACCTCGTGATGCGCCCGCTGCTGACGGACTTCGTGCTGTCGATGCCGCGCGGGGCCGCGGTCGTCTACCCCAAGGACGCGGGCCAGATCGTGCAGATGGCCGACGTGTTCCCCGGGGCCACGGTCATCGAGGCCGGGGTCGGGTCGGGGGCGTTGACGATGTCGCTGCTGCGGTCCGTCGGCGACGGCGGGCAGGTGCACTCCTTCGAGCGGCGCCAGGACTTCGCCGACGTCGCCACCGGCAACGTGGAGACGTTCTTCGGCGGGCCGCACCCGGCGTGGACGCTGCGGGTGGGCGACCTGGTGGAGACGCTGCCGTCGACGGGCCTGCTGGCCGACCGGGCGGTGCTGGACATGCTCGCGCCGTGGGAGTGCCTGGACGCCGTCGCCGACCACCTCGCCCCCGGGGGTGTGCTGATCTGCTACGTGGCGACGGCCACGCAGTTGTCGCGGGTGGCGGAGGCGATGCGGGCCGCGGGCCGCTGGACCGAGCCGGAGGCGTGGGAGTCGATGGTGCGCGGCTGGCACCTGGAAGGGCTGGCGGTGCGCCCGCAGCACCGGATGATCGGGCACACGGGGTTCCTCATCACCTCCCGGCGCCTGGCGGACGGGTTCACCCCGCCGCTGCGCAAGCGCCGTCCGGCCCCCGGTGCCTACCCGGTCGACGTCGAGGGCGGCGACGGGGCGGGCGCCGAGGTGGAGGTCGTGGAGGGCACCGAGTACGGGGACCGGCCGATCTCGGACCGCAAGGTCCGCAAGGCCGCCCGGGAGGCCGCGCGCGGTGCGCAGGCCTCGGCCGGGACCGACGCCGACGCTGACAGCGCCGGCGCCGGGGCTGAGGACTGAGCCCTCAGAGCAGCCACTGCCGGGGCGGGTTGGTGACCCCGGGGACCTGACGGTCCCCGGGGGCCGGCGCGGCCCAGCGCACGCCGTTGGCCAGGACCTGCTGGATCTCGGCCTGCTGGTAGACGGGGTACTCCTGGTCGCCGGGGGAGAAGTAGAAGATCCTCCCCTTGCCGCGGGTGAAGGTGACCCCGGAGCGGAAGACCTCCCCGCCGGCGAAGGAGCTGATGAAGACCAGGTCGTCGGGGTCGGGGATGTCGAACAGTTCGCCGTACATCTCCTGGCGGGGGATGACGAGCGGGTGCGGGATCCCGGCGGCGATGGGGTGCGACGGTTTGACCGTCCACACCAGTTCCTGCTCGCCCTCGTTGCGCCAGGCCAGCGAGCAGGTCGTCCCGAGCAGGCTGCGGAAGATCTTCGAGAAGTGCCCGGAGTGCAGGACGAGGAGGCCCGTGCCCGCCAGGACGTGCTCCTTGACGCGTTCCACGACGGCGTCGTCGACCTGGTCGTGGGCGACGTGGCCCCACCACAGGATGACGTCGGTGCCCGCCAGGACCTCTTCGCTCAGTCCGTGCTCGGGGTCGGCGAGGGTGGCCGTCGTCACCTGCGCGTCGGGCAGCAGGCGGCGCAGGCCGGCGGCGATGGCGCCGTGCATGCCCTCGGGGTAGTACTCGGCGATGTTCGCGGGGCTGCCGTTCGCCTCGTGGACGCCTTCGTTCCAGACCAGGACGCGCAGGCTCATGCGACGGTCCCTCCGATCTGCTCGACGGGTTCGACCTTGCCGGTCTCGGCGGACTTCGCGGCGGCTTCCATGAGGGCGATGCTGCCGAGGTTGGAGCGGCCCGTCACGTCGGGGGCCGCGCCGCCGCGGATCGCGCGGGCGAACTGCCGCAGGCCCGCCGAGCGTCCCCACAGGTCCAGGGCGGGCAGCTCGACGGGGGTGGCGACCTCGCCCTTCAGGCCCAGGCGCACCTCGTCGTCGGCGGGGCCGTCGCCGCGGCCGGTCAGGGTGAGGTAGCCGTCCTGACCGTCGAAGGTCCACTCCCCGTCCCAGAAGGTCTGCGGGGCGCGCGAGACCCAGCTGCCGCGGTAGCTGGCGACCAGGCCGCCCTCGAGCTCGACGACGAGGACGGCGGAGGCCTCCTCGGTGTACTTGCTCCACGGGGGGTCGGTGACCTTGGCGTAGACGCTGACCGCTTCGCGGCCGGTCGTCATGCGCAGCAGGTCGAAGTGGTGGATGGCCATGTCGTAGATGAGCGGGTGCGGGAACTGGTAGTGCCGGTACGTCTCGACGGGGGCGTCGTGGTCCCAGCGGCGGAAGTCGACGTGGACGACGGACAGGTCCCCGACGGCCCCTGCGGCGATGAGCTCGCGGGCCTTCTGCGCGCCGGGGTAGAAGCGGTAGTTCTGGCTGACCTGCAGGACCAGGCCGAGTTCCTCGGCCCGCTCGACGGCGGTGCGGGCCTCGGCGACGGTGCCGGCGAAGGGTTTCTCGACGAGGACGTGCAGCCCGGCGTCGAACGCCTCCATCGCCACGGGGACGTGGAACGTCATGGGGGCGGTGACGATGACGCCTTCGGCCTCGACGGCGCGGGCGGCCTCGGTGAGGGAGGTGAAGCACACCTCGTCGGGCAGGTCGAGCGCCTCCTGGGCGGCGCGCAGCGTCGGTTCGTGGGCGTCGACGATGGCGACGCGGTCGACCTCGGTGACCGGGGGGATGGCGTTGCGTTCCCAGTCACCGCCCCACCCCCCGAGTCCTACGTGGATGAGCCTGGTCCGCGGGACGGTGCTCGGGGTCTGGGGGCTGTCGGCGGTGACCACGATCACGACGCTACACGCTGGCCGTGAGGCGGGGGAGGGGCTGCGCAGCGTTTCCGGGCGCGTTTCTGGGATCGTTCCCGGACCCGGGCCGGGCGTGGTGTGCCGGGGCCGGGTCAGCCCGGCTGCCCGCCCGTGGCGACGGGCCGGGACGGGTCGGCCACCCACTCCGACCACGACCCCGGGTAGAGGACGCCGGTGAGCCCGGCGACCTCCAGGGCCAGCAGCGTGTGCGCGGCGGTGACCCCGCTGCCGCAGTAGACGCCGACGCCGGGCGCGCCGTCGCGCACGCCGAGGGCGGCGAACCGTTCGCGCAGGGCGTCGGGGGGCAGGAACGTCCCGGCCGTGTCCACGTTCTGCGTCGTGGGGGCGTTGACGGCCCCGGGCACGTGACCGGCGACCGGGTCGACGGGTTCGACCTCGCCGCGGTAGCGCTCCGGGGCGCGGGCGTCCAGGACCAGCCCGGTGCGGGCCAGGTCGGCCACGGCCGCGGCGTCCAGGACCGGCAGCGACCCGGCGTGCACGACGACGTCGCCGGGCTCGGGCAGCGGCACGTCGGTGCTGAGGTCCCCGCCCGCGGCGACCCAGGCCGCCAGCCCACCGTCGAGGACCCGCACGTCGGCGATCCCGGCCCAGCGCAGGACCCACCAGCCGCGCGCGGCGCTGGTCGAGGTCGCGGCGTCGTACACGACCACCCGGGAGCCGGCGGACACCCCAGCGTCGCGCAGGACCTCCTGCAGGGCGGCGGGATCGGGCAGCGGGTGGCGGCCCTCGCCGGGGCGGCGGGGCCGGGACAGCTGGGTGTCCAGGTCGACGTACACGGCCCCCGGCAGGTGCCCGGCGGCGTACTCCTGCGCGCCGTCGGGCCCGCCGAGGGCCCAGCGCACGTCGAGCAGGACCGGCGGGGTGGGGCCGGTCAGGTCGCGGTGCAGTTCCGCCGCCGAGGTGAGGACCACGGCGCCACTGTGCCACGCCCGTTCCGTAGCGTGCGGGCGTGCTCCCCACCGACCTGGCCGCCGCCGCCGACGCGTACGTCCTCGACGGTGCCTTCGCCGCCGAGCTCGCGAGCGCCGTGGCTCACCGGACCGTCAGCAGCGACCCGGGGTGCGGTGCGCCCCTGGACGCCTACCACCGGCGGGTGGTCGCACCGGTGCTGGAGGGGCTGGGGTTCGCGGTCCGGACGGTGCCGAACTCGGTGGGCGGGTGGCCGTTCCTGCTCGCCTCGCGCGTGGAGGACCCGGCCCGTCCGACGGTCCTGCTGTACGGGCACGCCGACGTGGTGGACGTGTCGATCCCGTGGCGCGCCGGCCTGGACCCGTGGACCCTGACCCGTGAGGGGGACCGCTGGTACGGGCGGGGGTCGGCGGACAACAAGGGTCAGCACCTGCTGAACCTGGCGGCGTTGCGGTTGCTGCTGGAGCACCGGGGCATGTTGGGGTTCAACGTGACGTTCCTGCTCGACGGTGGGGAGGAGGTCGGGTCGCCGGGGCTGGCCGAGCTGGCCGCGGTGCACGGGCGGGACCTGCGGGCGGACGTCCTGGTGGCCTCGGACGGGCCGCGGGTGGCCGCGGACCGGCCGACGCTGTTCCTGGGGACGCGGGCGGCGGCGCAGATCCGCCTCGACGTGGACCTGCGGGCGGACGCGCGGCACAGCGGCAACTGGGGCGGGGTGCTGCGCAACCCGGCCACGACGCTGGCCGGGGCGATCGGCACGCTGGTGGACGGTCACGGCCGGGTGCTGGTCCCGGCGCTGCTGCCGCCGGGCGTCGACGACGAGGTGCGCGCGGCCCTGGCCCGGGTGCCCGTCGAGGGTGAGCAGGGCTGGGGCGAACCGGGGTTGAGCGCTGCGGAGCGGTTGCACGCGGGGAACACCCTGGAGGTCCTGGCCCTGGAGGCCGGGGACGTGGAGCGTCCGGTGGGGGCGATCCCGGGCCGGGCCCGGGCGGTGCTGCAGCTGCGGCACGTGGCCGGTACGGACGTGAGCCGGCTGGCGGAGGTGGTCACCGGGCACCTGCGCAGGCACGGGTTCGGGATGGTGCGAGTGACCGCCGGGGGCGGGGCCGCCGGCCGTACCCCGTTGAGCGACCCCTGGGTCGTTTGGGCGCGCGAGGTGCTGGAGCCGGCCACCGGTGGCCGGCTCCTCGTGCTGCCGAGCCTGGGGGGGACCTTGCCGAACCGGGTGTTCACCGAGGACCTGGGTCTGGCGACGTTGTGGGTGCCGCACTCCTACCCGGGCTGCGGTCAGCACGCCGCCGACGAGCACTTGCCCGTGGAGGTGGCCCGCGACGGTCTGCGGACGGTGCTGGCGTTGTTCGAGGCGCTGGGGCGGCGGGGGACGTCGCCGCGCTGAGGGTGACGGGTAGCGTCCCGCGGGTGCCCCGCTGGTCCGACGTCCCCGTCCTGCGCCGCGTCGAGCCGTTCGTCGTGGCCATCCTCACCGCGGTCGCGGTCGCGGCGCTCCTGCCGGCGGGTGGCGGGGTCGCGACGGGGTTGTCGTGGGGTACGACGGTCGGGGTCGGGGTGCTGTTCTTCGTGTACGGGGCGCGGATGGCGCCGGCGGAGGCGGTGGCGGGGTTGCGGAACTGGCGGCTGCAGGGGGCGGTCGCGGCCACGACGTACGTCGTGTTCCCCCTGCTGGGGCTGCTGTTGAGCCTGCTGGTGGGGCGCTTCCTGGACGACGGCCTGGTGGCGGGGGTGCTGTTCCTGGCGGCGTTGCCGTCCACGGTGCAGTCGTGCGTGGTGTTCACGGCGATGGCGCACGGCAACGTCCCGGGGGCGGTCGTCAGCGCGACCGTCTCCAACCTGGCCGGCATCGGCGTCACGCCGTTGCTGGCGGCCCTGCTGCTGGGGTCGGCCGGTGCGGGTCCGGACGGCGGTGCGGTGGGCCGGATCCTGCTGCAGCTGCTGGTGCCGTTCCTGGTCGGGCTGCTGGCCGGGCGCTGGATCGGGCCGTGGGTCCGGGCCCACCGCGGGCCGCTGACGTTGCTGGACCGCGCCGTCATCGTCGGGGTCGTCTACGCGGCGTTCAGCCGTGGTGTGCGGCAGGGGGTCTGGCGGGAGGTCGGGGTGGGGGAGGTGGCGGTGGTGCTGGGGTGTGCGGCGGTGTTCCTGGCCGCGGTCCTGGCTCTGGCCTGGTGGGTCCCGCGGTTGTGGGGGGCCGGGCGCGCGGACCGGGTGACGATCGCGTTCTGCGGTTCCAACAAGTCGCTGGCGACGGGGCTGCCGATGGCGACGGTGTTGTTCGACCCGCACGTGGTGGGGCTGGTGGCGCTACCGGTCATCCTCTACCACCCGCTCCAGATCACGGTCTGCTCGGTCCTCGCGACCCGTCTGGGCCGCGCGCCGCTGCTCCAGGGGTGAGTCGTCGAACTCGACGTGGACCCGTTCGAACCCCTTGTGCCGCTGGGCCTGGGCGATGCGGGTGTAGGCGCGTTCGTCGCCCTCGGTGAGTTCCACGGCGTCGGTGAAGGGGGTGAGCAGGGCCCGGGGGTAGAGCCGGCGGCTGCGCACGACGTCGGCTTCGAGGCACAGCACGACGCAGCAGCTGGTGACGAAGAGGAAGGCGATGAGCCCCAGGACGGCGGTGAAGACCTGGTTGGAGACGCTGGAGCGTTCGGACACGAGCCCGACGAGGGTGCCGCCGAAGCGCTGCAGGAGCTGCCACAGGACGGCCATCGCCAGGGCCCCCGGCAGGATGGTCCGGAACGGGGGCCGGTGGGCCGCGGCGAGCCAGAAGGCCATGGTGAAGCCGACCCCGGCGAGCAGGGTGTAGCCGATGGTGCTGGCCCAGTCCTGCACGGCGCTGCTCCCGCGGATCACGTCGCCCAGGACGATGTTCAGGACGGTGGTCCCGACGACGAAGAGCCCTGCGGTCACCATGAGGAGCAGGCTGCGCAGCCGCGCCTTGAAGGGGTTGGGGCGTTCGTTGCGCGGGATGCCCCAGGCGATGTTGGCGGCGTTCTGGACCGCGAGGCCCACGCCGAGGGACCCGTACAGCGCGCCGGCGATGCCGATGGCCAGCCCGAACCCGCCGCCGCCCAGCGCACCGGGGGTGCCGATCTCGGACTTGATGACGGGGATCTGTCCGGCCGCCGAGTTCAGGATCGCGTCCTGCGCCCCGGGGTTCCCGGACAGGACGTACCCGAGGATCGTCGAGAGCAGCAGCAGCAGCGGGACGAGGCTGAGCAGGCCGTAGTAGGTGATGATGGCGGCGAGGTAGGCGCCCTGGTCCTCGAAGAACTTGTAGACGACGGCCAGCGGGTAGCTGAGCACCGGGTGGCGGCGCTGGAAGCCGTCGAGCCGCGCGACCCCCGACATCGACGTCATCTCTCCCGCAGGTCCGTGCGACGGGGCCCGCCCCCGCCGGGTCGGCACGAGGGTAGGGGCGGCGCGTCAGCCGCGCACGCCGGCCAGCAGGTCGAGGACGCGGGGCCAGACGGTGGAGGTGGGGTCGATGACCGAGAAGTGGTTCCCGTCCTCCTCGAGGGTGCGGACGTCGTCGCCGGCGGCGCGGGCGGCGTCGGCGAAGCGGCGGGAGGCGTCCAGGAGGTCGGGGTCGTCGCCGCGGCAGCAGACGACGGCCAGCGGGGAGCCGACGGGGACGCGGGTCAGGGGCGAGGAGGCGGCGTACTCGGCGGCCAGGTCCTCCGGCGGTCCGCCCAGGGCGGCGGCGACGGCGTGCTCGGACAGTCCGCGGGCGTGGATGGTGTGCAGGTCCAGGCAGCCGGCGAGGGAGACGGTCAGGGCGGGGCGGAACGCGGCGAGGGCCAGGTCGGCGGCGAGCCGCACGACGAGCTGGCCGCCGGCGGAGTGCCCGAGGGTGACGACCCGGTCGAGGTCCAGGGACGCGTCGACGGCCTCGAGGACGCCGAACCCGGCGGCGACGTCGGCGGTGGTGGCCTCCCAGCCGTGCCGGTCGGGTCGGCGGTACTCCAGGTTCCAGGTCGCGAAGCCGCGGGCGGTGAGGTCGACGGCCATCGCGTGCATGAGGTCGTTCTCCCACCGCGAGCGCCAGTAGCCGCCGTGGACGAGGACGGCGACGGGGAAGGGGCCGTGGGTGCTGTGGTGGGTGCCGGCGGCGGGCAGGCGCAGGTGGGCGTACTGGTCGGGGTCGGGTCCGTAGGGGATGCGCCGGGGCGGGCTGGTGCGCTGGAAGTACCAGTCGTCGACGCCGAAGCGCAGCCCGTCGGTGCCGCGCCAGCGGACGTGGCGGCGCACCCGGGGGGAGGGGTCGAGGTCGAGGGCGTCGAGGTCGACGCGGACGACGTCCACGCTCAGGTCGGGCAGGAGGTCGGCCACGGGGGTGTCGTCGGCGGCCAGGAGCAGGAACTCCTCAGTGGCCGCGGCGGCCGTGGCCCGCAGCCGGTCCAGGGAGGGGGTGCGGACGAGGGTGCCGTCGAGGTCGTGGGCGCGCAGGGCGGCGGTGAAGGTCTCGTCGACGGTGCGCGAGGGGGCGACGCCGGGGGCGGCGAGGGCAGTGAGCTTCACGACCCGATCTCCGTGCGTACGGCGTACAGCTCGGGGAAGAACGTCAGGTTCAGGGCCCGGGCGAGGAAGTCGACGCCGGAGGAGCCGCCGGTGCCGCGTTTGAAGCCGATGGTGCGTTCGACGGTCTTGAGGTGCCGGAAGCGCCACAGCTGGAAGTTCTCCTCCAGGTCCACCAGTTCCTCGCAGGCCTCGTACTCGGTCCAGAACTCGCTGGCGTTCTCGTAGATGCGCGTCAGGACGGGCACCAGGGCGGGGGTGTGGACGTGGGCGCGGGTGACGTCGCGGTCGAGGACCTCGGCGGGCACGGCGTGCCCGCGCCGGGCCAGGAAGCGCAGGAACTCGTCGTACAGGCTCGGCGCGTCGAGCAGTTGGCGCAGCTCGTCGTGCCGGGGGCGGTCGTGGGCGAAGACGTCGAGCATCGCCGCGTTCTTGTTGCCCAGCACGAACTCCACGGCCCGGTACTGGTGGGACTGGAAGCCGGAGGAGTTGGCGAGGAACCCGCGGAACTGGGCGTACTCGGTGGGGGTCAGGGTCGCCAGGACCGACCACTGCTCGGTGAGGGTGCGCTGGATGTGCTTGACGCGGGCGATGTTCTTCAGGGCGGTCTTCAGGTCGTCGGCGGCGATGGCGGCCACCGCCGAGCGCAGTTCGTGCAGGACGAGCTTGAGCCACAGCTCGGAGGTCTGGTGCTGGACGATGAACAGCATCTCGTCGTGGTGGGTGGGCACCGACAGGGGGTGCTGGGCGGACAGCAGTTCGTCGAGGTGCAGGTAGGCGCCGTAGGACATGTCCCGGGTGAAGTCGGTCACCACGCCGGCCTCGACGGCGCGGGTGTTGCCCTCGTCGGGGGTCTGGTCAGGGGTCTGGTCGGGGGTGGGGCCCGTCGCGCCGCTCACGAGTTCTCCACGATCCGGTGCAGGGCGAGCAGGCCGTCGAGGACCTCGCCGAAGCTGGTGGACAGGGGGGCCAGGCCGATCCGGATGCCGTCGGGGGTGCGGAAGTCGGGGACGACGCCCTCGGTCCACAACCTCGCGGTGGTCTGCCGGAAGTCCCTGCCGCTGTCCCCGGCGCGCAGGGTGACGTGACCGCCGCGGGCGGCCGGCTCGCGGGGGGTGGCGACGGTGACGCCGTGCGGGACGAGCAGCTCGTCGGCCACTTCGAGGGCGAAGGACGTCAGGGCCGTCGACTTGGCGCGCACGGCGTCGATGCCGACCCGTTCGAGCTGGTCGACGCCGGCGCGCACGGGGACCATCGCCACGATCGGCGGGGTGCCGGAGATGAGCTGCCGCACGCCGGGGTCGGGTCGGTAGCCCTGTCCCATGGCGAAGGGGTCGGCGTGGCCCATCCAGCCCTGGACCGGCTGGCGCAGCAGGCCGTGGTGGCGGCGGGCCAGGTAGGCGAACGCGGGCGCGCCGGGCCCGCCGTTGAGGTACTTGTAGGTGCAGCCCACCGCGAGGTCGGCGCCCCAGGCGTCCAGGGCCAGCGGCACGGACCCGGCCGAGTGCGACAGGTCCCACAGCACGAGCGCGCCGGCGTCGTGGACGGCGGCGGTGATGGCCGGGCCGTCGGCCAGGTGCCCGGAGCGGTAGGCGACGTGGCTGAACGTGGCCAGCGCCGTGCGGGGTCCGACGGCGGCGGCGACCTGGGCGGCGCTGATCCCGGCGGCCGGGTCGGTCTCGATCCAGCGCAGCGTGGCGCCGCGTTCGGCGGCGACGCCTTCGAGGACGAAGCGGTCGGTGGGGAAGTTGTCGGTGTCGGCGACGATCTCGTCGCGCCCCTCGGCCAGGGCGTGGTCGAGGGCGGCGCGCACCAGTTTGTAGAAGAGCACGGTGGTGGAGTCGGCCACGACGGTCTGCCCGGGCCCGGCGCCGAGCACGACGCGCCCGATGCGGTCGCCGAGGTCGGTGGGCCAGTCCATCCACCCGCCCTCACCGACCTGCGCGTCGTGGGTCCACCCCTGGATGAGCCGCCCGCCCCACTCGGCGCGCACGAAGGCGTCCAGGGCGGCCGGGGTGGCCTTGAGGGGACGGCCCAGGGAGTTGCCGTCCAGGTAGGAGGTGACGGCGGGGGCGGCCTCGAGGAGGAACTCGTCGCGGTGGGCGGCCAGGGGGTCGGCTGCGTCCAGCTCCGCGGCGCGGTCGGTCAGGCTCACGGTCTCTCCTCGGGTGCTCCGGGGGCGCGGGTGCGCCCCTGGGGGTCGAGTCTGTCGGACGGGCTGCGCGGTGGTCGTGGCGGTGGTGTTTCGGGGACGTTGCCGGCAGGTCACGTCCGGGCGCGGACGGGGCCGGTGGGTGGCGCGCCGACGCGGATCCGCCTCGCGGAGCGCGGTGCGCGGGTTAGTGTCGAATGCACCACCCAGAGGGGAGATGCGCCATGACGGAGCCCCAACGCCGCTTCGGCGGTGGCGGTGAGCGGGATGCCCGCCACCTCGCCGCCCTCGAGGAGCAGCTCGGAGCAGCCCGCACCCGGCTCGCGCAGGTCAGCGCCCAGAACGACCGGCTGGCCACGACGCTGCGCGAGGCCCGGGACCAGATCGTCGCCTTGAAGGCCGAGGTCGACCGGCTCGGACAGCCGCCGGCCCAGTTCGCGACGTTCCTGGAAGCCGGCACGGAGGAAGGGACCGCCGACATCGTCTCGGCCGGCCGGCGCATGCGCGTGGCCGTGAGCCCGTCCGTGGACCTGGACGCGTTGCGGCCGGGGCAGGACGTGATGGTCAACGAGGCCATGAACGTCGTCGCGGCCTTCGACTACGAGCGCACCGGTGAGCTGGCGACGGTCAAGGAGGTCCTGGCCGACGGCCGGGCGCTGGTCCTGGCCCGCGCCGACGAGGAGCGCGTGATCCGGCTGGCGGGCCCGTTGATGGACGGGCCGCTGCGCGTGGGGGACTCCCTCACGATCGACACGCGCTCGGGCTTCGGCTTCGAGCGGATCCCCAAGGCCGAGGTCGAGGAGCTGGTCCTGGAGGAGGTGCCGGACATCGACTACGAGGACATCGGTGGTCTGGGGCCGCAGATCGAGGCCATCCGGGACGCGGTGGAGCTGCCGTTCCTGCACGCCGACCTGTTCCGCGAGCACGGGTTGCGCCCGCCGAAGGGCATCCTGCTGTACGGCCCGCCCGGGTGCGGCAAGACGCTGATCGCCAAGGCGGTGGCGAACTCGCTGGCCAAGAAGGCCGCCGAGCTGCGCGGGGAGACCCAGCCCAAGAGCTACTTCCTGAACATCAAGGGCCCGGAGCTGCTGAACAAGTACGTCGGGGAGACCGAGCGGCACATCCGGCTGATCTTCGCCCGGGCCCGGGAGAAGGCCGGTCAGGGCACCCCCGTCGTCGTGTTCTTCGACGAGATGGAGTCGCTGTTCCGCACCCGCGGTTCGGGGGTGTCCTCGGACGTGGAGACGACGATCGTGCCGCAGCTGCTGAGCGAGCTCGACGGCGTGGAGCGGCTGGAGAACGTCATCGTCATCGGGGCCTCGAACCGCGAGGACATGATCGACCCGGCGATCCTGCGCCCGGGCCGACTGGACGTGAAGATCAAGATCGAACGTCCGGACGCCGAGGCCGCCGGGCAGATCTTCTCCAAGTACCTGACCCCGGACCTGCCGCTGCACGCCGACGACCTCGCGGTCAACGACGGCAGCCCGCAGCAGGCGGTGGACGCGATGATCCAGGCGACGGTGGAGCGGATGTACACCGAGACGCCGGAGAACGAGTTCCTGGAGGTGACCTACGCCGGGGGTGACAAGGAGGTCCTGTACTACAAGGACTTCAACTCCGGCGCGATGATCCAGAACATCGTGGACCGGGCGAAGAAGATGGCGATCAAGGACCTGCTGACGTCGCAGCAGCGGGGTCTGCGGGTCGACCACCTGATGAGCGCGTGCGTGGACGAGTTCAAGGAGAACGAGGACCTGCCGAACACGACGAACCCGGACGACTGGGCCCGGATCTCGGGCAAGAAGGGGGAACGGATCGTGTTCATCCGCACCCTCATGCAGGGCAAGAAGGGCACGGAGGCGGGCCGCTCGATCGACACGGTCGCCAACACGGGCCAGTACCTCTAGACCCGGACCCTGGTCTCACACCTGCTGCGGGACCGTCGTGGGCCGCACCTCGCGCTGGCGGGGTGCGGCCCACGGCGCGTTCAGGGCCCACGGCAGGCGGCTCAGGGGCGTGCGCAGCGGCAGGCAGACGGCGAGCGCCGCGGCGACGAGCAGCACGGGGGCGGTGAGGGTGAGCAGGGGGCCGGCGTCGAGGGTGGCCAGGGCGAGGACGAGCAGGCCCAGGACGATCTCGTGGGTCACGTAGACGGGCAGGGTGCGGGCGCCGATCCCGGCCAGGAGACGCCCGGGGGCGGTGTCGGCGAGGCGGACGGCGAGCAGGGTCCCGGCGGCGACGGCGGTGGCGCCGACGAGGAGGCGGACGCCGGGGACCTGCACGAGGCTGAGCGCGGTGACGGTCAGGGCGAGGGCGCCGACGGCGGCGGTGGCGGCCAGGGTGGGGGTCCAGCCGGGGGTGCGGGCGGTGGCGGCCAGGGTCAGGTCGCGCAGGCGCAGCCCGGCGGCGAAGAAGACGAAGAGGGTCAGGACGTCGTTCCAGACGAAGCTGTACTGCACGAGGGGGCCGGGGCCGAAGGCGGCGGAGACGAGTGCGGCGGCGGGCAGCAGGAGGCGGGTGGGCACGGTGCGCAGGAGCCGGCCGGCGAGGAGGTAGAGGGCCAAGGCGAGCAGGTACCAGGCGCCGTTGCCGGGCAGCAGGAGGGTCTGCTCGAGCCAGCCGCGGGGGCCTGCGGGCAGGGGGTCGCGGTGGTAGGGGACGAGGGTGAAGACGGTGAAGGCGGCGGTGGCCCACAGCAGGTAGACCCACAGGTCGCCGGTGATCCTGCGGCGCAGGAGGTCGGGCCAGGGGCGGTGGACGGCGCGGACGGCGAGGAGGCCGGAGAGGAAGAAGAACAGCGGCATGCGCAGCAGGCGCAGGGTCTCGTCGACGGCGGTCCAGCCGTGGTGGGCGAGGCCTTCGGCGCCGGCGAACAGGACGGCGTGGTGGACCATCACGAGGACGATGGCGGCGCCGCGGGCGGTGTCGATCCAGGACAGGCGGACGGTGGGGGGCACGAGGCTCCTGGGGGTCGCTCGTGACCGCGGGAGGTCACGTGGTGGTCACGGGCTGGCCGGATCCTTCCACCATTCGGCCCAGTTCTCCAAGAGCTCACGGGTGTCGGGCACGAACGGCCACGCCCTGTCTCGCAACCGATCACGCAGGGTGGTGGCCGGTTCCCACCAGCCGTGGGCGACCTCGGTGGCCTGCAGGACGAGGGGGGTGCCGTCCCAGCGGGCTTCGTAGAGGTGGGCGAGGTGGTGGGTGGTCTCGTCGCGGTACCAGCGGGTCAGGACGTGCCGCAGGTCGGCGTCGAGGCCGAGCTCCTCGCGCAGTTCGCGGTGGGCGGCGGCCAGGGGGTCCTCGCCGGCGTCGACGACTCCTCCGGCGAGGCAGTCGTGGGCGCCGGGGTTGAGGTCCTTGGTGCCGGTGCGGCGGTGGACGAAGACGTCGCCGGTGCGTCCGGGCCGGCCGTCGCGCAGCAGGACGCCGGTGGCGGCGTGGGGCAGGTTGCGGGCGCGGACCTCGGCGCGGGTGGCGGTGCCGGTGACGCGGCCGGCGGGGTCGTCCGGGTCGTACAGGGCGACGAGTTCCCGGCCGGGTGCGCGGGCAGGTCCACGGGCGGGTCCACGCGCGGGTGCACTCACCGTCGTCACGGTAGGACGCAGGGTCTCCGGGTGCGACGGTGGGGGGATGCGAGGGCGCCGGGTGCCCGCCCTGGGGAGGACCCGCTCCGTCGGTGCCAGCACCTAGGGTGACGTCGTGCACCCCCACCCCCCGCGTCCCGGCCTGCCCCGTCGACCCGTGCGCGTCCTGTCCGCGGTCGCGGCGGGGGCCGCGGTGCTGCTGGTGGCGGCCGGGTGCAGCGACGACGACGCGACGTCGTCGTTCGCGACGGGCACGGTCGCCCGTGGTGACGTGCAGCAGGTCGTGGACGCGACCGGTCAGGTGCAGCCGCGGGCGTCGGCGGTGGTCAAGGCCCCGGCCGCGGGGACGGTGGCGACGCTGGCGGTCTCGGACGGGCAGGTGGTCCAGGCCGGGCAGGTGCTCATGACGATCTCCTCGCCGTCGGCGGTGCAGGCGCTGGAGTCGGCGAAGCAGGCCGACGCCGACGCGGCCCGGTCGGGCTCGTCCGGTTCGTCGGGTTCGTCGGCCAAGTCCTCGGCCCAGCTGGCGGCGCAGCAGAAGAAGGCGGACGCCGACGCGCAGCAGCGCTTCGACGAGGCGCAGGCGCAGGCGCAGGCCATCGCGGACCCGGCGGCGCAGGCGGCGGCGCTGGCGGCGGTGCGCTCCTCGCGCACGCAGTACCAGCTGCTGTCGTCGCAGACGCAGGCCCTCATCGACCAGGTCAACGCGGGGCTGGGGAACCTGGACTCCGCGGTGGCCTCGCTGGGCTCGGCGCAGCGGGTGCAGACGCGGGCCGCGGTCGCGGCGGCGCAGGCGACGGTGGACGCCCTGACGGTGGTGGCCCCGATCTCGGGGAAGGTGTCGCTGGGCTCCACCGGCGGTGGGGGCGGGTCGGCGTTGCCGGCGGGGGCCGAGGCGCTGCTGGCCGGCAGCGGGTTGTCGGGGGCCTCGGGGTTGTCGCTGCCCGACACGGGTTCGGGGTCCGGGCCCGCGGGGGCGCCGGTGATCGCGCAGGGCGCCGCGGTCGCGCAGGGCGCGACGCTGGTGACCGTCCTGGACGCCTCGACGCTGAGCCTGACCGCCGACGTCGACGAGACGGACGTGCTGCAGGTGCAGCCGGGGGTGGGGGCGGACGTGACGATCGACGCGGTCGACGGGGCGCGCTACCGCGCGACGGTGACGGGGGTGGACCCGACGGCGAAGGCGGGCAGCGGGGGGACGGTGACGTACACGGTGCGGCTGAGCTACGACGGCGGCACGGGTGCGGACGGCGAGCCGGCGGCCACGCCGCTGCCGGGCATGAGCGCGAACGTGTCGCTGGTCGTGCGCAGCGTGCAGGGCGTGGTGGAGGTCCCGGCGGCGGCGGTGCTGCGGGCGGGGGCGCAGAACGGCTCGCCGACCTCGGACACGGTGTGGGTGGTGGCCGCCGGCAAGGCCGAGCGGCGGCCGGTGACCGTGGGGGTCCGCGGCGACACCGAGGTCGAGATCACCGACGGGCTGAAGGGCGGGGAGACGATCGTGACCGGGGGCGCGGCCGACGTGAGCCAGGGGCAGCAGGTCTCGTGACGTCCCGGACCGACGAGCAGGAGCACGCCCTGAGCGGGCCGCAGCCGGCCGCGGCCATCGAGGCCGTCGACGTCAGGCGGTCGTACCGGTTCGGGGACACGACCGTCGAGGCGCTGCGCGGGGTGAGCTTCACCGTCGCCGAGGGCGAGTACGCGGCGATCGTGGGGCCCAGCGGTTCGGGCAAGTCGACGCTGATGCACCTGCTGGGGTGCCTGGACCGGCCCACGTCGGGCACGTTGCGGGTGGGGGGGCGCGACGTGTCGCAGCTGTCCGACGCCGAGCTGGCGGACCTGCGCAACCGGGAGATCGGGTTCGTGTTCCAGGCCTTCCAGCTGCTGCCGCGCTCCAGCGCGGTGGACAACGTCGCGCTGCCGCTGCTGTACCGCGGGGTGAAGGCCCCCGAGCGGCGCGAGCGGGCGGCGGCGGCGCTGACGGCGGTGAACCTGGGGCACCGCCTGACGCACCGGCCCACCCAGATGTCCGGCGGGGAGCAGCAGCGGGTGGCGATCGCGCGGGCCCTCGTGGGTGAGCCGCGGATCCTGCTGGCCGACGAGCCGACGGGCAACCTGGACTCGAGGAACGGGGCGGAGGTCATGCGGATCCTGGAGGAGCTGAACTCCGCGCGCGGGGTCGCGGTGGTCCTGGTGACGCACGACGACGAGGTCGCCGGCCGGGCCCGCCGTCAGGTGCGGGTGCGCGACGGGCTGATCGCGTGAAGGGCTGGGAGGCGTTCCGCGTCGCGCTGGACGCGTTGCGCGGCAACCGGATGCGCAGCCTGCTGACGATGCTGGGCATCATCATCGGGATCGCGGCGGTCATCGTGGTCGTCTCGATCGGTTCCGGGGCCCGCCAGCAGATCGAGAAGCAGGTCGAGGGGCTGGGCTCGAACCTCATCCTCGTGGTGCCGGGGCAGTTCGACACGAACAACCTCTCGCGCAGCGCGGCGGCGACCTCGACGATGCAGATCGCCGACGCCGAGGTCCTGGCCGCGGTGACGGGCGACCCGCAGTCGGTGACGGCCCGCGTCAGCACGGGGGCCCAGGTGCGGGCCGCGGGGGGCTCGGAGCACTTCCAGACGATCCAGGGCGCCGACCAGAACCTGCCGCGCGTCATGAACCGGCCGCTGGCCGAGGGGCAGTACTTCTCGACCGTCGACGTGGACACGCGCCGGCGGGTGGCGGTGCTGGGGTCGGTCTCGGCGCGCGTGCTGTTCCCCGGGGCCGACCCCGTGGGCCGGCAGGTCACGATCGCCGGGACCCGCTTCGAGGTCATCGGGGTCCTGAAGGAGCAGGGCGAGAGCTTCGGGGTCTCCCAGGACAACGAGATCCACATCCCGATCACCACGGCGCAGCGGATGTTCAGCATCCAGCGCGTCGACGCGTTCGCGGTGAAGGCGCCCTCGGCGTCCGGGGTGGGGGCGCTGTCGGACCGGCTGTGGAAGGCCATGAAGGAGAAGTACCCCGACCAGACGTTCTCGGCGATCACGCAGACGCAGATCCTGGGCGTCATCGGGCAGATCCTCGGCCTGCTGACCGGGGTGCTGGCCGCCATCGCGGGCATCTCGCTGCTCGTCGGCGGGGTCGGGGTCTCCAACATCATGCTCGTCTCGGTCCGGGAACGGACCAGGGAGATCGGGCTGCGCAAGGCCCTGGGCGCCCGCCAGCGCGACGTGCTCGTGCAGTTCCTCGTCGAGGCCGTGCTGCTGACCAGCGTCGGGGGGGCCATCGGCATCGCCATCGGGGTCGCCGGCTCGATCGCGGTGAACCAGCTCTCGCCGCTGCCGGCGACGATCGAGTGGTGGAGCCCGGTGGTGGCCTTCGTGGTCTCGGCCGCGGTGGGGATCTTCTTCGGGGTCTTCCCGGCGCGCCGGGCCGGCCGGCTGGACCCGGTGGTGGCGCTGCGGACCGAGTGATCGGCCGCACGTAGGGTCGTGCCCGTGACGAGCGGACGGGTGCGGACATGACGGTGCGGCGGGTCGTGGGGCTGGAGACGGAGTACGGCATCTCGGTGCCGGGGGACCCGGGCGCGAACCCGATGCTGCTGTCGGCGCAGGTCGTGAACGCCTACGCGACCGCCACGACGGGTGGGCGGTCGCGGCCGCGGTGGGACTACGAGGACGAGGCCCCGCTGCGCGACGCGCGCGGGTTCGAGGTCGAGCGCGCCCGTGCCCACCCCTCCCAGCTGACCGACGCCCCCGGCAGGGCCGCCGGCGAGGGCCGGCGGGCCGCGCCGAACGCCTCCGACGTCGTCAGCGCCGAGACCGAGGACCCGACGATGGCCAACGTCATCCTCACCAACGGGGCCCGCTTCTACGTCGACCACGCCCACCCGGAGTACTCCTCCCCGGAGGTCCTGACCCCCCGCGACGCGGTGACGTGGGACCGGGCGGGGGAGCTGATCCTGCTGGAGTCGCTGCGCCGGGTGGCGGCGACCCCGGGGCTGACGCCGGTGACGATCTACAAGAACAACACCGACGGCAAGGGCGCCTCCTACGGCACCCACGAGAACTACCTGATGAACCGCTCGACGCCGTTCGGCGACGTCGTGCGGCACCTGACGCCGTTCTTCGTCTCCCGGCAGGTCTTCGCCGGCGCCGGCCGGGTCGGTCTCGGCCAGGACTCGCGCGAGGCCGGGTTCCAGATCAGCCAGCGCGCCGACTTCTTCGAGGTCGAGGTGGGGCTGGAGACCACCATGAAGCGGCCCATCATCAACACCCGCGACGAGCCGCACGCGACCGTGGAGAAGTACCGCCGGCTGCACGTGATCGTCGGCGACGCGACGATGTGCGAGGTCGCGACGCTGCTGAAGGTCGGCACCACGTCCCTGGTCCTGGCCATGCTGGAGTCCGGCTGGCTGGAGGACAGCCCCGCGGGGCGGCTGCTGCTGTCCGAACCGGTCCGGGCCCTGCACGAGGTCTCCCACGACCCGTCCCTGCGGCACCTCGTGCGGCTGCGCGACGGCCGCCGCCTCAGCGCCGTGCAGCTGCAGTGGGCCTACCTGGAGGCCGCCCGCGCCTACGTCGCCGACCGCTACGGCGACGACGTCGACGCCGACACCGCCGAGGTCCTCACCCGCTGGGAGCAGGTCCTGACCCGGCTGGAGACCGACGTGTTCTCCGCCGCCCGCGAGGTCGACTGGGTCGCCAAGCTGCGCCTGCTGGAGGGCTACCGCTCCCGCGACGGCCTGGACTGGGACAACGCCCGGCTGGCCGCGGTGGACCTGCAGTGGTCGGACGTGCGGCCCGAGAAGGGGCTCTACCTCAAGCTGGCCGAACGCGACCAGGTCGAACGGCTCGTGCCCGAGGCCGCGGTCCGCCACGCCGTTGACCACCCCCCGACCGACACGCGCGCCTACTTCCGGGGCGAGTGCCTGGCCCGGTACGGGCCGCGGGTGGCGGCCGCCAGCTGGGACTCGGTGATCTTCGACGTCGCCGGGCGCGGGGCCCTGCAGCGCGTCCCGACGCTGGAACCCCTGCGCGGCACCCGCGAGCACGTGGGGGCGCTGCTGGACCGGTGCGAGACCGCCGAGGAGCTCGTCGCCGCCCTGACCGGCTGAGCGGCCGGGCCTCACGAACGGGTGACGACTCGCGCCGCGACCGGCGTCGGCCCGGGTCGCGGGGTTAGTGTCGGACGGAACCGGACCGCGTGGTCCGGTGCGGACGAGACGTCAGGGGGAGCCAGCCATGCCTGGACAGGAGCAGCAGCGCCCGAGCCGGCGCGAGGACGAGGTCGAGGACGCCGCGGCGGTCCCCGCGCAGGCCAAGGCCACCGAGACCGACGCCGACGTCGACGCCCTGCTGGACGAGATCGACGAGGTCCTGGAGTCCAACTCCGAGGAGTTCGTGCGCGGCTTCGTCCAGAAGGGCGGGCAGTAGCCCCCGCGACGGGCCGGCGCGGACCCTCCCGCGTCCCGCCCGGCACTCCCGGCACGCGCCGGGGGCGCCGGGTAGGGTCCGAGGGGTGAACCACACCAGCGATCAGTCGAGGGACCAGGCGGGCCGGCTGCCGGCCGCCTTCCTGCGGCCCGGTTCGGCCTCCTTCACCGACTTCGTGCGCGAGTACTCACCCGAACTGCTGCCCGCCGCCCGCCCGCTGCCGAGCGCGGGGGGCCTGCCCGGGGGCGGGCCCGGCAACGGGGAGGCGCCGCACGCCACGACGATCGTGGCGCTGGTCTTCGCCGACGGGGTCGTCATGGCCGGTGACCGGCGCGCCACCGCCGGGCCGATGATCGCCCAGCGCGACATCAAGAAGGTCTTCCAGACCGACGAGCACTCCTGCGCCGGGATCGCCGGCGTCGCCGGGCTGGCCGTGGAGATGATCCGCCTGTTCCAGGTGGAGCTGGAGCACTTCGAGAAGCTCGAGGGGACGCTGATGTCCTTCGAGGGCAAGGCGAACCGCCTCTCGACGATGATCCGCGGCAACCTGGGCCTGGCCATGCAGGGCCTGGCCGTCGTCCCGCTGTTCGCCGGGTACGACCTGGACGCCGGCCGCGGGCGCATCGTCGGCTACGACGTCACCGGCGGCCGCTCGGAGGAGAAGGACCACCACACCGTCGGGTCGGGCTCGATCTTCGCCCGCGGCGCGCTGAAGAAGCTGTACCGGCCCGCCATGAGCGAGGCCGAGACCGTTCGCGTCGCCGTCGAGGCCCTGTGGGACGCCGCCGACGACGACTCCGCCACCGGCGGGCCGGACCTGCTGCGCAAGATCTGGCCCGTGGTGGCCGTCGTCACCGCCGCCGGGTTCCGCCAGGTCCCCGACGCCGAGCTCGAACCCGTCGTGGAGGCCGTCGTGGCCGGCCGGCGCGGCAACCCCGGGGGCAACCCCGGCATCACGGGCGGGGAGGCCTGAGCATGAGCGTTCCGTTCTACGTCTCGCCCGAGCAGTTGATGAAGGACAAGGCCGACTACGCGCGCAAGGGCATCGCCCGCGGCCGCGCCGTCGTCGTCGTGGCCTTCGCCGACGGCATCGTGTTCGCCTCCGAGAACGCCTCCCGGGCGCTGCACAAGATCTCCGAGATCTACGACCGCGTCGCGTTCGCCGCCGTCGGCAAGTACAACGAGTTCGAGAACCTGCGCGTGGCCGGCGTCCGGTACGCCGACGTGCGCGGCTACTCCTACGACCGTTCCGACGTCACCGCCCGCGGCCTGGCCAACGCCTACGCCCAGACCCTCGGGGCGATCTTCACGACCGAGTCCAAGCCGTACGAGGTCGAGATCGTCGTCGCCGAGGTCGGCCGCAGCCCGGAGTCCGACCAGATCTACCGCCTCACCTACGACGGGTCCGTCGCCGACGAGCACGGCTACGTCGCGATGGGCGGCTCGGCCGAGCAGATCGCGGCCAAGCTCGGTGAACGCTGGCACGCGGGGCTGTCCCTGGAGCAGGCCCTGCAGCTGGCCGTGGAGGCCCTGGGCTCCGACGCCGCCGCCGAGGCCGCCGGCCAGGGCCCGCGCCCCATCGCGGCCGACCACCTCGAGGTGGCCGTCCTGGACCGCACCCGCGAGCGCCGCACGTTCCGGCGCCTGAGCGGCCCGACGCTGGCGGGGTTGCTGGCGCCGCGGGACTGAACGGTCCCGGGGTCGGTCCTGGGCAGGTCCTGGACCGTTCCCGGGCGGGTGGGGGACGAGCACGATTCGCTGCGCCGCACGGCGCCGGAGTGCCTAAGGTGGAGAAATGGATCGCCGGATCTTCGGGCTGGAAACGGAGTTCGGCGTCACCTGCGCCTTTGAGGGTCAGCGCAAGCTGTCCCCGGACGAGGTGGCGCGGTACCTGTTCCGCAAGGTCGTGTCGTGGGGCCGTTCGAGCAACGTGTTCCTCAAGAACGGTGCGCGGCTGTACCTGGACGTGGGCTCGCACCCCGAGTACGCCTCGCCGGAGTGCGACGACGTGCGCCAGCTGGTCGTGCACGACCGGGCCGGGGAGCGGACCCTGGAGGGGTTGCTGACCGACGCCGAGCGGCGGTTGGAGGAGGAGGGGATCGCCGGTGAGGTGTTCCTGTTCAAGAACAACACCGACTCGGCGGGCAACTCCTACGGCTGCCACGAGAACTACCTGGTGTCGCGGCACGGGGAGTTCGGGCGCCTGTCGGACGTGCTGATCCCGTTCCTGGTCTCGCGGCAGCTGATCGTGGGTGCGGGCAAGGTCGTGCAGACCCCGCGGGGGGCGGTGTACTCGCTGTCGCAGCGCGCCGACCACATCTGGGAGGGCGTCTCGAGCGCGACGACGCGCAGCCGGCCGATCATCAACACCCGGGACGAGCCGCACGCGGACGCCGAGCGGTACCGGCGGCTGCACGTCATCGTGGGCGACTCGAACATGTCCGAGACCACGACGATGCTGAAGCTGGGCGCGACCGACCTCGTCCTGCGGATGGTCGAGGAGGGGGTGGCCCTGCGGGAGATGACGATGGAGAACCCGATCCGGGCGATCCGGGAGATCTCGCACGACCTGACGGGGCGCAAGCCGGTGCGGCTGGCGAACGGCCGCGAGGCCAGCGCGCTGGAGATCCAGGGGGAGTACCTGGAGAAGGCGAAGGAGTTCGTCGAGCAGCGCGGGTTGCAGACGCCCACGGTGAAGCGGGTCCTGGACCTGTGGGAGCGGGCGTTGCGGGCGGTGGAGACGCAGGACTTCTCCCTGGTCGACCGCGAGGTCGACTGGGTCATCAAGAAGAAGCTGCTGGACCGGTACATGGCCAAGCACGACCTGCCGCTGACGTCGGCGCGGATCGCGCGCCTGGACCTGGCGTACCACGACATCCACCGCAGGCGGGGGTTGCACTACCTGCTGGCCGAGCGGGGGATGGCCGAGCGGGTGTGCTCGGACATCGAGGTCTTCGAGGCGCTGAGCGTGCCGCCGCAGACGACGCGGGCCAAGCTGCGGGGCGACTTCGTGCGCGCGGCGCAGGAGAAGCGGCGCGACTTCACCGTCGACTGGGTGCACCTGAAGCTGAACGACCAGGCGCAGCGCACGGTGCTGTGCAAGGACCCGTTCAAGTCCGTGGACGACCGTGTGGAGCGGTTGATCGACAGCATGTGACCGCTTCGTCGGCGGCGCACAGGGTCCGCGGTTAGGGTGGTCGGGTTCGCTCCGAAGCTGTGAGCCCGTCCGATGAGTGAGGACCTCCGTGCGCCGCCGTACCGCCGTCCTGTCCGCGTCCGCCGCCCTGGCGATGTCGTTGCTGCTGGGCGCGTGCGCCTCGGAGCCGCGGACGCCGAGCCCCAGCGAGCAGACGTCGTCGGCGTCGGCCGCGGCGAACACCATCGAACCGGCCGTCACCGACGACGCTCTGCCCGTCACGGTCACCGGGGACGTGAACCCCGCCGTCAAGCCGCAGGTGACGTTCACCACGCCGTTCTCGGTGAAGGAGACGACCCGCAAGGTCCTCGCCGCGGGGACGGGCCCGGAGGTGAAGGCCACCGACGAGGTCGAGTTCGCCTACTCCCTGTACGCCGGGTCCACCGGTGAGGAGCTGGACTCCAGCTACGGCGGGACCAACGCCCGCTTCGAGCTGGCGAACATCACGATGGGGCTGGCCCGCGGGTTCGTCGGCACCCACGTCGGGGACCGCGTCGTCGTCGCGATCGCGCCGGCCGACGGGTTCGGGGACGCGATCACGCGGTTCGGCAAGGAGGGCGTCGACAAGGACACGACGATCGTGGTCGTCGCCGACGTCGTGAAGAAGATCGCCGGCACCGCCGAGGGCACCCCGGTGACGCCGCCGGCGAACCTGCCGGCGGTGACGTACGACGACAAGGGCGTCCCGACCGGGTTCACGGTCTCGGACCCGACGCCGCCGGCGGACACCGTCGTGCAGCCCCTCATCGAGGGCAGCGGGGTGCCGCTGACCAAGGGCATGAACGTCAAGATGCAGTACGTCGGGGCCACGTTGGCCGACGGCAAGGTCTTCCAGTCCTCGTGGGACACCCAGCCGTTCACCACCCAGATCGGCGTCGGTCAGCTCATCGCCGGCTGGGACGAGGGCCTGATCGGGCAGAAGGTCGGCAGCCGCGTGCTGCTGGTCATCCCGGCGGCCAAGGCGTACGGGGAGGAGACCGACGGGTCCCGCCCGGCGGGTGCGCTGGTCTTCGTCGTCGACATCCTCGACGGCTACTGAGCGGCGCCGCTCGGGTCGGGTCGGGTCGGGTCGGGTCGGGGCGGATGGGGATGGGTAGGGTCGGGGCATGAGTGAACGCACGAAGCCCGAGATCGACTTCCCCGAGGGGGAACCGCCCACCGAGCTGGTGATCGTCGACGAGATCGTCGGTGACGGCGCGGAGGCGACGGCCGGCAAGACGGTCAGCGCCCACTACGTCGGTGTCGCGTTCAGCACGGGTGAGGAGTTCGACGCGTCCTGGAACCGCGGGACGCCGCTGGACTTCCCCGTGGGGGCCGGCATGGTCATCCAGGGCTGGGACCAGGGCCTGCTGGGCATGAAGGTCGGGGGCCGGCGCCGGCTCGTCATCCCCCCGCACCTGGGCTACGGCGACCGCGGCGCCGGTGGGGCCATCAAGGGCGGCGAGACCTTGATCTTCGTCGTGGACCTCGTCGACGTGAAGTGACCCGCTCCACCTGAACGACTCGCGAGACCCCCGCGACCGGCCCGGTCGCGGGGGTCTCGTCGTCCCGGTCCCCGTCCGCTCACCCCAGCAGGCGCCCGGCGTGCCGGCCCGCGGCGGCGGCGAGCAGGAACGCGGCGCGGTCGGCGTCCAGGCCCCGGCCCATCGTCGACAGCCGCACGGGGCTGGTGGCCAGGGCCGCGTCCAGGCCGGCTTCGGGGACCTCCACGACGCGGTGGCGCGCCGGCAGGGCCCGGGCCTGGGCCCGGACCCCGTCGTGGAAGGCGCCGGGGGAGTCGGTGACGGGCACGTCGACCCCGGCCAGGGCGACGCGGCCCACGGCGGTCAGGGAGTGGTGGGACACCCCGCGGTGGCGGGAGCGGGCGTCGGCCTCGGACACCCGCAGGGCTGCGACGGGCCGCCCGCCCAGGACGGCGGCGGCGTTGAGGGCCTCCCCGGCGGCCACCCCGGAGAACCCCCAGCGCGAGCCGGTGCCCAGGTTGCCCGGTCCCTGGGCGACGACGACGACGTCGGCGCCGGCGACCAGCCGCGCGGCGAGCAGGCCGGTGTGGACGGTCGCGGTCTCCAGGTCCCCGCCGAAGGACTGCCCCGTCGTGACGCACGCCGCGATCCACCCGGCCTCGCGCAGGCCCGCGACGGCGCGCGAGAACGCCGCGGGCAGCGCCCCGCCGTCGGTCATGACGTAGACCGCGCGGGCCTTCGGCGCCTCGGCGCGCAGGCCCGCCAGGACGGCGGGCACGGCGGAGTGCAGGTCGGCGACGACGACGGGGGTGCCGGCGAGGTCGTCGGCCTCGGCCAGGACGTCGTGGTGCACCGACTCCTGGTCGTCGGCGCCCAGGACCATCGTCTGCAGGGGGGTGTAGCGGGCCTTGACGAGGTGGCCGGGGCCCGCGGGCGGGTCGGGCGGCAGGCGGTCGGGCAGCGCCACGACCAGCGCGTAACCGCCGGTGCCCAGGCCCCGGGCCAGGGCCGAGACGTTGAGCAGGACGCGGTCGCCGACCACGGGGGTCCCCACGAGGTCGGGGTGGGCCAGGGCCTTGACCTCCACCCCGAGGCCCTGCTCGGGACCGGAGGTGAGGGTGGCGAAGAGCTCGACGGACCCGGCCCAGCTGGTCCCGAGCCGGCTGACCGTCGCCGAACGCCACGTGATCGTCACGCTGGGAGCGTACGCAGGCTGCGCCCGGGCGCCGTTCCGGTAGCGTCCACCACACCATGACCAGCACTTCGACGAGCGGTACGGGCGTGCCCGGGGGCAGCGCCGCGGCGGCCCGCGGCGCCCGCCGGACTGAGCGGTTGCTGAACCTCGTCATCGCCTTGGCCGCCACCCGGCGCTGGCTGACCAAGGAGCAGATCCGCGAGGCGGTCCCCCAGTACGCCGACTGCGCCACCACCGTCGCCTTCGAGCGGATGTTCGAGCGCGACAAGGAGGACCTGCGCGAGCTCGGGGTGCCGCTGGAGACCGGCGGGGAGGACCCGCTGTTCGAGGACGAGGCGGGGTACCGGATCGACCGGGAGGCGTACGCGCTGCCGGAGATCAGCTTCACCCCCGGCGAGCTGGCGGTGCTGTCGCTGGCCAGTCGCGTGTGGCAGCAGGCCTCCCTGGCCGGTCCGGCCACGCGGGCGCTGGTGAAGCTGCGCAGCCTGGGCGTCGAACCGGACGAGAGCTCCCTGATCGGCGTCGAACCGCGGGTGCGGACGGCCGAACCGGCCTTCGACCCCCTGTACGCCGCGACCCGCGACCGGGCCCCGGTGCAGTTCGGCTACCGCCGCGCCGGGGCCGAGCCCACCGTGCGGCACGTCGAGCCGTGGGCGATCGTGTCCTGGCACGGGCGCTGGTACCTCGTCGGGCACGACCGCGACCGCGGCGCGTCCCGGGTGTTCCGGCTCTCGCGCGTCGCCTCGGCCGTCAAGCGCATCGGGCGGCCGGGGTCCTACGCGGTGCCCGAGGGCGTCGACCCGCGCGAGGTCGTCGCCGGCAGCGTGGGTGCCGTGCAGACCCGCCGGGCCCGGTTGCTGGTCCGCTCGGGGGCGGGACTGGCGCTGCGGCGCCGGGCCGTCGGCGTCGAGGAGGGGCAGGGCGAGCAGGGGCAGGACGTCGTGGTCGTGGAGGTCAGCGACGTGGAGGTGAGCGCCGACGAGCTCGCCCAGTTCGGCGCCGACGTCGTCGTCCTCGAACCGGACGACCTGCGCGAGGCGGTGCTGCGCCGGCTGCGCGGCGCGGCGGGGGTGCTGTCGTGAGCGAGGAGCGGGGGTCAGCGTGAGCGCCAACTCGACGGAGCGCCTGTCGCGGCTGCTGGCGATGGTCCCGTACCTGCTGACCCACCAGGGCATCCCCGTGCCCGAGGCCGCCGAGCACTTCGGGATCAGCGAGGACGACCTCGTCCAGGACCTCGAGCTGCTGTTCGTCTGCGGCACCCCCGGGCACCTGCCCGACGACCTCATCGACGCGCGGTGGGAGTCCGGCCACGTCTACCTGTCCAACGCCGACCCCATCGCCCGCCCGGCGCGGCTGGCCGTCGACGAGGCCGTGGCCCTGCTCGTGGGGCTGCGGACCCTGGCCGAGGTGCCCGGCCTGCACGACCGCGAGGCCCTCGAGGGGGCGATGGCGAAGCTGTCGGAGGCGACGGGGGAGGCCGCCGGGGTCGCCCGGGCCGTGGCGGTCGACGTCAGCGACTCCTCCTCGGCCGATGTCCTGGAGACCGCGCGCCGGGCGCTGCGCGAGCACCGGCGCCTGCACCTGAGCTACCTGGTGCCCAGCCGCGACGAACGCACCGAGCGCGACGTCGACCCCATGCGGCTGGTCAGCGTCGAGGGGCGCTGGTACCTGGAGGCGTGGTGCCACCGCTCCGAGGGGGTCCGCCTGTTCCGCGTCGACCGCATCGAGAGCGCGCAGGTCCTCGACGTCGACGGCACCCCGCCGGCGCGGGCGCGCTCCCGCGACGTGGCCTCGGACCTGTTCCGGCCCAGCCCCGACGACCTCGTCGTGACCATCGACCTGGCCCCGCAGGCGGCGTGGGTCGTGGACTACTACCCCGTGGAGTCCGTCGAGGACGCCCCCGAGGACGCCTGGGAGCAGGCCTCGCTGCGGGTGCGGCTGCGGACCGCGGACACCCACTGGGTGCAGCGGCTCCTGCTGCGCCTGGGCGCCGGGGCGCGCGTCGTGGCCCCGGCCGAGCTCGCCGTGCAGGTGCGTGACGCTGCGTCGGCCGCACTGGCGCGTTACGCCTGACACGCTGCTCTCACCGGGTCGGCCCAACGTCACGCACACGCCCGCGCCGCGTGTCAAGGTCGCCCCGAAAAGGCCGTTCAAGGGATCGCCGGTACGTGCCGAAGCAGTGGTTGTCGGACGGCGGGGTCGCCGCCGGAGACGAAGAACACCACGACGAGAGGTGCACGACATGACCACGATCAAGGCTTCCTGCCCCTGCTGCGGCGACGTCGAGCTCACCCCCAAGCAGGTCCGCCTCGTGGTGTGCTCGGCCAAGGAGCGCTCCTTCTACGCCTTCGGCTGCCCCAAGTGCAAGGACGAGGTCCGCAAGCCCGCCGGTGAGGACGTCGTCGCCCTCCTGGTCTCCGGTGGCGTGGCCGTCGAGCGCTGGACCATCCCCGCCGAGGCCATGGAGGAGCACCACGGCTCCACCATCGCCTGGGACGACGTCCTCGACTTCGCGCTGGTGCTGGACTCCTGCGACGACCTGGCCTCGCTGGCCGGCCGGGGGCTGCGCACGGTCCGCTGACCCCACCGACCCGCAGCACCACCCTCTCGGGGAGCCGCTCCGCGGACGCCTAGGCGTCCGCTGGGCGGCTCTCGTGCTTCTCCCAGGCGTCCGGCGGGCTCCCTCGCCCGTTCCTGGGAGTTCACCCCGAGTCCCCCCGGTGGACCACGGTTTCGGCGGCATCCGGACGACTCGACGCGCATGCTTGTCCCACAGGCGGCCGCGGTCGACGTACGATGGCGGCGCTACGACCTACCTGGAGGACTGATGTTCCGCAACCTCGTCGACCACCCGTGGGTGCTCGTCATCCTCGTCGTGCTGCTCATCGCGCTGTTCGGCAGCAAGCGCCTGCCCGACGCCGCGCGTGGCCTCGGCCGCTCGATGCGCATCTTCAAGTCCGAGGTCAAGGAGATGAAGAACGACGGCAAGGACGAGGCGAAGACGTCTCCCACCGCCGCCGCCAAGGACTCCGAGCCGACCGCGCTCGAGGCCAAGCTCGCCGCCGAAGAGGCCGAGCACAAGGCGAACGAGCACCAGACCCGCGCCTCCTGAGCCGCCCCGGATCCTGAGAACCAGCCGCTGACATGGCCGTCACCACCGTCCGCCGACGAGCGCCCAAGGACCCCGAGGGGCGCATGCCCCTCGTGGAGCACCTGAGGGAGCTGCGCAACCGCGTCTTCAAGGCGGCGGTCTTCCTGCTGATCGGCAGCATCGCCGGCTGGTTCCTGTGGGGTGGCTGGAAGTACAGCTGGGGCACGTTCGACGGCGTCTTCCAGTACCTGCAGCGGCCGTTGCTGGACTACGCCGAGACCAAGGGCATCAAGAACGTCTCCCTGAACTTCACGCAGGTGGGGCAGGCGTTCGACCTGCGGGTCAAGGGCGCCATCTGGTGCGGTGTGATCGCCTCCAGCCCGTTCTGGATCTACCAGCTCTGGGCGTTCATCACACCGGGACTGACGAAGAAGGAGAAGCGCTACGCGGTCGGGTTCATCGCCGCCGCCGTCCCGCTGTTCCTCATCGGCGCGGGCATCGCCTACGCGGTGCTGCCCAACGCGATGCGGTTCCTCATCGACTTCACTCCGGTCGACGCCTCCAACCTCATCGGCGCGGACGTCTACCTCTCGTTCGTCATGCGGATCATCCTCGCCTTCGGTCTGGGCTTCCTCATGCCGGTGGTCCTGGTGGCCCTGAACTTCGCCCACCTCCTCTCGGGCAAGGCGATCCTGAAGCAGTGGCGCATCAGCGTCTTCCTGAGCTTCCTGTTCTCCGCGATCGTGACGCCGACGTCCGACATCACCACGATGCTGCTGCTGGCCTGCCCCTTGCTCGTCCTCTTCGCCGCGGCGACGGTCATCTGCCTGGCCAACGACAAGCGGCGGGCCAAGAACTCCGACGAACCGGACTACGGTCACCTGTCTGACGACGAAGCCAGCAGCATCTGAGCGCGTGAGCCCCCGAGGCCCGGTCGGCCTCCTCGTGAACCCGACGGCGGGTCGCGGGGCGGGCCGCGCCGCGGGCACCCGCGTCCTGCAGGCCCTGCGGGGTCTGGGGCACGAGGTCGTCGACCTGTCGGCCCAGGACGTCGCGACCGCCGCCCGGTCCGCGCGCGAAGCCGCTCTGGACCTGGCCGCCCTCGTCGTCGTCGGCGGCGACGGGATGGTCCACGCCGGGGTCGAGGCCGTGGCCGGCACGGCCACCGCCCTGGGCATCGTGCCCGCCGGCACCGGCAACGACATCGCCCGCGGCCTCGATCTGCCCCTGGGCGACCCGACGGCCTCGGCCGCGCGTGTCGCCCACGCCCTGCACGAGCAGCGGTACCGCGCGGTCGACGCCGTCCGCGTCACCCACGCGCAGGGCACGGGCTGGTACGCCAGCATCCTGGCCTCCGGCGTCGACGCCCTCATCAACGAGCGCGCCAACTCCTGGCGCTGGCCGCCCGGGCCCGCCCGGTACACCCTCGCGGCGCTGCGCGAGCTCGCCGTCGTGCGCGGCGTCGGGGTCCGCATCACCTTGGACGGGCGTTCCTTCGAGCGCGACGGCCTGCTGGTGGCCGTGGCGAACACCCGCTGCTACGGCGGCGGGATGCTCATGGCCCCGGACGCGGACGCCACCGACGGCCTGCTCGACGTCGTCGTGGTCGACGAGGTCGCCCCGCTGGCGGCGTTGCGGCTGTTGCCGAAGGTCCGCCGCGGCGCGCACCTGAGGCTGCCGGTGGTGCACGTGCACCGGGCCCGCACGGTGGTCCTGGAGCACCTGGGCGGGGCGCACCGCCCCCGCCCGCACGCCGACGGTGAACCGCTGGGGGACCTGCCGATCACCTGCGAGGTGGTCGGAGGGGCGTTGCGGGTGCTCGTCTGAGGGCACGGGGTAGTGTCGCCGACATGGCAAGCCCCGCGGAGCGCTACGCGGCAGCGCGCCGTCGCACCGAAGAAGCCCGCACCGAGCTCGCGCAGTTCGCGGGCACGCTGGGCTTCGAGCTCGACGGTTTCCAGCTGCAGGCGTGCCAGGCCCTCGAGTCCGGCCGCGGCGTCCTCGTCGCGGCCCCCACCGGCGCCGGCAAGACCGTCGTGGGCGAGTTCGCCGCCCACCTGGCCCTGAAGACGCAGCGCAAGGCGTTCTACACCACCCCCATCAAGGCGTTGTCGAACCAGAAGTACGCCGAGCTCGTCGCCCGCCACGGCTCGGCCGCCGTCGGCCTGCTCACCGGCGACAACTCCGTCAACGGCGAGGCGCCCGTCGTCGTCATGACGACCGAGGTCCTGCGCAACATGCTCTACGCCGGGTCCTCGCTGCTGGACGGCCTGGGCTACGTCGTCATGGACGAGGTGCACTACCTCGCCGACCGCTCCCGCGGCGCCGTCTGGGAAGAGGTGATCATCCACCTGCCCTCCGACGTGCTCGTCGTCTCGCTGTCGGCGACCGTCAGCAACGCCGAGGAGTTCGGGTCGTGGCTGGACACCGTCCGCGGCGACACCGAGGTCGTCGTCTCCGAGCACCGCCCCGTGCCGCTGTGGCAGCACCTGGCCGTCGGCACCCGGCTGTACGACCTGTTCACCGACCCCGACGGCGACCCGCTGGAGGGCGACGAGGGGTCCCTGGTGCCGGGCGCGATCGTCAACCCCGAGCTCGTGGCGATGTCGCGCCAGCAGATCCGCACCGACCGGCTCGCGATGGCCGGCGGCAAGGGCCGGCGCCGGGGCCAGCCCCGGCCCGGCTACCGCGGCGGCGCCCGGCCCGGCAGCGCGCCCCGGCCCGCCTCCCGCGCCCAGATCCTCGACACCCTCGACCAGGCCGGGCTGCTGCCGGCCATCACGTTCATCTTCAGCCGCGCCGGCTGCGACGCCGCCGTGGAGCAGTGCGTCGCGTGGGGGCTGCGGCTGACCACCCCCGAGGACTCCCGCACGATCCGGGCCATCGCCGAGGAGCGGTGCGCGGAGATCCCCAGCTCCGACCTCGCCGTGCTGGGCTACTGGGGCTGGCTGGAAGGGCTCGAACGGGGGCTGGCCGCCCACCACGCCGGGATGCTGCCGGTGTTCAAGGAGACCGTCGAGCACCTGTTCGCCCTCGGCCTGGTCAAGGCCGTCTTCGCCACCGAGACCCTCGCCCTGGGCGTCAACATGCCCGCGCGCTCGGTCGTGCTGGAGAAGCTCGTGAAGTGGAACGGGCAGACCCACGTCGACGTGACGCCGGGGGAGTACACGCAGCTCACCGGCCGCGCCGGACGCCGGGGCATCGACGTCGAGGGCCACGCCGTCGTCCTGTGGTCGGGGACCACCGACCCCGAGGCCGTCGCCGGGCTCGCCTCCCGGCGCACGTGGCCGCTGCGTTCCAGCTTCCGCCCCACGTACAACATGGCCGTCAACCTCGTCGAGCAGGTCGGGCGCGAGCGCGCCCGTGACATCCTGGAGACGTCGTTCGCGCAGTTCCAGGCCGACCGCGCCGTCGTCGGGCAGGCCCAGCAGATCAAGAAGCAGACCGAGGCCCTCGACGGGTACGCCGAGGCCGCCACGTGCCACCTGGGCGACTTCCACGAGTACTTCGCCCTGCGCCAGGCCATCACCGACCGCGAGAAGGACCTGTCGCGCGCCGGGGCGGCCACCCGCCGCGCCGAGGCCCGCCAGAGCATCGAGACCCTGTCCCGCGGTGACGTCGTGAAACTGCCCGGGGGCCGGCGCGCCACCTTCGGCGTCGTGCTGGACCTGGTGCCGGGCAAGGGGTTCGACGGTCCCTCGCCGCGGATCCTGTCCCAGGACCGGCAGGTGCGCACCATCGACGCGAACGACTTCTCCGGTCCCGTCGAGGCGATCACCCGCGTCCGGATCGGCAAGAACTTCAACTGGCGTTCCCCCCAGGAACGGCGCGACCTGGCCTCCTCGCTGCGCAACGCCCTGGCCGAGGTCGGGGGCGGGGAGGTCCCGTTCCGGCGCCGGGGCTCGGCCGCGGCCGAGGACGCCGAACTGGCCCGGCTGCGCGAGGCCCTGCGCGCCCACCCGTGCCACGGGTGCGCCGACCGCGAGGAGCACGCGCGCTGGGCCGTGCGCGAGGAGAAGCTGCGCCGCGACACCCAGGGCCTGCAGCGCAAGATCGAGGGCCGCACCGGGACCATCGCGCGGACCTTCGACCGCGTCTGCGACCTGCTGGCCGAACTCGGCTACCTCACCGACGACGGACAGGCCGTCACCGACGCCGGTCGCACCCTGCGCCGGATCAACGCCGAGACCGACCTGCTCGTCGCGCAGTGCCTGCGGTTCGGGGCCTGGGACGGGCTGAACGCCGCCGACCTCGCCGCGGCCGTCTCCACCCTCGTCCACGAGTCGCGCCGCGACGAGGGTGGCCGGCCCGAGCGCATCCCGCGCCGGGCCGAGGCCGCGATCGCTGCGACGCACCGGCTGTGGAGCGACCTGACCGACCGCGAGGACCACCACAAGGTGCCCATGACCCGCGAACCCGACCCGGGTCTGGCGTGGTCGGTGCACCGGTGGGCCTCCGGGCACCGCCTCGACGAGGTCCTGCGCGAGGCCGACCTCGCCGCCGGCGACTTCGTCCGGCGCTGCAAGCAGCTCGTGGACCTGCTCGACCAGATCGGGTCCGCGTCCACCGACCCCGGCGTCCGCAAGGCCGCCCGGGACGCCGTCGACGCCGTCCGACGCGGTGTCGTCGCGCACACCTCGCTCACCGAGAGCTGAGTCCGGCCGACGTTCCGAGGAGGGAACCCCGTGCCATTCCTGACCGACGTGTTCACCCTGTCCAACGGTGTGCAGATCCCGAAGATCGGGTTCGGCACCTGGCAGGTCCCCGACGGTGAGCCCGCCTACGACGCCACCCGCGCCGCGCTGGACGCCGGCTACCGGCACATCGACACCGCCCGCGCCTACGGCAACGAGGCGAGCGTCGGACGAGCCGTGCGCGACAGCGGCATCGCCCGCGAGGACGTGTTCGTCACGACGAAGCTGCCCGCCGAGGTCAAGGACCACGACGAGGCCCTGCGCAGCTTCGAGGAGACGACGGCCGCCCTCGGGTTCGAGACCGTCGACCTCTACCTCGTCCACGCGCCGTGGCCGTGGACCGAGATCGGCAAGGACTGCCGCGAGGGCAACCGGGCCGTCTGGAAGGCGCTGGAGGAGATCCACGCCGACGGCCGGGCCCGGGCCATCGGCGTCTCCAACTTCTCCGTCGCCGACCTGGACTCGGTGCGCGAGACGGCGGAGGTGACCCCGCACGTCAACCAGATCCGCTGGTTCGTCGGGCACACGCAGGCCGAGACGACGGCGTACTGCCGCGAGAACGGCATCCTCGTCGAGGGGTACTCCCCGCTGGCCACCGGCGGACTCGTCGACGACGAGGCCATCACCACCGTCGCCGACCGTTACGGCCGGACCGCGGCGCAGGTCGCGCTGCGGTACCTGCTGCACAAGGACGTCCTGCCGCTGCCCAAGAGCACGACCCCGGCCCGGATCGTCGAGAACGCCGACCTCGACTTCGACCTCACCCCGCAGGACGTGGCGACCCTCGACGCCCTGACCCGCGAGTGAGCGCCGCCCCCACCGGGGACCTCGCGCGCTGGACCCGCAGCGAGTTCTCCGGGGGCGGGTCCACGTCGGCGTGCTTCGAACGCGGCACCGGGCCCGGGGTGGTCCTCCTGCCCGAGATCCCCGGGATCACCCCCGAGGTCCTCGGGTTCGCCGAGCACCTCGTGGACGAGGGGTTCACCGTCGTCGTCCCGTCGTTGTTCGGCACCCCCGGCCGGCCCGCGGGCACGGCGTACGCGCTGGGCACCGTGGCGCGCGTCTGCGTCGCCAGGGAGTTCAGGGCCTTCGCCGTCGGCGCCCACCGGCCCGTCACCGACCACCTGCGGGCCCTGGCCGACGACCTCGCGGCCCGCACCCCCGGCCACGGCGTGGGCGTGGTCGGCATGTGCTTCACCGGGGGGTTCGCCCTCGCGGTCGCGGTCGACGAGAACGTGCGGGCTTCCGTGCTGAGCCAGCCCGCGGCCCCGTTCCCCGTCTCGCGCCGGCACCGGGCCGACCCCGCGATGGCCCCGGCCGAACTCGACCGCGTCGCCGCCCGCGCCGCCGCCGGGGACCTGTGCGCGGTGGGCCTGCGGTTCTCCGGCGACGCCGCCGCGCCCCGGGAACGGTTCGCCACCCTCGCCGCCCGCCTCGGCGACGCCTTCCGCGTCGTCGAGCTCGACTCCTCCCCGGGCAACCCGGGCGGGTTCTCGCCGCGGGCGCACTCGGTCCTGACCGGCGAGGTCCGCGAGCGCCCGGGTCACCCGGCGTTCGCGGCGCGGGCCGAGGTGGTGGAGTTCCTGCGCGACAGGCTCAGTCCGGTACCGCGGCCAGGGCGCTGAGGACGCGGTCGACGCTGGAGCGCAGGCCCCAGCGCTCGGCGAGGGCGTCGAGGCGGCCGGGGTCGGCGGGTGCGGCGGGCAGGGTGTCGTCGAGGTCGGGCAGCGGGACGTCGCGCACGGTCTGCACGACGACGGGGGCGGCGGCGAGGTAGTCGCGGGCGGCGGTGAGCTTGGTGCGCTGGGCGGGGGTCAGGCCGCCGGCGGGGTCGTCGGCGGCGGCCAGGAGGGCGGGCAGGTCGCCGTAGCGGGTGATGAGGGCGGCGGCGGTCTTCTCCCCGATGCCGGGGACGCCGGGCAGGCCGTCGGAGGGGTCGCCGCGCAGGACGGCCATGTCGGCGTAGGCGGCGCCGGTGGGGACGGCGTACCGGGCGAGCAGCCAGTCCTGGGTGACGGCCTCGGCCTTGCGGACGCCCTTGCCGCAGTACAGGACGCGCACGCCGGTGGTGTCGTCGACGAGCTGGAAGAGGTCGCGGTCGCCGGTGACGACGTCGACCGGGTCCCCCGGGTCCCCGCCGGTCCTCGCCGGGCGGACGGCCAGGGTGGCGATGACGTCGTCGGCCTCGTAACCGGGGGCGCCGACGCGGGCCAGGCCGAGGGCGGTGAGCACGTCGACGATGACGTCGACCTGGGGCAGCAGGGCGGAGGGGGCGTCCTCGCCGCCGTCGGGGCCGACGCGGTGGGCCTTGTAGGAGGGCAGGGCCTGGACGCGGAAGGCGGGGCGCCAGTCGTCGTCCCAGCAGGCGACGAGGCGGGTGGGGCGGTGGGTGGTGAGCAGGAAGGCGACGGAGTCGAGGAAGCCGCGGACGGCGTTGACGGGGGTCCCGTCGGGGGCGGTGACGGAGTCCGGGACGCCGTGGAACGCCCGGAAGTACAGCGAGGCGGAGTCGAGCAGCATCAGCGAGTCACGGCGCGACGGCATGCGGGGGATCCTCGCAGGTCGTGGGTCATCCGTAGGGATCCGGTGTTCGCACCGGACGGGTGACCCGGACGGGCGCGGACCGGCGCATCCTGTGAGGGTAGGAACCGGAAGCACAGCCTGACCAGGGGGGAATTCTCATGACCACGGGTTCGACGAGTTCTGCGAACCGGCTCGGCACGCGCCGCCGGCGCCGGATCGGCACGCTGGCCGCCGGCGGGGCGGTCGTGCTCGCGCTGGGCCTGGGCGCGTGCGGCGGGGGCAGTGACGACGCGGCGTCGAAGCCGTCGGTGGCGACGTCGTCGCCGGCGACGCAGCTGACCGCGTTCGAGGCGGTGAAGGCGTCGGCGAAGAGCTCCCAGGAGGCCGGCAGCGCGAAGTTCTCGCTGACCACGACGGGCACCGGCCAGGCGGCGTCGGCGAACGTCACCGCCGACGGGTCGTTCGACTCGGCGACGCAGGCGCTGGAGATGAACCTGACGCTGCCGGCCGAGGCGGGCGGCACGAAGGTCACGATGCGGCTGGTCGACGGCGTGGCGTACCTGTCGGGTGCGCCGCTGACGGCCGAGGGTCAGTGGGTGAAGATGCCGCTGGACGCGATGGCCTCCTCGGGGCTGGACACCTCGGCGATGGACCCGACGAAGTCGCTGGAGCAGCTGCAGGGGGTCGCCGAGGACGTCAAGGAGATCCCGGCGCAGGACGTGCGCGGGGTGCAGGCGAAGGGGTACGCCGGGACGATCGACCCGGCCAAGGCGATCGAGCAGCTCCCGGCGGAGCAGCAGACGCAGGAGGCGAAGGACGCGGCGGCCGAGCTGGGCCCGATCCCGTTCGAGTTGTACGTCGACGACCAGAACCGCCCGGTGCGCCTGAGCGAGACGATCGCCTACGAGGGATCGACGGTGAAGGTGTCGATGGACTTCTACGACTGGGGCACGTCGGTGGCCGTGGCCGCCCCCGACCCGGCGTCGGTGAAGGACCTGTCGAACCTGGGCGCGCAGATGGGTGCTGGGGCGGCGGCCCCGGCCGGCGCCTGAGGTCGTGACCACGACCTGAGCACCTGACGGACGGTCCACGCGGGGCGGCTCCTACGCTGCCCGGCGTGGACCGTTCTGCTGCTGCCCCCACCCGTCGGCTCTACCGGGGCGGGGCGGTGTACTCCCCGGCGGACCCGTTCGCGACGGCGATGCTCGTGGAGGGTTCCACCGTCGCCTGGGTCGGGCCGGACGAGGCCGCGGGGGCCTGGACGCGCGAGGGCGACGAGGTCGTCGAGCTCGAGGGGCGGTTGATCACCCCGGCGTTCGTGGACGCGCACACCCACCTGACCGAGACGGGGCTGCGCGAGACGGGTCTGGACCTGAGCGGGTGCGCGAGCGCCGCCGAGGTGCTGGACGCGGTCGCGGCCCGGGCGGTGCCGGGCGAGCTGCTGGCGGGGTTCGGCTGGGACGAGTCGCGGTGGCCGGGCACCGACCGCGTGCCGACGCGCGAGGAGCTGGACCGGGCCGGTGGGGGCGCGCCGGTGCTGCTGTCGCGCGTGGACGGGCACAGCGCCCTGGTGAGCTCCTCGCTGGCGCAGGCCGCCGGGTTGCGGGACCTGCCGGGCTGGAGCGAGGACGGCTGGGTGCGGACGGCGGCGCACCACGCCGCGCTGGACGCCCGGTGGGCGGCGCTGTCGGCACCGGCTGCGCAGGGGGCACGCCGGGCGGCGCTGCGGGCCGCGGCGGCGGCGGGCATCGGGACGGTGCACGAGATGTCGGGCCGCTGGCTGGCGCCGGCGGGGGACCTGGAGGCGTTGCAGGACCTCGCGAGCGCCGAGGGGCTGCCGACGGTGGTGGGGTACCTGGCGGAGTGGGTGGACAGCGCGGACCGGGCGCGGGAGGTGCTGGCCGGGTCGGCGGCGTCGCTGGCGGGTCTGGGCGGTGACCTGGTCGTCGACGGGGCGCTGGGCTCGCGCACGGCGGCGTTGCGGGCCGACTACGCGGACGCGCCGGGGCGGCGCGGGTCGCTGCACCTGGACGCGACGGCGGTGGGCGACCACCTGCACGCGTGCACGGTGGCGGGGGTGCAGGCGGCGTTCCACGCGATCGGGGACGCGGCGCTGGACGTCGTGGTGGAGGCGCTGACGGTCGTGGCGGCGGACCTGGGGGTGCCGGCGGTGGCCTCGGCGGGGCACCGGGTGGAGCACGCGGTGCTGGCCGACGACGCGGTGGTGGCGGCGTTCGCGCGGTTCGGGACGGCGGTGAGCCTGCAGCCGGGGTTCGACGCGGCGTGGGGCGGGCCGGGCGGGCTGTACGCGCAGCGGCTGGGGGAGCGGGTGCGCGGGACGCACCGGTTCGCGGCGTGGGCGGCGGCGGGGGTGCCGCTGGCGTTCGGCTCGGACACGCCGGTGACGCCGTTCGCGCCGTGGGCGGCGGTGCGGGCGGCGGCGTTCCCCGCCGAGGAGGAGCGGGCGGTGTCGGTCCGGGCGGCGTTCCTGGCCCACACCCGGGGCGGGCACCGGCTGGCCGGGCGGGGGCACCCGGGGGTGCTGCGGCCGGGGGCGCCGGCGACGTACGCGGTGTGGGACGTGGCGGACCTGGTGGTGCAGGCGCCGGACCGCAGGTTGTCGGGGTGGAGCACGGACGCGCGCTCGGGGACGCCGGGGCTGCCGGACCTGGAGCCGGGGGCGCCGGAGCCGGTGTGCCGGCGCACGGTGGTGGACGGACAGGTGGTGCACAGCGGGTTCTAGTGGTGCCTCCGAACGCGACACGCCGGGCGACACGCCGGGTACCGGTGCCGGATCACGGGTGGTGGTTGCGCGCGTGACCTGCCGCGATGGGTGTCGTCGCAGGTGACGGGGCGGTTGACAGCGCACGACGGCTGAGTAGCTTCGGAGGTGCAGTCCACGTGGAGGAAGACCGGCCGGCCTGCGGATCGGCGTCGTCGCAGCCGCACCACCTGCGACGACGCCGAGCGTGCGTCGACCGGAGTGGGCGTGGTCGGGTCCGTGTGCCCTTAGAAAACGGCACGCACCTCGTAGCCGACGGGGTGCGCGACGGCGCGAGGGGCGCGCGGGCTCGGCCGAGGACGCACCGCCGGCCGGCTCGACCGGCTCGACCGGAACCCGCGCGGCGGGTCGGCGGTTACCCTCTCGTGATGCGTTCCCGTCCGGTCGATCCCGCGCCCGTGCACCTGGTGGTCACCCTGTTGCTGGCCGTCGTCGGAGGCCTAGCCGCGTGGGCGGCCTTCCCGGGGGCGGTGAGCGCCGAGGGGCTGTGGCCGACGGCGGTCCTGGCGGTGGCGCTGCTGGCGCTGGCCACGCACGGCGTTCGGGCCCGGCGGGGTCTCGCCGCCGGTTTCGTGTTCGGGTTCGCGTTCATGTTCCCGCACCTGTCCTGGAGCGGGACGTACGTGGGTCTGCTGCCGTGGACGGCGCTGACGGTGGCCTGCACCCTCTTCTACGCCGTCCTGGGGGCGGTGCTGCCGCGGCTGCAGCGGGCCCGCTGGCGGCTGGCGCCGCTGGCCGTGGCGACGGGCTGGGTGGCCACCGAGTTCGCCCGGGCCCGGGTGCCCTTCGAGGGTTTCCCCTGGGGCCGGCTGGCGTTCTCCCAGGCCGACGCCCCGACGCTGGGCCTGGCCGCGCTGGGCGGGTCGCCGGCCGTGACGTTCGGGGTGGGTCTGGCGGGTGGGCTGCTGGCCGCGGCGGTCCTGGCGCTGCGGCGGCTGCCGGCGCCGGTGGGCGCGGCGCGCGGGGTGCCGCGGCTGCGGCCCGCGGTGCTGCTGGTGGTGGCCGCGGCGGCCGTGACGTGGTCGGGGGCGCTGGTGCCGCGCCCGACGGCCGCCGAGGACGGGACGCGTCACGTCGCGGCGGTGCAGGGCAACACCCCCGAGGAGGGGCTGGAGTTCAACGCCGAGCGCCGGGCGGTGCTGGACAACCACGCCGGGGCCACCGAGCGGCTGGCCCGGGAGGTCGCGGCGGGCACGGCCCGGCAGCCGGACCTGGTGCTGTGGCCGGAGAACTCCAGCGACATCGACCCCTACGAGAACCCCGACGCGCAGGCCGTCATCGAGCAGGCCACCCGCGACATCGGCGTCCCGGTCCTGGTGGGGGCGGTGCTGGACGGCCCGGGGCGGTTCGTGTCGAACACCGGGCTGGTGGTGACGCCGCAGGACGGCATCGCCGGCGCCCGCGACGACGACAGCCGGCACTACGTCAAGCAGCGCCCGGCGCCGTTCGCGGAGTACATGCCGTACCGCTCGTTCTTCCGGCACTTCAGCGACAAGGTCGACCTCATCACGCGCGACTTCGTCCACGGCGACCACGTGGGGTTGCTGACGATGAACGGCGTGGAGGTCGGGGACGTCATCTGCTTCGAGGTGGCCTTCGACGACACCGTGCGGCAGTCGGTGCGCGCCGGAGCGCAGTTCCTCGTCGTGCAGACGAACAACGCCACGTTCGGGATGTCCGACGAGGCGCCGCAGCAGCTGGCGATGTCGCGGTTGCGGGCGGTGGAGTCCGGGCGTTCGGTCGTGCAGATCTCCACGGTGGGTGTCAGCGCGATCATCAGTCCCGACGGTGTCGCGCACGACGAGTCGTCGCTGTTCACGCCGGACGTCCTGACCGGGGACGTGGTCCTGCGCTCGACGCAGACGGTCGCCACGCGGGTCGGGGCGCTGCCCGAGCAGGTCCTGACGGGCCTGTTCGTGCTGCTGCTGCTCACCGCCCGCCGCGGGGCGCGGCGTGGGCCGCAGGACGGCCCGAAGGCCGCTGCGCGCCGCTCGGGCGCCCCGGTGCCCGCGTGAGGGCGCCGCGCTGGGTGGCGTGGGTCCCCGTCGGGCTCCTGCTGCTGGTGGTCCTGGAGATCTGGCTGCTGGTCCAGATCGGTCACGTGATCGGCGGCGGCTGGGTGCTGGTCCTGCTGCTGGCCGAGACGTTCGGGGGTGCGCTGGTCCTGCGCCGGGCCGGTCGCCGGGCGGTGCAGGCCTTCCGGCAGACCGCGACGGTGCCCTTCGGAGCGCCCGTGCCGGGGCAGGAGCCGGGAGCGGTGGGCAACGCCGTCCTGACCGGCTTCGGCGGGCTGCTGCTGGTCCTGCCGGGGCTGATCAGCGACGTGCTGGGGGTGCTGTGCGTCCTGCCACCCACGCGGCGGTTGATCCGTGCCGTCTTCGTGCGGCTGGTGCGCCGGCGGTTCGACGCCGCGGTGCGCCGGGCCGGCGGGCCGCAGGTCGTCGTCGGTGACGTGGTCCCCGGCGACCTGGTGGACGGTGAGGTCGTGGACGGCGAGGTCGTGGACGACCCGCGGGAGCTGGGACGCTGAACGCACGAGGGCCGGCCGCCCCGTGCGGGGTGGCCGGCCCTCGTGGGCGTCCGCCGATCAGGCGCTGCGCTTGATCAGCTCGCGGCTGCGCAGCAGCTCGAGCCTCTCGTCCAGCAGCACTTCCAGCTCGGCGATGGTGCGCCGCTCCAGGAGCATGTCCCAGTGCGTGCGCGCCGGTTTGCCGGCCTTCTTCTCGGGCGCGTCGGTGTCGGCGCGCAGGGCCTCGGCCCCGCAGCGGCACTCCCACAGCGCAGGCACGTCGGCCTCCAGCGACATGGGCACCGTGACGGTGTGACCGTTCGGGCAGTGGTACGAGACCAGCTGCCGCTCGGCCGGCTCGACGCCGGACTCGCTCTCGAGGCTGGCGCCTCCGAGGCGGGATCCTCGCAGGTTGCGCTCGCTCATGTGAACCTCCCCACCGTCCCCCCCGTACGGCGGCTCCCGGTGTTCCGGGAGGAGTGGAGGGGACTCGGTGGTTGAACGCCGTGACGATCCCCGCTGTTCCGCGACACCCGACACGGTGTGTGGAGGTCGTGTGCACAGCGAGGTTGATTGATTACTCAGCGTACTGGATCGGTCCCTCGCTGTGCCTGCTGAACCCCCGCGGCCACGTCGACCCGGACCAGCAGCACCGCCCCCACGACGAAGAAGGCCAGCAGGGCCACCAGCGCTGGGCGGTAGGAGCCGCACAGCTGCGCGACGAGCCCGAACACCAGGGTCCCCAGCCAGCTCGTCCCGCGTTCCCCGGCCTGGTACAGGCTGAAGTACTCCGCCTCGGCCCCGGCCGGCACCAGGCGCGAGAACAGCGAGCGGGACAGCGCCTGCGTCCCGCCCAGGACCAGGCCGATGAGGACGGCCAGGGCCAGCCAGCTCGTGAAGGCGCCGCGGGGCACCGCGAAGGCGCCCAGGACCACGACGATCCACAGCACCAGCCCGCCCAGGACCGTGCGCTGGGCCCCGAACCGGCCGGCGAGGCGGCCGAAGACGAGCGCGCCGAGGAAGGCGACGGCCTGCACGAGCAGGACGGTCGTCAGCAGCTGCGCGGAGCTGAAGCCCAGCTCCTCCTGGCCGTACACGCTGGAGGCCGACACGACGGTCTGGATGCCGTCGTTGAAGACCAGGTAGGCCAGCAGGAAGCGCAGCACCTGCGGGTGGTGCCGCAGTCCCTTCAGCGTCCGGGCGAGCTGACGCACGGGCGCGGTGAGGCCGTGCCCGGCCTCGGGAGCCAGGTCCAGGACCGGTCGCGGGGGCAGCCGGCGCAGGCCCAGCACGGGCACGACGGTGAACAGCCCCCACCACAGGCCCGCCGAGGCCAGGGACACGCGCACCGACCACTCCTCGGTGAGACCGAACGTGCCCGGGGTGGAGACCAGCAGGAGGTTGACCGCCAGCAGCACGAACCCGCCGAGGTAACCGGCCGCCCAGCCGCGTGAGGAGACGGCGTCGCGTTCGGCGGGACCGGACACGTCGATGAGCAGGGCGTCGTTGACGACCAGGGACAGGGTGAGGCTGACGACGGCGACCAGGGCCAGCACGACCCCCAGCCACCAGCGGTCCCCGCCGACGGCGACCATGGCGGTCGCGGCGGCGGCCCCGGTCCACGCGAAGCCCCCCAGCAGGCGGTGGCGGTGGCGGGTGCGGTCGGCCAGGGCACCGACGAACGGCAGCAGCAGCGCCGACAGCAGGGTGGCGACGGTGATCGTGTACAGCGCCACCGAGCCGGGCGCGACCGGCAGGCCGAGGACCGAGAGGGTGTTCGTGCAGCCGTCGGTGCCCTGCGGGCAGGCGGCCCGGCGGGCGACGACGGTCAGGTACGGGGCGAACAGGACGGTCTGCGTCGTGGTGACGAACGCGGAGTTGGCCCAGTCGTAGACGTACCAGGAGCGGCGGGCCCGCAGCAGCGTCGGGTCTGGCGTCGTGGCGGGCGTCGGGGCGGGGGTGCTCACGGCACCCATCTCACCCGATCCACTCGCCCCGCGAGGTCAGGACGGCCTTGAGGACGTCGGCGCGGTCGGTGATGATCCCGTCCACGCCGAGGTCGAGCAGCGCGGCGATCTGCGCCGCGTCGTCAACGGTCCACACGTGCACCTGCGCGCCGGCGCGGTGGACGGCGTCGACGAACCGGGCCGAGACGACCTCGACACCGCCGTGGCGCACGGGGACCTGGACGGCGTCGACCCCCCGCAGCGCGGCGCGCACCAGCAGCGGCGCGTGCAACCGGGTCCCGGCCAGGGCCAGGGCCGTGCCGGGGGAGCTGGCCGAGGTGGCCTCGCGCCCGCCGACGGCGGACAGCGCGGCGCGCCGGCGCCGCTGGGCGAACGCGGTGACCAGGACCCGGCCGTGGGCGTTCGTGCGGCGCAGCACCCCGTCGAGGTGGGCGACCGCGGCCGCGGTCTTGACGTCGAGGTTGAACCGGGCCCGGGGGAAGGAGCCGAGGACGTCCTCCAGGGCCGGGACCGGTTCGCGGCCGGCCACGAGCAGCCGGCGCACCCGGGCCCACGGCAGGTCGGACAGGGCGCCGCGCCCGTCGGTGACCCGGTCGAGGTGCTCGTCGTGGAAGGCCACGAGGTGCCCGTCGGAGGTGGTCCGCACGTCCGTCTCCAGGTACGCGTACCCGAGGTCGGTGGCCGCGGCGAACGCGGGCAGCGTGTTCTCCAGGCCGCGCAGCTTGTCGGTGGCGCTGAACCCGCGGTGGGCCATGGCGATCGGCCCGTCCCAGGCGCAGAACGCGTGGCGCGCCGGGGGCCGGGTCACCACGGACGGGTGCCCATCAGCCCGTGAACTCCCAGTGCCACGGCTCGAACTGGCCGCTGCGGTTCTGCGCCCAGGCGGGGTTGATCCAGCCGTACAGGGCCGCGTTGCGGTCCATCCACTGGTGCTGGGCCGAGTCGGCGTTCTGGATGCCGTCGCCCAGGTCGACGGCGATGCCCAGGCCGTGCCGGCTGGTGCCGGGCTTGGCGGCCAGTCCGGGCTTGCGGGCCTTGACGTCGATCTGCTCGGCCAGGGTCCGGTAGGAGTCGGTCACCGAGATGTTCTTGCCGAACTGGGCCGCGTAGGCCTGGTTCAGGGCCGTGAAGGCGTTGGCGGCGTCCGAGCGCAGGACGTGGCCGGGGGCGCTGGTCAGCGGGCACAGCGCGCTGCGGGGGATGAGGCCGTTGGCGAAGCCGACGAGGCTGATGCCCGTGTCGCAGTCGCCGGCGACGGCCGTGATGCTGCCCGCGGCCGCCGAGGCGGCGTAGGCGGCGGCCGCGGCGTCGGCCTGGGCCTTGGCGGCGGCGAGGTTGGCGGCGTGGTCGGCGGTGCTGGCCGCGTTGCCGGCCGCAGCGGCCTGCAGGACGGCGAGGTTCTGCACCTGCGAGCGCTGCTGGGCGACGAGGGCATCGGCCTGCTGCTTGGCGGCGGTGGCCAGGTCGGCCTGCTTGCGGGCCTCCTCGGCGGCCGCGGCCGCCTTGACGGTGGCGTCGGCCTGCACGCGCTGGGCCTCCTCGTAGGCCTCCACGGCGTTGCTGCGGCCGTCACCGATCCGCTTGGCCGAGGCGATGGCGCTGGCGGTGTCGTCGGTCGCCCCGCCCTTGAGGACGGAGACGAGCCCGGAGTACTCCGACAGCGAGCCGCCGCCGCGGTAGGCCTGCGAGGCCCACTGCCCCAGGTCCTTCTTGCCCTCGGCCAGGGTCGCCTCGGCCTGGGCCAGCCGCTCGCGCTGGGCGGCCTCCTCCGTCACGGCGGCGTCCTTGGCCTCCACGGCCTGCTGGTAGGCCTCCAGCGCCGCGTTGGCCTGGGCGGCCAGGGCGTCCAGCGCCGACTGGGCGGCGGCGAGGTCGGCCTGGGCCTGCGCGAGCTTCGCGGCCGAGGCCGCGGCCTGCTCCCGGGCCCGGTCGAGCTCGGCCTGGGTGGGCGGGTTCTCCGCGCTCACCGCGGCGTTCACCGTCGTGCCGACCGCCGAGCCCGGCGTCGAGGCCGCCGCAGCCGGTTCCGCGGACGCCGGGACCGCCGCGCCCAGGGCCAGGCACCCGGTGCTCGCCGCGGCCGCGGCGAACAGCACCGCTGCGCGCAGCGGGCTCCGGCGGGAGGAGGACTGGGCCGTGGGGGAAGGCACGTCGTGTACGTCCAGTGCGGTCGGGGGCGCGAGCCCGGATCGGCGGTGCGGTGCTGACGGGGGGAGCGTGTCGCGTCGGCGTGGAGGTCCTGTGAGGGCCACCGTCGGTGGACCCTACCCTCCGCAACCTCGGCACTTCGAGGACCGCCACGGAGGGGTGGAGGGTAATTGTGAGCAGGGTCACATAGCGGTCGGCTCATCCGTCGTCACGTTCTGCATCGTTCCAGACGCCCGGGTGGCATCATCCGGCGGTGCCCCCGACCACCCCCGCCGACGCCGACCCCCTGCCCGCGGTGGCGGCCGCGGCGGCCGCCGACGCCGGCGGCCTGGACCCGGCCCTGCTCGGCGACTTCCTCGACGACGTGTGGCAGGCCGTCCTGCAGCGACGCCGGCTGTCCACGGCCCGCATCGCCCGCTACCGGGCGGTCGGCGAACGGGCCGCCGGGGCCGGGGTGGCCCTGCGGGCCCTGCTGGACCTGTACCTGTCGGCCGCCTGGCGGCTGTGGCGCCACCTGCCCCCCGTGGTCGCGGCCGCCGAGGACCCCGAGGGTGTCGTCACGGCCGGCGAGGTCGTGCTGCGCGCCACCGACGACGCCGTCGCCGTCCTCAGCGAGGCCTACCAGCTCGCCCGGCGGCAGCTGATCCGCCGGGAGGAGTCCGACCGGCGCGAGTTCGTCGACGACCTGCTGGCCGGCACCGCCGACCTCAGCGCCCTGCTGCGGCGCGCCCCCCGGTACGGCCTGGAGCTGACGAGCCCGCACGCCGTGGCCGTCGTGCGCGCCGACGTCCCCTTCGTCGACGCCACCGCCCAGCTGACCGCGGTCGAGCGCCGCCTGCAGGGCGCCTCGGCCGACGCCGACCCCCTGGTGGCGACCAAGGACGGCGCCCTCGTCGTCGTCTTCGCCGCCCCCGACCGGGCCGCGGTCGGTGAGGTGCTGGACCGGCTGCGCGACGTGCTCGGCGCCCCCGGGCGCTCCGGCTGGCGCGTGGGGGTCGGGCGCCCGGCCGCCGGGGCCGGGGGAGTCGTGGGCTCCTACGAGCAGGCGCGCGGAGCGCTGGCCCTGGGCGACCGCCTCGGGGGCGGACCCGTGGCCGACGCCGCCGACCTGCTCGTCTACGAGGTGCTGCTGCGCGACCGGGCCGTGGCCACCGACCTCGTCGAGACCACCCTGGGCGGTCTGCGGGACGTGCGCGGCGGCGCCGAGCCGGTCCTGCGGACCCTGGAGGCCTACCTGGCCTCCGGCGGCAACGCCACCGAGGCCGCGCGCCGGCTGCACCTGTCCGTGCGCGCCGTCACCTACCGCCTGGCGCGGGTGCGCGACCTCACCGGCGTCGACGTCACCCGTCCCGAGCAGCGGTTCGGCGTCCAGGCCGCCGTCTTGGCCGCCCGCGCCCTCGGCTGGCCGGACACCACCACCCGCTGATTGCCGAGGTTCGGCAAGGAGGCGCGGAGAACTCGTCCTGTTGTCGACCCGGTGTTGCGTGCCCTCGGCAGTCACGATGGAGACCGGGCGGCGACCGCCGTCCCGGTCACCTCGATCCTGGGGAGCACGCAGTGGACCTGGACCTCGACGTCCCGGTGTGGGCCTGGGTGGGGCTCGGCGCAGTCATCGTCGTCATGCTGGCGATCGACCTGCTGGCCCACCGCGGCGCGCACGTCATCAAGTTCAAGGAAGCCGCGATCTGGAGCGCCGTCTGGGTCGCCATCGCCCTGGTCTTCGGGGGCATCGTCTTCTGGGCCTACGGCGCCGAGGCCGGGACCGCCTACACGACGGCCTGGCTGCTGGAGAAGAGCCTGTCCGTCGACAACCTCTTCGTCTTCGCGCTGATCTTCGGGTACTTCAAGGTGCCCCGCGAGTACCAGCACCGCGTCCTGTTCTTCGGCGTCTTCGGCGCGCTGATCTTCCGCGGCATCTTCCTCGGCGTCGGCGTCGCCGTCGTCGAGCGCTTCACCGTCATCCTCTTCGCCTTCGGCGCGGTCCTGCTGTGGTCGGCGTGGAAGATGCTCAAGGACGACGACGAGGACATGGACCCGAGCACCAACATCGGCGTCCGGATGCTGAAGAAGATCGTCCCGCTCAAGGACGAGTACCACGGCCAGAAGTTCTTCATCAAGGAAGCGGGCAAGCGCTACGGCACGCCGCTGCTGGCGGTGGTGGCCGCCATCGAGGCCGCCGACCTCATCTTCGCCGTCGACAGCGTCCCGGCCGTCCTGGCCGTCTCCGACGAGGCCTTCATCGTCTACTCCTCCAACGCCTTCGCCATCCTGGGGCTGCGGTCGCTGTTCTTCCTGCTGTCGGGTCTGCTCGAGCGCTTCCACCTGCTGTCCAAGGCGCTGGCCTTCATCCTCGCCTTCATCGGCGTGAAGCTGTTCTTCCAGGCCGGCCACGAGGTCATCAGCCCCACGATCCCGCACATCCCGACCTGGATCAGCCTCAGCGTCATCGTGGTCTCCCTCACGCTGGCGATCGTGCTGAGCCTGCGCCGGCCGGCGCCGCCGGCCGAGGTGGAGCCCGGGACCGGGACCGACGCCACCACCGACGTCGGCACCGACACCACCACCGACGTCGGCACCGACACCACCACCGACGTCGGCACCGACACCACCACCGACGTCGGCACCGACACCACCACCGACGCCCGGCACTGACACCGGCCGACCTGCGCGACGCCCGCCTCCGCCGTCCGGGGGTGGGCGTTGCGCCGTCCGGGTGCGATGCCCCCCCGGGGGCTCAGGTGCCCCCCGGGGCGGCCCGAGGACGGTGTGAGGGCGGGGGAAGCACCCTTCTCGAGCAACGGGACCCGGACAGGAGCACCACCGTGAAGAAGTTCACCTGCGGCGACGTCGTGGCCGGCTGCTCACGCACCTTCGAAGCACCCGACAGCGACGCCATCCTGGCCCAGGTCAGCGGCCACGCCCGCTTCGACCACGGCCTGGTCGACGTCCCGGCCGAGCTCGTCGGGCAGGTGCTGCTGGCCATCCGCGAGGCGGCCTGACCCCCGGCGCACCCCGTCCCGACCCGCCGTGGCCGCCCGTGGTCCACTGACCGCGTGGACTCCCCGCTGCTGGTCGCCGCCACCGCGAGCTACGCCGCGAACTGCACCCTGGGGGCGGCGGTCGCCCTGCACCTGGTGGACAGCTCGGGCTGGCGCTGGGTGCACCACGCCGTCTACGTCGCCACGGGGTCGCTGACCGCCCTGGCCGGGGTGGACCTGCTGCGCCGCCGGCCCGCGGCGTTCCGGCGGCTGCTGCCCGTGGCCGCCCCGCTGCTGGCCATCCCCGCGCTGCCGGCCCGCTCGCGCTGGCACCCGGTGCTGGCGGCCACCGCGGCGCCCGCCTACGTCCTGGCCCTGCGGGCGGCGTGATGGAACTGCGCGACGCGATCGCCGCCCGGCGCACCACCAACGGCGCGTTCCTGCCCGACCCGGTCAGCCCCGAGCACCAGCGCACCCTGGTCGAGGTCGCCGGCCGCGCCCCCTCGCAGCTGAACAGCCAGCCGTGGCGCTTCGTCCTGGTCGAGTCGCGCGAGACCATCGAGCAGGTCGCCCGGATCAGCGGCGCGTCGATGACGACGGCCATGGGCAACGGCACGTTCTTCGAGCGCTACAAGCGCTACTTCCGGTTCTCGGCCGAGGAGATGGCCCGCACCGGGACCGGGATGCTGTTCGACAAGCTGCCCGCCCCGCTGCGTCCCTTCAGCCGCAGCGTGTTCACCCGTCGCGGGCAGTTCGCGATGAACCTGCTGCGCGTGCCCCGCACGCTGGGCCGGCAGAACCGCGAACTGGTCGCGGGGTCGCCCTTGCTGATGGGCGTCATGCTCGACCGGGCCGAGTACCGTCCCGGGCAGTTGTCGTCGTTCTACTCCCTGTTCTCCATGGGGGCGGCGATGGAGAACGTGTGGCTGACGACGACCGAGCTGGGCCTGGGCATCCAGTTCATCAGCTTCCCCATGGAGGTCCCCGGCGCCTGGGAGCAGATCGTGCGGCTGCTCGCCGTCCCCGACGACCTGGAGCTGATGGCGGTCTACCGCATCGGGTACGTGCCGCCCACCGCGCGCCGGCCGGTCATCGACTGGACGAGTTCGCAACGGCGCGCGATCTCCGACTACGTCTTCCGGGAGACCTGCCGCACCCCCCAGGAGGGCTGGGACGGTCGCTGAGCCCGGTCCCTACGATGGTGGCGTGACCGACTCCCCGATCGACCCGGCCCCGTTCTTCCTCGACTGCGACACCGGCATCGACGACGCCATGGCCATCGGCTGGCTCGTCGCCTCCCCGGGGGTCGACCTGGTCGGCGTCTCGACCGTCAGCGGGAACCTCGACGCCGCCGGCGGGGCCCGCAACACCCTGGACCTGCTGGCCCTGCTGGGCCGGCCCGACGTCCCCGTCAGCGTCGGCGCGCACGACTTCCTCGACCACCCGTACTCCGGGGGCGCCCCCGAGGTCCACGGCGTCAACGGCATCGGCGAGGTGCGGCTGCCGCGCGCGGCGGCCGAGCCGACGGGCCTGTCCGGTGCGCAGGCCATCGTCGAGGCGGCCCACGCGCACACCGGGCGGCTGCGGCTGCTGGCCATCGGGCCGTTCACGAACGTCGCCCTGGCCCTCGACCTCGAACCGCGCCTGCCCGAGCTCGTCGCGGAGTTCACCGTGATGGGCGGGGCCGCGATGGCCCCGGGGAACGTCTCGGCCCTGGCCGAGGCGAACGTCGCCAACGACCCCGTCGCCGCGCACCGGGTGTTCACCGCGGGTTTCCGGCTGACGATGATCGGCCTGGACGTCACGATGCGGCACGTCTTCGAGGAGTCGCACCGGCAGGCGCTGCTGGCCGTCGGAACCCCCGGGGCGACGGCCATCGCGCAGATGCTGGAGTTCTACTACGGGTTCTACGCCCAGCGCTTCGGCCGCCCCTGCGCCGTGCTGCACGACCCGCTGGCCGCCGCCGTCGCCACCGGGGACGTCGAGCCGGCTCTCGCCCCGACGGTTCCCGTCGTCGTCGACCACACCGACGGCCCGGGCCGGGGGCAGACGATCGCGGACCTGCGCGACCTGTACCAGGGTTTCCCGACCGCCTACCCCGGCGGCACCCGGGTCGCGCTGGAGATCCCCGGCGACTTCGCCGGCCTGCTGCTGGAACGCCTGTCGCGGTTGTGAAACCCGTTGGCGCCCGGCCGCTTCGGCGACCTACCCTCACTGGGTGATCAGACACCCCCACGCCGGTGAGGACGCGCGACGACTGGCCGAGGCCGGCACCGTCCTGCTGACCCAGGTCGGCAGCGGGGTCCACGGCACGGCGATCGACGGGCAGGACGACCGCGACGAGCTCGGGTTGTGCCTGGAACCGGTCGAGTTCGTCACCGGCCTGGCCCGGGTCCGCACCCCCGGCGGGCGGGAGATCGCGTTCGAGCAGTACGAGCTGCACACCGCGTGGTCGCGGTCGCGGGGGCTGGCCGAACCGTCCGGCCCCGGCGACCTCGACGTCGTGGTCTACAGCGCCCGCAAGTGGGCCCGGCTGGCCGTCGCGGGGAACCCGACGGTCCTGCTGCCCCTGTGGGTCCCCGACACCGAGGTGGTGCGGGTCACCGCCGCGGGGCGGGAACTGCGGGCGCAGGCCGAGCGGTTCGCCAGCCGCACGGCCGGCCGGCGGTTCCTGGGGTACCTGCGCTCCCAGCGCGACGCGTTCGCCGCGCGCCGCACCCGGGCCCGGGCCGCCTCGCGCGACGGGGGCGCGGCCTACGACGCCAAGCGGGCCACCCACGCCCTGCGGCTGGGCCTGCAGGGTCTGGAGCTGCTGCGCAGCGGGCGGGTCACGCTGCCCGTCCCGGCCCCCGAGCTCGCCGAGCTGCGCCAGGTCCGGCGGGGGGAGTGGGACCGGCGCCACGTCGAGGCCTGGATCGCCGAACTGGAGGCCGACCTGGCCGCGGCCGTGGAGGTCGCCGACCTGCCCGAGCAGGCCGACCGGGCCTGGGTCGACGCCTGGCTGACCCGCTCGCACCAGGAGTTCTGGGCCGCGCGGTGAACCGCAGGCCCACCCCGCTCGTTGGGCGGGCATGGGCAGGAGCGTGCGCGACGCCGGGGTCGCGCTGGGTGTGTCGGTCCTCGTCTGCGTGGCGCTGGCCTCCTACGCCGGCCTGGCGCTGGCGCAGGGGGCCGCGGCGATCGCGGGCGTGGGCCTGGTGGCCTGCGCCGCGGTCGCCGTGGCGTCCCGGCGCGACCGCTGGTCCGGGCCGGCCGACCGGGTGACCCTGGCCCGCACGGTCCTGGTCGGGGGGTGCGCCACCGTGGCGGTGATGTCCCTGGGCGGGCTCCTCGGGCCCCGGCCGTGGTGGCTGGTGGGCCTGGCCCTGCCCGCCCTGCTCCTCGACGGGCTCGACGGCTACGTCGCGCGCCGCACGGGTACCGCGACCGCGGCCGGCGCCCGACTGGACATGGAGGTCGACGCGGCGCTGATCCTCGTGCTGTCCCTGGTCGCCGCCCGCAGCCAGGGCCCGTGGGTGCTGGCCATCGGCCTCATGCGCTACGCCTACGTGGCCGCGGGTCTGCGGTGGGCGTGGTTGCAGCGCAGTCCCCGGCCGCGGTTCTCGCGCAAGGTCATCGCCGTCGTCCAGGCCGTCGCGCTCCTGCTGGCCCTGACCCCGCTCGTCCCGCTGCCCCTGGCCACGACGGCCCTGGCCCTGGCGCTGGCGTCGCTCGTGTTCTCCTTCGCCCGGGACGTGCTGTCACTGCGGCGCGAGGCGGTCGACCGTCATCGTCCAGCCCTCGCGGATGCCCAGGCTGAACCAGTGCTCGACCTGGGCCTCGTCGAGCCGGTCGGACAGGGCGAGGGTGGCCGTCATGCGCGTCCCTGACCCGGTCGCGGAGGTGGTGGGCTCGAAGCGCAGCGAGACCAGCGGGACGGCGTCGAGGTCGTCCGGGTCCAGGTCGGGCCACCCGCCGGGGGCGCCCCAGTGGAACTCCAGGCGGTGCGGGGGTTCGACGAGGCGGTACAGCCCACCCGTGGCGTAGCGGCGGCCGTCGGGTCCCTCCTGCAGGGTGAGCCGCCAGAAACCCCCCGGGCGCAGGTCGACGGTGGGTTCGGACTGCGCCGCAGGCAGTCCGGAGAACCACTCGAGCTGCTCGGGGTCGGTCCAGGCGGCGAACACGCGCTGCGGTTCGACCGGGTACTCGCGCACGAGCTCGATGCTGCGGGCCGTGGGCGCGGGGGTCCGGGTGGGGTTCTGGGTGGAGTTCTGGGTGGAGTTCTGCGTGGTCACGTCGTCTCCTTCGGCGATCGATCGCTGGGGTTCTCGGCGGGTTCCTCGGAGAGGTGCTCGGCGAGCCGGTCGAACCGGTCCGCGAAGAACCGGCGGTAGTCGTCCATCCAGGTGTCGACCTCGCGCAACGGGTCGGCGACGAGCCGGCACGGCCGCCACTGCGCCTGTCGCGTCTTGACGACCAGACCGGCCTGCTCGAGGACCTTCAGGTGCCGGGAGATGGCCGGCAGCGTCAGCTCGTGCGGAGCCGCGAGTTCGTTGACGGTCGCCTCCCCGTGCCGCAGGTGGGCCAGCAGGGCCCGGCGGGTCGGGTCGGCCAGGGCAGCGAACGTGGCGCTGAGGTGATCTTGCACTTGAGCAACCTCGCAATCAACGACTGCGACAAGTACAGACCCCGACGGGGCGGACCGTCAAGAGGAGACGACGAACCAGGCCGTGGCCTCGACCTCGAAGCCGTCCGCGGGCACGAGCTCGGCGCACCGGTGGCGCAGCGCCTCCCGCTGCTCGGCGTCCAGCGCAGCGACGAAGTCACCGACCGGCCCGATCCCCAGCTCGTACGTCCGCCACCACTCCTCGAACCCCGAGTAGGCGGCCGACACGGTCAGCTCGTCGTCGACGACGGGGGCGAGCCCCGCGGCCCGGAACATCCGGGCGAGGTCCCCGCGCGTGCCGCCGGCCCAGCCGGCCTCGCCGGGGTGGGACGGGTCGAGGTCGCGCACGGCGCGCCAGAACAGCTCCAGCGGGCTGCGCTGCCCGCCGAAGTCCCAGAACGAGGCGGCCACCCGGCCACCCACCCGGGCCATCTCGCGCAGACCGGCGACGGGGTCGGGCACGAACGCGACGACGAGCTGGGCCAGGACCAGGTCGAACTCGCCGTCGGCGAAGGGCAGCGCCTGCGCACCGGCCTGGCGGACGTCGACGCCCGGCAGCCGCGTCGCGGCCGCGGCGACGAACCCCGGCGACGGGTCGACCGCCGCGACCGCGCCCGCACCGAGACGGGCTACGAGCTCGCTCGTCAAGGCCCCCGGCCCGCACCCGACGTCGAGGACGCGCGTCCCCGGCGCCGGCGCCAGCCGTTCCACCGTCAGGTGCGCCAGCGGGGCCGAGAACCGCCCCATGAACCGGTCGTAGTGCCCCGCCACGTCGAAGGCCATGTCCGGGCACGCTACTCGCGCGGCGGCGCCCGGAACAGGCTCACCCCAGCGCCTCGTGCAGGAACTCCAGCGTCGGCTCCGTGGTGGCGTGCACGGCACCGGCCCGCCCCAGGGTGCCCACCAGCGCGGGCAGTGGCGGCAGGAACAGCGGGGCGTCGGTGAACGTCAGGTGCGAGGCGCCGTCGACGGTCACGACGCGGGCGTCGGGGGACTCCGCCACCGCGTCGCGCACCGCCGCGGCGTACCGCCGGTCGTTCGCGGTGTTCTGCGTCCCGCGACCGGCCACGAGCACCATGACCGGGACGGTGGGCCGGGCCCGCGTCCGGGGGAGGCCGTCGAGGTCGATCGCGGCGTCGACGCGCGGGTCGTCGGCGGCGGCCCGCAGCGCCGTCGCCCCGCCGAGGGAGTGGCCCGTCGCGGCGACGCGCGTCAGGTCCAGGTGCCCGGCGAGCAGCCCCCCGCCGCCGTGGCGTCGGGCCAGTTCGTCCAGGGCGGAACCGAACTGGCGGGCGCGGACGCGGACCTGCTCGTCGGCCTGCGCCTGGTCCTGCGCGTCGTCGCCGGAACTCCGCACCAGCGAGCCGGTGGCGACGCCGTCGGCGGCGACCTGCACGGCGGAGTCGAACGGGTGGTCGAGGGCGACGACCACGTACCCGTGGGCGGCCAGTTCCGTGGCCCACGCCGTGTTCTGCCGGCGGACGCTGACGTCGCCGGGGGAGAAGAGCACCACCGGGAACCCGCCCGGCGCCACGGCGGCCTCCGGCACGGCCCGGGCGCGGGCGACCTCGACGTCGTGCAGGAGGAACCGCGGCGCCCCGAACGTCCGGGCCAGCGCGCCGGTGACCTCGCGGGCCTCGGCGCCGTCGCGGCCCGCGTACCGTCCCGCGCCCCCAGCGGCCGACGCCGCGGGGTACCAGACCTGCGCCACGATCGTGTGCTGCCCCCGCAGCGTCGGGCCCTGCCACTGCAGTTCCGTCGTCCCGACGGGGTGCGGGCCGGTGGGGACCGGCAGGCGCAGCGGCGGGAAGGCCCAGACGGCTCCGGTCCCGGCGGCGATGGCGAGCGCCGCCGCCAGCGCCACGACCACCGACGGTGCCCGCCGCCGGCCCAGCCGCACCACGAGGGTGGCCAGGGCACCGCCGAGGACGACCGGCAGCAGCTGCCAGCGCGGACCCGCCGGCCCGCACGCCACCACGGCGCCCAGGACCAGCGACGCGACCGCCGCCAGGGCCGGTCCGCGCGGCGGGCGCCGGGTCGGGACCGTGAGGAGGGCCAGCACGAGGCAGGCGGCGGCGCCCACGACGGCGACCGCGGAACCGGCGGTGACGATCACCCGGTGATCCTGTCGCCGCGCGGCACGGCCGTCGTCCACCCGTGCTCCGATCCGCGGGTCGTCCCGGCGAGGGAGCCGGCGCCCTCGGCACGAGGGCGCGTCGAGGAGGTGGTGCGGCTTCGAGCGGTGCTCGGGAGCGGACCCGGTCGACGACCTGCCGGCGCTGGACCGGGCCGCAGTTCCGGGAGGAGTCAGGGTTCTCCGCGCTGCGCGCGGTGGGCCGGCGCACCACCCTGGGGTGGCTGGTCGTCGAGGCGCGTCCGCGCGCACGCCCGGACGGCCGGCAGGAGTTCGCGACGGGCGTGGGCACCGGGCCGACGACCCGCTGCGTGGTGGACGGTCCTCGAGGAAGGGGCGAACGTGAACGCGCCACTGGAACGGCCGATGGACCCGGGTGACCCGCCGGACCCTCGGCCGGCCGGGTGAGCGGGGTTTCGACCTCCGATCCGCGTCGTCCCCGGGCCGCAGGCGCGGTTCACGTCGCGGCCGGGCGCGCGACCTCGATCGCGGGGAGGTCCTGGTCGGTGGTGGCCACGCGCGTGATCCTCGCGATCAGCGGGCGCAGGGGCCGGGAGGTCAGCGCCCTGTCCAGCACGCGGCGGGTGGAGACCCCGAGCCGGGTCCGGGGGTAGGCGACGTCGACGATGCCGCGGGGCAGGCCCTGCACGTCGTCGACCAGGGGCCGCATCCACTCCCCGTAGCGGTCCAGGGCGGTGGACGTGCTGTCCGCCGTGGACAGGTGGGCGGCCAGGACGTAGCCGCCCACCAGGGCCAGGGAGGCGCCCCCACCACCCATCGGGGTGACGCACCAGGCCGCGTCACCGACCAGGACGACGCGGCCGGTGTGCCAGGTGGCCATCCTGATCTGCGTGAGGTCGTCGACGTAGACGTCGTCGGAGGTCTCGAAACCGTCCAGGACCCGGGGGGCCTCCCAGCCGGCGTCGGCGAACACCTCGCGCAACCGCTGCTGCGCCCGGGGGCGGGGGAGGTCGACGAGACCGGGGAGGACGTCGCTGCGGGCGGCGAGGATGGCGCGCGTGGTGCCGTGGGGGTCGGGGCGCAGGTGCACCTGGCGTCCGCCGGTGGTGGTCAGCCAGCGCCACCGGTCGTCGTCGGTGGCGGTGCGGGCGATGGTGCCGAAGGCCATGGTGACGCCGAGTTCGCGGCGCTCTACCCGGCCGGCGAACACGCGGTCGCGCGTCGTGGAGCGCACGCCCTCGGCGACGACGAGCAGGTCCGCCGGCAACCGGTCGCCGGTGGTCGTGGTCACGACCAGGGGGCCGGTGTCGTCGAGCACGTCGGCCACGCTCTGCCCGTACCGGACGTCGACCTCGGGGGAGAGGGCCTCCAGCAGGGTGCGGGCGAGGTCCCCGCGCAGCACCTCCAGCTCGGCGGTGGCCCCGTCGGGACCGTCGGAGGGCAGTTCGGCGGTGACCCGGCCCCGTTCGTCGACCAGCACGGTGCCGGTCTCGGTCGTGTTGCGGGCCCGGACGGCCTCCACCAGACCCATCTCGGCCAGCACGTCGCGCGCCACACCGCGCACGTCGACGTTCTGGCCGCCGTCGCGGAAGGCGGCGGCGCGTTCGAGGACGGTGACCCGCCACCCGGTGCGCTGCAGCCAGTACGCGGCGGACAGGCCGGCGATGCTGGCTCCGGAGACGACGGCGGTTCGGGCAGGCTCGAGCACGGCGGTCTCCTCTACAGTGGTTTCTGACTACTTGGAGAAGTTACTTCACTGTGGAGGAAGTCGCTCGATGGAGACACCGCCGACCGATCCGCTCACCGAGGCCTGGAGCCCCGCGCAGGTCGCGGTGATGGAAGGCCTGCAGGAGTGGCTGGTCGGCGCCACCGAACTGCACCACCACCTGGCCGGCTGGACGGGCCTGCCCACCTCGGACGCGAACGCGCTCGGTCAGGTGGTCTGGGCCGCCGAGAGCGGGACACCGCTGTCCCCGGCGCAGCTGTCGCGGCGGCTGGGGATGACGTCGGGGGCGACGACCGTCCTGCTCGACCGCCTCGAACGGGCCGGCTTCGTCGTGCGCAGTCGTGAGAGCACGGACCGGCGGCGGGTGACGGTGCGCCCGAGCACGAAGGGCCGGGAGGAGGCGCGGGCGTTCCTGGCGTTCGCCGGCACTGAGATCGCCGCGGCGACCCGTTCGAGCGACGAGCAGGAACTGCGCATGGTGATCGCCTTCCTGTCGCGCATGAGCGCCGCGGTGCGCGTGGCCAACGGCAGGTTGTCGAGCCGCTGAGGTGGTCCAGGGCGGACCAGGAACCGGGAGGACGTCGGCGAGCTGAGCGTGGCGGTGATAGCCGGGGAGGAGGAGCGGCATCGCGGACGGGGCGTCCCCGACCGGAGCGCTCCCTCACCGTGGCCACCGGTTCCCGTTCCCACACGGTGCTCGCCACAGCACGTGTCCGCTGCGGGAAGGGACGGGCCGCAGCCCGACCCGGCCCAGCCCGCAGTGGTCGGTCCCCCTCCGGTGGAAGGGATCTCCCGATCGGCGCCGCGGCGGGTCAGCCCTTGGGGATGTGTTCGGCCGCGAACCCCTGCGCTGTCGGCGTGACCTGCCAGACGCGCACGTCGCGGCCTCCGCCGTCTGGTCCCTGCTTCTCGTGCACCAGCGCCTTGTCGTCCTCGACCCTCCCGAACCCGACGACGTCGTGCTCGTGAGGTCCGTGGCTGGCGTGGAAGGAGGTCTCGCCTTCGAAGTCCTCGAGCTCGGCCGCGGGACGTCCGCGCACCTCGTCGACGGAGTACTCCCGGCCCGACACGACCGGTTCTTCGCGCAACTCGCCCATGGTCTTGAGCTCCCGCCGTGGGTGGTGACCCCCGGTGTTCCGGCGGTCCTCTGCAGTGTGCCCTGCAACGCCGCTGAGCGGTACCCCACCGGCTGCGACGTGCAGGAGTGACCTGACGGATCGGTGGACGCCGGACGGCTGGAGGGAGAACGGCAGAGGCAGCCGCTCATGGCATCGGGGTGCACGAGGTCGGCGGGACAGCGGGTGGTGGCGGTCGACGTGCCGCCGGGAGGGTCTGCACGCGCGACCTCACCACCGCTGCGGACGGGACGAGAGACCGGACCGGAGCGGCGGTCGGCCCGGCACTGTCGGGGTGCCGGGACGACCGCGCGGGCTGGCGTCAGTGCGCGTCGGAGGAGCGGATGTCGCCGTTCACGCCCTGGGGGAAGAACCCGCCCTTGTTCGTCTTGCCCGGGTTGAGGAAGACGACGTTGAGCACCTGACCGAAGGTCCGCGAGTAGGCCACGCCGTTCGCGTCGCCCGGGGCGACGATGGTGCTCCCGTTCGGGCCGTCGACGCCCTGGTCGAGGTCGGTGGGTCCGTCCAGGGAGTCACGGGCGTTCGAGATGGCGTCGGCCGCGGGGCCCTGACCCCGCGCCACGAGCGTGGTCCGGATGGTCGCGGCGTGGTAGGCCTCGAACGCCAGGATGCCGGCCGCGGCGTCGAGGTAGGTCTTGTTGCTGATGAGCGGCGCTGCTCCCTTGTAGGCGGTGACGCCGACGTCCTCGAACAGGAACGCGCCGAGCAGGAAGCTGCTCTCGTCGGCGAAGGGGTTGAACTTCTGGCCGGGTTTGACGAGACCCGCCGCCGTCGCGGCGGCGGTGAAGGAACCCACGAGGTCGATGGTGGGTCGCGCCACCTTCACGGTGCCCAGCGCGGCGCGCAGGAACTTCACGTGGGCGACCTCGTCGCGGGCGATGTCCTCCGCGATCTTGCGGATCGACGGAGTGGCGAAGCGGACCTTCGCCCCACCGTTCACGGCACCGGTGTTGTAGTTGCCGTCGATGTCACCGGCCGCGAGGCCGTGACCGAACGCGGCCCAGGAGTAGAACTCCGCCTCGAGGTACTCGAGGTTCAGGGCGAAGTTCAAGATGGTGGCGTCCGAGATGAGTTCACCGTTGGCCGTCTGGCCGTTCGGCTGGGCCGAGCTGGGCGGGTTGCTGTCGGCGAAGGCGGACGAGGCACCGCCGGTGCCCACGGCGGCGGCCCCCGCGACGCCGAGTCCGGCCAGGCCGGCGGTGCGCAGGAAGTTGCGACGGTCGCTGTCGGTCTCGGCACTGCGATCGATCATGGTCTTGACAAGCTTGTTTCCGAACACGGTTCCTCCGTCAATCGGGTGGGTCGCGTGAGCTCGGTCGTGGTGTCTCGTCGTGGCGGCACCGGACCGTCGTGTCGGCCGGCCTCGTGCGCCGGTCGAGGAACGTTCGACGCACTGGGCCGAATGGATTGCCCACCGGTGGAAGTTCATGCGGTTGAGCAGAAAAAACTACACTCCGTGTTTGATTATGACTGATTGTCGATACGACCTCGGTGGCGCGGCGTTCGAATACCTCGAGGTTCTCGACCGGCACGGTTCGAGCTGGACATGCCCGCTCAGTGGGGACCCCTGCCCGCTGGTCCGCACGACCGGGAAGTCGTCGACATCCTGGTTCGTACCTCGAACGCGTGCAGGACGCGGGGACTGGTTCGGTTCCGCTCGGTCCCGTGCAGGTGCGGGCGTCTCAAGTGGCCGGGGTCAGCAGGTCCGGGCTGTTGTTCGGGGGGGGATTCGACCGCGGTGGACACCTCGTAGGTGGGCGATCTCGGCTCGGGCAGGGCGTCGAGGACCTGTTGGACGAGATCGAGGTCGGTGAGGGTGGGGTCCGGCCAGTGGTCGTGCATGTCGGGGGGGGCACGATGGCGGGGGAGCGGTCGTGGATGCGGCCCCGGGTGTCGCTGGTCCGGGTGGTCAGGACGGTGGACGTCCACAGCCAGCGGTCGGGGTCGTCTTCGTCCTCGGCGGGATGGGGCCACAGCTCGTAGAGGCCGGCGAAGGCTAGGACGTCGTCGTGCGGAACCCGTTCGAGGACGACGCGGGCGTCCTGGGTGGGGGCGACGTCGTAGGAGGACGGCAGCGGGTCGCCGACGAGGAGGTGACGTCGTTCCGGCCTCCCCGCCGGCTCTCACCACCCCTACGAGCGGTCCTGCGGCACACCGCCGGTGAAGCCTCGGCGGCGCAGTTCGTCGAGGATGCGCCGGGCGTTGTCGGCCGGTGCCGTCCGGGTGGTGTCGACGTGGACGACCTCGGCCGGCGGTGGCTGGTACAGGTCCGTGGTCAGGGTGTACCGGCGGTAGCCCTCCGGGTCCGCTCCCTTCCGCAGAGCAACCCGGTCGGGGTTGTCGATCCGGCTCACCTGCTCGTCGATCTGGCAGGTGAGCATCACCGCGAGGAACAGCGAGCCCCGGCGTCGCGCGAGGGACCGGTAGACGTCGTAGTCCGCCGCTGCGGTCGGGCCGTCCTCGATGACGTTGGTGAAGACGTAGCTGGTGGTGGCAGGGGCGAGGTCCTCGATGGTGCGGACGACGGCGTCCCGGATGGGGACGACGTAGTCCCAGATCGCCGCGGGGAGGGGTTCGACGCCGTCCCACCGGAAGAGTTCGAGCACGGGGCGGTGGATCAGGGCGTTGTCGACCAGGACACCGTCGATCTGCTGGGCGAGGTGGCCTCCGACGGTCCGTTTGCCCATGCCGGGGTAGCCGAGCACGAAGACGACGCAGGTGTCGAAGGTGCCGGCGGTCGGGCCGGCGGCGGAGGCCTGACCGCTCGGGGGCGGGGGTGTGGAAGGAGGGTTCACGGGGCTGCTTCCTGCTGGAGGGCTCGAGGAGGAGCCGGCCACCTCGTGGTGGTCGGCGTCTGACCGCCCGGCGTCGGGCGGCTGTCCTCAGCGGGTGCGCGCGGCGGGGAAGCATTCCACGGATCGAACGTAGCGGGTTCTCTTCACCTGGTCAGCCCCTGCGACGAGGCCACCGGGCCACGACCGACCGGGTGGCAGGTCCCGTCGGAACCCCGCCGGGTGCACCTGCGCTGCGTCACGACGGGGAGTGCGACTGTTCCACGCGTCCCCGTCCGGTTCCGCCGGTGAGGAGACCCTCGCGTACCTGCGGCGGAACTCCGTCGCCCTTCGGCCAGGACTTCTCGCACGTGCGGGCACTTACCGGTACACCGTGTCCTGGAGTCGCCCTGCAAGTACCAGGACCCGACGGCACGGGTGGTGGCGTCCGGGGACGTGGTCGTGCCCCAGGACCTCAGCGTCTCGGGCCGACCGGGACGTGCGAGGGGGTGGAACACCTGCAGCCCCGCCCGTTTTCGGCGCGCACGAGTTCGTGCTCCGAGATGCGGGTCAGGCCGTGCTGCTCAGCAGGTACCGCTCGTCGGTGATGTCCTTGCCCCAGTAGGACGCCTCGGGCAGCATCCGCACCTGCACCTGTTCACGGTGCCGGCGGACGAGGGCCTCGCCGTCGGCCGCGCTCACCCCGGCGCCGGTGGACCAGCGGCCTTCCACCAGCAGCAGCCGCCCGCCGGGGGCGAGCAGCCTGGTCCAGGTGCCGAGCACCTCACCGGGGTCCTCGAACGCCCACAGGACGTGACGGGCCAGGACGACGTCCACCGAGCCGTCCTCCACGGGCGGGGCGGCGGCGTCGGCGACGCTGAAGCGGGCCGGGACACCGGCCGCGGCGGCTTTGGCGCGGGCGGCGTCGATCATCCGCGGTGACAGGTCGACGCCGTGGGCGTCGTGGCCGACCCCGGCCAGCAGCACGGACAGGCTGCCGGTGCCGCAGCCGAGGTCGGCCACCCGTGCTGCCGGTGGCACGAGCGGGAGCAGGAGGTCGGCCCACGCCTGCCGCACCGCCGGGTCGCGCAGGCCGTGGTCGGCTTCGTCGTCGAAGGTGGCCGCCTGCTCGTCCCAGTACCGGCGGGTCTCATCGCTCATCGCGGCAGTCTGTCGGAAGGCACCGACACCGCTGTCGCGTCGATCGGTGCGGACCGGTGGGACCGGAACTCGCTCACGGCGGGGGAACGGGCCGTCCGGACCAGCCTCGTCCGGCAGGATGGGTGGGCGTACCCGTCGCGGGACGGGGTCAGGGATCCAGCAGGTGCCGGTGGGTCTGGCTCCAGCGGATCCGCTCCGCCAGCTCCTCGAGGTGGCCCTCGCGCACCCACCGCTGCTGCGGCTGCACCCCGCGCCGGGCCAGCTCGGCGACCGCGTCGATGGTGCGCTGCTGGCGGGCGATGACCGCGTCGACCAGGACCTGGACGGCTGGCGGTTCGTCCCAGCCGTACGCCTGCAGGAACCGACGCAGCCGCCGGGGCCGGTCCGGTGGTGCGGTGAACCCGTGCCAGCGCACGGCCTGCTCGTCGCTGCGGAAGGGTACGAGGTGCTCCAGGGCGTAGGCGACGTCGTCGATCGCGGGACCGGGGTGGGCGAAGTCCCAGTCGAACAGTCCGGCGGCCCGACCGTTGCGCCACGCCATGTTCCACGGGCCGGGGTCGCCGTGGCAGACGACGTCCGCGGGTGTCGTCGCCGGAGCGCCCCAGGTGGCGTCCGGTGCGGGGAGGTGGTCACGGCTGGCGTCGTGCACGGTGCGCAGGAGTCGCGCTGCGGAGACGAGCCCGGCCTCGCCGGCCTGGTGCGGCCAGCAGTCCGCACCTGCCTGCCCCGGCAGGAAGGTGACGGTCTCGGTGCCGCCGTCGATGCCGACCGGCCGGGGGACCAGGTCCGGTAGGCGGTCGTGCAGGTGGACGAGCAGCCGGTGCACGGTCGAGGTCCACGGTTGCACCGGCCGGTGCACGAGGCCGTCACGCACCTCGACACCCCGGTCATCGGCTCCGGTCACCGGCTCACTGTGACGCAGCACCAAGGGTCCGCGCAGTCGACAGGACGACGCACGAGTCGGCGACGGATCGGGTGCGGAAGAAGACCGGTCACGGGAACGGCACCATGACCGTCCGGGCGCCTCACAGCTCGACGGTGCGCCAGGCTGTCCTGGTGAGCGACGAGCTGGGGTCGTGGTCGCCGCTGGATCCCGACGAGGTGGCCCGCCTGCTGCACGGTGCTGAGGTGCCCTGGTGGATCGCCGGTGGCTGGGCGATCGACCTGCACCTGGGACGACAGACCCGCCCGCACGAGGACGTCGACGTCCTGGTGCTGCGCCCGCACCTGCCCAGGCTGCGCGAGCAACTCGCCGGGTGGGACCTGCACGCCGCCGACCCACCCGGCACGTTGCGGCCCTGGCCGGTCGACGAGGAGTTGCCGCCCGGCGTGCACGACGTCTGGTGCCGACCCGCACCGGCCGCGGACTGGTGCCTGCAGCTGATGGTCGACGACCTCGCCGACGGCGCTGGTGGCGGTGAGGGGGAGTGGGTGTACCGGCGGGATCCACGGGTCCACCGTCCCTGGCGCACGCTGAGCGGTCCCGCCTCCGACGCGCAGCGGGCCGTCCTGGCCCCGGAGGTGCAGCTGTTCCACAAGAGCGCCGACCCGCGAACGAAGGACGAGGACGACTTCGCCCTCACAGTCGGGGAGTTGGACGGCCCACGCCGTGCCTGGCTGATCGAGGCCCTCCAGCTGACCGACACCAGACACCCGTGGATCGGGCAGCTGCAGAGTGCCGCGTCGGTGTGACCTCACGGGCGAGGGCGTGATTCCGACCGTCGTGGCGGTCTGGACAGCTCGCTCCAGGCCGAGGCGCGCTGGTTGCATGCTGCCGTGACTGATCGAGACGTCGTCGCCGAGTGGGCGCGCCGGTTCTGCGAACCGACCGTGGGCTGGTCGTTCGCCGCCTTCGAGGGGAGCGTCAGCAGCCAGGACCCACCGTGGTCGTACAGCGACCTGGCCCGCCGGCTCCTGCCTGCAGCCCGGTCGGCGTTGGACCTCGGGACCGGTGGGGGCGAGCAGCTCCTGGGCCTGGTCGACGTCCTGCCACCTGACACGCACGCCACCGAGGGGTGGGCGCCGAACGTCACCATCGCTCGGGAGGCTCTGGCACCCGCGGGCATCGACGTCCGCGCGCACAGCGCGGAGCGGGGTGAGCAGTTGCCGTACCGGGCGGGCCGTTTCGACGTCGTGATGTCGCGGCACGCCGCCTACGACGCCACCGACGTCGCCCGGGTTCTGCGCCCTGGCGGGGTCTTCCTGACCCAGCAGGTCGACGGACGCAACCTGGCGGACCTGGCCGCCGTCTTCGGTACCGATCCGGCGTACCCCGACACGATGCTGCCCGTGTGCGCACGAAAGGCCCAGGACGCCGGCCTGCGCGTCGAGAGGGCGCAGGAGTGGAGCGGGCCGATCCGGTTCGCGGACGTGGCCACGCTGCTGTCGTACCTGCGGATGATGCCGTGGCAGCTTCCGGTGGACTTCACCGTTGAGCGGTACGCGTCGCAACTGCTGCAGCTCGAGCGGCGGGCTGAGCCACTGGTCTTCACCGAGGTCCGCTTCCTGCTGATCGCCCGACGCGACTGACGCGGCATCGGCCGGTGAGGTGCCGAGCCGCGAGACACCGAGCCACGAGACACCGGGCCGTGAGGCGCCGGGATCGCTACCGTCACCTCGTGCCCGGACCTGCGGTGCTGCAGCCCTACGACCCCGACTGGCCGATCCGTGCAGCCCGGCTGCTCACCGCCGTGCAGCAGGTGCTGGCGCCGCTCGAGGTCGCCGAAGCCTTCGACCACATCGGCTCCACGTCGGTGCCCGGGCTGGCGGCCAAGGCCTACCTCGACCTGCAGGTGCTCGTCAGGGAGCTTCCCGAACCGAGCGTCGTCGACGACGCCCTCGCCGCGGCCGGTTTCGTTCCCGCGGTCGGCGCCCGCCCGGACTCCCCGGGGGTCCACCGCGACATCCCGCGTGGTTCGCAGGTCGTGCCTGCCGGCGTGTGGCGCAAGCGCCTGTTCGTCCACGACATCGACGGGCCGGGAGCGGCGATCCTGCACGTGCGACTGAGCGCCTCGCCGTGGGGCAGGTACACGGTGTGGTTCCGCGACTGGCTGCGCGCCCACCCGCAAGCCCGGGACAGCTACGCCGACTTCAAGGCCACGGCTGCTGCCGAGCACGCCGGTGATGCCGACTTCGACGACTACACCCGCGCCAAGACCGCGTTCTTCGACCGGGTGCAGGAGGAGTTCGAGGCGTGGGGACGTCGGACGTGAGGTGGTCGCGTCATCAGGCCGAGTGCTGCGCAACGCGTTGCACGAAAAGAACGTCGTCCGGTGGTCAGGCGGGGGAGCCGAAGCGGGCGGTGCAGTGCCAGACGCGCTTGAGGATCTGCTCGTCCTCGCGGCCCGCGCGGGCGGCGTCACCGATGACGCGTGGGGTCACGGCGCCGTCGACGGCGATGCGTGCGGCGGCCTCGACGACGTGCTCGCCGCGGTAGTCGGGGTGCTGGGAGAGGACGTCGAGGGTGGTGGCGAAACCGGGGTGCCACTCCAGGTCCACGCCGAGGTGGTCCCACAGCCGTCGGGCGTCGGCTTCGACGTCGCTGCCGCGGTAACAGGGATCCAGCACGAGGGCTTCGACATCGCGCTCGAAACGGACACCGCCGTGGACGTGGGCTTCGACGTAGTCGTCCAGGGGGTCGACGGCGCCGGCGGCGGTGTCCGCGTCGGCCAGGTCGGTCAGGCTCATGTGCTCGGCGGTGCCCAGGTGCACCGGGTCGAAGACGCTGTCGGGGTAGCAGAAGGTGGCGCGCACCAGGGTCGCCGCCCTCAGGCGCAGGTGGGCGGAGCCGAAACGGGGGGAGCCACCGGTGGGGCGGTGGCGGTGGTTCAGCGAGCCGTAGACCGGACGGGCCCGGGGCGGCGCGGTGTCGTAGGCACCGGCGAACAGGCGTGATTCCCAGTGCCAGCGGTCCCCGCCGGGGCGGGCGCTCAGGCCGCCGTTGCTGGTGCCGGTCTCGAACTGGGAGCGGTAGCGCCCGTCGCCGGCCATGGCTCGCAGGATCGGAACCCCGGCGGTCAACCGGTCGGGGTGGAAGTGCACGGTGATCCGCCACGTGGGGTCGACGGGACCGCCGTCGGCGTACCGGGTGACGTGGCCGATGGCTCGCTGGGCTGGTGTCGCGGCGGACGGGACACGGGTCACGTGCTCAGCGTGCCTGACCGCTCTGTCCTGGAGGTCAGTCCCGCATCCCTGTTGAGACAGGGAGCTGAGACGCCGGGAAGCATCAGACGAGACACGGGAACGAGTGCGTGGGGCTGGGAAGATTCAGGTGAGACAGGACGACAGCGAACGGGGCGACGGGGAGAAGTGAGACCGTCTTAATGTCATAATGAAGATTATCGGCGTACCCGACAGGGCCCGATCCGCCACCGAACGGACCCCGTCGGGCACGTCACCGTGCCCGACTGAGCGACAGCGTCGACCCCTCGGTGCCGATCGTCGACACCGCTGGGCGAACGGTTCCGACCGACCCGCGCCGACACGTCTGCACCCGACGCGTCCGACGACGGGTCGCCGTTCCCGGACGACGAACCGGTGACCAACCACCGGCGACACGTCGCCCACGAACCGCCGGTCCGCCGGTCCGCCGGTCCGCCGGTCCGCCGACCACGTCACGCCCGTGTCGCGTCTCGACATCGCCACCCGCCGGGCGCCGGCTGATCCGGTTCGCCGTCGTCGGCCCAGCGGTGCCGATCATCGGCACCGCTGGGCCGACGATCCGAAACCCGCACCTCCCAGCTGCCACCGCAGCGCCGGGTGCACCTGAACTCCGCATAACGACGAATATGCGGGCGAAACTCACCCAACTCCCCCAGACACGTTGCGCTGCAACTGTTCCGCTTGACACGAATCCCCCGTCTCCCCTACCGTCTAGCCATGACTCCCCCGTCGTCCGGGGTTCCCGAGGTCGTCACCTCCTCGACGCCGCTGCTCGCCGCTCTGAGCGCCTACGACGTCGCCCGGCTCCCCCGCAAGGAATCCCCCCACACCACCGACGCCCGCCGGCGCGACGTCGCGGCGCTGCTGCCCCGGCTGCAGCGCACCGACGGCGCCGAACTCCTCGTCGCCGACCTGACGGTCCGCGCGCTGCGCACGGCCTTCGCCGACTTCTCCCTCGACCACGCCCGCAGTTCCATCGCGCGGTGCTGGTCGACGTGGAACGGGTTCTGCTCGTTCCTGCTGGCCGAGGACGCGCTGGCGGGCAACCCGATGGGGGGCGTGCAGCGGCCGCGACCCGAACGCCACGGCCCCAAACCCCTGCGCGGCGAACGCACCGCCGAGCTCCTGCTGACCTCCGTCGCGACGCGACGGCCGGGGGCCCGCGACCCGTGGCCCGAGCGGGACCTGGCGGTCGTGGCGACGTTGCTGGTCAGCGGGATCCGCAGCGCCGAACTGCTCGGCCTGCGGGTGGGCGACCTGGCCGGTGCCGCCGGGGACCACCGGCTGCACGTCCTGGGCAAGGGCAACGCCGAACGCAGCGTCCCGGTCGAGGCGACGCTGGCCGAGGTGCTGGGCAACTACCTCGCCTCCCGCCGGGCCCGGTTCGCCCGCCCTGCGACGCTGCCGCTGGACGCGCCCATGTTCGTCGACACCCGCGGCCGGGCCCTGACGCGCGACCAGCTGCAGTACCTGGTGCGGCAGGCCTACCGGACCGCCGGCGTCCACGACCGGGTCGCGCGCGGAGCCCTCGTGCACGCCCTGCGGCACACCTTCGCCACCGAGGTCGTGGCCGCCGGAGCCAGCGCCGTGGAGGTCATGCGCCTGCTGGGGCACCAGAGCCTGACGACGTCGCAGCAGTACATCGACGTCGCCGCGCAGGAGCTGCGCTCGGCGGCCGCGGCCAACCGCGCCTACGCCGCGCTGCGCGACGTGCGCGAACGCGCTGACGCGTAGCGGCGAGGCTCGTGCCAGAATCGACCCGGAAGATCTCCGAGCTGAACGGGACGGTCATGGCCACCACGCGGCGGACGTACTGCGCGAACAAGATGCCCTGGCCGGCGGGCAACCACCGCAGCCTCGAACGCTTCCTCGACGAGGCCGAGCGCGCCGAGACGATCGACATCGTCGCCGACCACCCCGCGGCCGCCACGAAGCTGGCGTTCGCCCCCTACAGCCTGGACGCGGCCACGGTGGGCACGATCCTGCGCTACGCCGAGTCCCAGGAACAGGGCCTGGCCTTCCCGCAGGCCTGGGCGCGCTGGCAGGAGGTCACCGACGGGCAGTTCAGCGACGTCGCCGAGTCCGCGGAGGCCTTCGCCGACTTCGCGCAGTCGCTGTCCCCGGAGCACTGGGACACCCGTGACGGTGAGCCCGTCGCCGACGTCCTCGTCGCGTTCGTCGACGCCGCCGCCGCCGGCCGCGCACAGGGCACCAGCCCCCGCGAGGCCGTCGACGCCCTCACCGGCGTGACCACCGAGGCCTGAGCCCTCCCGGGGCCGGGTCAGCCCCGGCGCTCGCGCTGGTAGCCGGTCCACGCCCGCGTGCAGCGCGGGCAGCGGCACCCCAGGTTGCGGTAGCCGTTGGCGCTGCCGTGCCGCGGGTCGGCCGGGTCGGTGAGGAACCGGGCGGCACGCTCGGCGGCCGACGCGCGCTCGGTGGCCACCCCCAGTCCGAGCTCGGCCCGCCACACCCGGATCGTGGGGTGCGAGACCCCCAGCAGCCGCCCCGCCTCCTGCTGCGGCAGGTCGGCCGTGGCCCGCACGGCGTCCTCCCAGCTGGCGTGCCCGCTGCGGCGGGCGACCTCCTCGCGGTCGTGACGTGGCACGCCGCCACGCTACGGCAGGCGACCTGGACGCCGGGACCCCGGCAGCCTGGACTGAACAGCCTGGACTTCGCAGTCCGAACTTGACAGTCCCGACTGACGTTCTTACGGTCGCACCGTGCCGACCGAGGGACCCCCGCCGTCGCGCGACGCGCCGTCCGACGCCGTGCGCGCCGCCCACGACCTGCGCGTCCTGCTCAGCCGCCTGCGCCGTCGCCTCCTGGAGGTCCAGGGCTCCGACGACCTGCCCGCCGGCGCGATCTCGGTCCTGCTGCGCCTGGACAAGGACGGCCCCAGCACCGCCGCGGCCCTGGCCGCCGCCGAACGCATCCGTCCCCAGTCCACGGCGGCCACGATCGCCGCCCTCCAGGAGCAGGGCCTGGTGGACCGCCGGCCCGACCCCGACGACGGCCGGCGCCTGCTCGTGGACCTCACCGCCGCCGGCCGCGACCGCGTCGCCGGCGACCGCGCGGCCCGCGGGGCGTGGCTGACGCAGGCCTTCCAGACCCGCTACAGCGACGGCGAACGCGCCGAGGTCGTCCGGGCCCTGGCCCTGCTGGAGAGGTTGCTGGCCGAGTGAGGGCCCTCACGAAGGACCCCGCCCGCCAGGACCCGGCCCGCTTCGACCGACGGCTCTACCCGCCGATGGTCCTCGGGTCGATCCTGAACCCGATCAACTCCTCGATGATCGCCGTCTCCCTGGTCCCCATCGCCCGGGACTTCGGGGTCAGCGCCGCCGCGACCGCCTGGCTCGTCTCGGGCCTGTACCTGGCGACGTCCATCGGCCAGCCCGTCGTGGGCCGCCTCGTCGACGCCTTCGGCGCCCGCCGCGTCTTCCTCGTCGGCACGTCCCTGGCCGGCGTCGCCGGGCTCATGGGCCTGTTCGCCCAGGACCTGGCGACCCTCGTCGCCGCACGCGTCGTCCTGGGGCTCGCCACCTGCGCCGGGTACCCCTCCTCGATGCACCTCATCCGCCGCGAGGCCCGCCGCACCGGCCGCGACAGCCCCGCCGCGGCCCTGACCGTGCTGTCGTTGTCCGCGCAGACGATGTCCGTCGTCGGGCCCACGTTCGGGGGTTTCCTCGTCGGGGCCGCGGGCTGGCGCGCGGTGTTCTCCGTCAACATCCCCCTCGCCCTGGCCTGCCTCGTCCTCGGAGCCCTGTTCCTGCCGAAGGAGCGACCCGCCCGCTCCGGGCCCCTGCGCCTGGACGTCGCCGGCATGGGACTGTTCGCCGCCGCGATCGTCGCCTTCCTGCTGTTCCTGCTCGAACCCGCTGCGGCCCACTGGTACCTGCTCGCGGTCGCCGGGGCCTGCCTCGCCGGGTTCGTGGTCCGGGAACTGCGCACCGAGGCCCCGTTCGTCGACCTGCACGTCCTGCGCTCGACGCCGGCGCTGTCGCTGACGTACCTGCGCCAGTTCCTCTCCGGGGTGTTCGGGTACTCCTTCCTGTACGGCTTCACCCAGTGGCTCGAGGCCGGCGCCGGGTTCTCCGCCGAACGCACCGGCCTGCTGCTGCTGCCGATGTCGCTGCTGGCGATCGTCGTCACCGCCCTCACCGGCCGCCGCGCCGGGATCCGCGGCAAGCTGCACGTCGGCGCCGCCGGGCAGCTCCTGGCCGCCGCCCTCATGCTCGTGTGCCACGCGGACAGCCCCGTGCTGCTCCTGGTCGCCGTCTCCCTGGCCGTGGGCGTCCCGCAGGGCCTGCTGAACCTGGCCAACCAGAACGCCCTGTACGCCGCGGCTCCCCCCGAACGCACCGCCAGCTCCGCCGGCCTGCTGCGGACCTTCTTCTACCTCGGCGCGATCGTCTCCTCCGCCGCGAACGGGCTGCTGCTGGCCGGACCCGACCCCACCGCGGGCATGCACGACATGGCCACGGCCCTGCTCGCCGTCGCGCTCGCGTTCACCGCGCTCACCGTCGCCGACCGCAGCCTGCGGCGCCCGCACCCCGGCCGCTAACCTCGCCCGGGTGGACCTGCCCGAGGTGAGCCTGCGGCTGTGGCGGCCCGAGGACGCGCCGCGGCTGTTCGACCTGCTGCGCCGCCCGGAGGTGACCCGCTGGTTCGGGGAGTCCTCCCGCGCCCCGCTGACCCACCTCGAGCAGGCCCTGCAGCGCATCGAGCAGTGGGCCCTGACCTTCGACGGCCACCTCGGCACCTGGGCCGTGCTCGCCCCCGACCGCGCCGACCCCGTCGGCAGCGTCCTGCTCTTCGGCGCCCCCCACGCCCTGCACGGCGAGGTCGAGGTCGGCTGGTACCTGCACCCCGACGCCCAGGGCCACGGCTACGCCGCCGCGGCCGCCGCCCTGGCCGTGCGGGGCGCCTTCGCCGCCGGCCACCACGAGGTGTGGGCCCTGACCCACCCGGACAACCACCGCAGCCGCGCCACCGCCGGCCGCGCCGGCATGCGCGACCTCGGCGTCGTCGACGGCCTCTGGCACGACGGCACCTCGCAGCTGTTCGTCGCCGAACGCACCGACGACGACGGGTGACCGCCCGGCAGGCTCAGCAGGTCGCGACGAACCGCTGCAGCACCCGCACCCCGAACTCCAGCGCGTCCACCGGAACCCGCTCGTCGATCCCGTGGAACATCCCCGCGAAGTCCATCCCCGCCGGCAACCGCAACGGCGCGAACCCGTACCCGCGGATCCCCAGGTGCGAGAACGACTTGTTGTCCGTACCCCCCGACAGGCAGTACGGCAGCACCTTCGCCCCCGGGTCCTCCGCCTCCAGCGCCGCCCGCATCCGGTCCACCAACGGCGCCGCGAACTCCGTCTCCAGCGCCACCGACTCGTTCACGACCTCCACGTCGACGCGCTCACCGGCCAGCTCCCGGATCGTGGCCATCAACTCCTCCTGCCGCCCCGGCAGGAACCGCGTGTCGATCAGGGCGCTCGCCGTCCCCGGGATCACGTTGTGCTTGTACCCCGCGTCCAGCACCGTCGGGTTCGACGTGTTCTGCAGCGTCGCCCCCACCCACCGCGCCGTCGTACCCAGCGTGGCCAGCAGCGCCGACGGGTCGTCCTCGTCGAAGCGGACCCCGGTGATCTCCGAGACCCCCTCCAGGAACTGGCGCACCGTGGCGGTGTACTCCAGCGGCCAGGTGTGCTCACCGATGCGCGTGACCGCCGCGCACAACCGCGTCACCGCGTTGTCGGTGCCGACCTGCGAACCGTGACCGGCCCGCCCGTGCGCCACCAACCGCAACCACGCCAGGCCCTTCTCCGCCGTCTGCAGCAGGTAGGTGCGCTGACCGTCCAGGTCGACCGAGAAACCCCCGACCTCGCTGACGGCCTCGGTGACCCCCTCGAACAGGTCCGCGCGGTTGTCCACCAGCCACTGCGCGCCCTGCACGCCCGCGGCCTCCTCGTCGGCCAGGAACGCGAACACGAGGTTCCGCGGCGGCCTGGTGCCCGTGCGCGCCATGTCGCGCAGGACCGCCAGCAGCATGGCGTCCATGTCCTTCATGTCCACCGCGCCGCGGCCCCACAGGCACCCGTCGGCGATCTCCCCCGCGAACGGGTCGACCTTCCAGTCCGCCGCCTGCGCCGGCACCACGTCCAGGTGCCCGTGCAGCAGCAGCGCCCCGCGCTCGGCCGTGCCCCGCTCGTCGCCGGGGACCCGCACGACCACGTTGCCGCGGCGGGGGAAACCCTCCACGTACTCCGGCTGCAGACCCACCTCGTGCAGCAGCTCCATGACGTGCTCGGCCGCCACCCGCTCCCCCGGACCCGACCCGTCGCCGTAGTTCGAGGTGTCGATCCGCAGCAGGTCGCGACACAGGTCGACGACCTCGGCCTCGGCCGCGCGGGAGGGCTGTCCGGTGCTGGTCTCGGCGCTCACCCGGGCTACCGTACTCGGGGCGTCCGCCGCCTCCGGTAGCGTCCCCGTCCCATGGACGACTCCTCGGTGACGGCTCCCCTCGGGGTCACGGACACCGTGCACGACGCGATCCTCGAACTCCTCATGAACCGCGGCCTCGAACCCGGCCTGCCCCTGCGCACCCAGCCCCTCGCCGCCCGCCTCGGCGTCTCGGCCACCCCCGTGCGCGAGGCGCTCGCCCGCCTGGAGGGCTCCGGGCTCGTCGTCCGCAGCGCCCGACGCGGCTACCGCGCCGCCCCGCTGCTGTCGCCCGAGGAGCTCGCCCAGCTCGTCGACGTCCGCCTCCTGGTCGAGCCCGGCAACGCCGAACGCGCCTGCGCCCGCGCCGACGACGCGTTCGTCGCCCGCCTGCACGCCGCCGTCGACGAGCAGCGCCACGCCCCCACCGGCCCCGGCTACAGCGGCTTCAAGCACTACCTCGAAGCCGACTGGTCCTTCCACGAGCTGCTCGCCGCCGGCACCGGCAACCCGTTCATCGTCCGGACCCTGGACTCCTTCCGCGGATTCGTGCAGCGTCTGCACCAAGTCGAGGAACGGGTGAGCGATGCGCACGAGAGCGTGGCCGAGCACGAGGCGATCGTGCGCGCCTTCGAACGCCGCGACCCCGCTGCGGCCGCCGAGGCCATGCGCCGGCACCTGCAGGGGGTGCTCGACCGGGCCGTCGGGTGAGCACCCGGGTGAACACCCGGTGACGGCGCTCGCCAACGGACGATATTTTCTATAGAATCCTACGGACGACGACGATCTCAGGAGAGAGCAACGTGAGCGACGACGCGAACGGCACCACCCGGGTGTTCGACGGGTTCCCCGACGTCCTGACCCGCCAGAACTGGCCGATCACCGTGCCGATGATGCCCCACCCGCACGTCCTGAAGGACGGCACGACGGTGCAGGAGCAGTCCGCCGAGGGCTGGGCGCAGACCCTGGAGGTCATGACCGACGCGGGCTACACCTGCATCGACCCGACCGACACGTGGATCCGCATCGCGGACCTGTCCCCCGAGCGGCTGCAGGAGTTCGCCCGCACCGTGCGCGGCGCCGGGCTGCAGATCCCCGCGTTCTCCACCTCGCGCCGCTCGGTCATGGACCACGAGAAGGCCGACGAGAACCTCGCCTACTCCCACCGCGCCATCGACGCCTGCGCCGCGATCGGCATCCCCGTCGTCAACTTCGGCTTCATGCGCGGCTTCACCCCCGCCCAGGCCAAGGCCCTGTGGTTCTGGCTCGAACCGGGCTACTCCGACGACTTCTCCGACGACGTCCGCACCGTCGCCGTCGGCAAGATCAAGGAACTGGCCAAGCACGCCCAGGAGGTCGGCGTCCAGATCGCCCTGGAGATGTACGAGGACACCTACCTCGGCACCGCCGACGGCATGGTCCAGTTCGTCCAGGACGTCGGGTACGACAACGTCGGCCTGAACCCCGACTTCGGGAACATCCTGCGCCTGCACCGCGAGGTCGAACCGTGGGAGGAGATCGCCGCCAAGACGTTCCCCTACACGAACTACTGGCACCTGAAGAACTACTACCGCGACGAGGAACCCACCACCGGGTCCGTCCGCACCCACCCGGCCCCCCTGGAGTTCGGGACCATCAACTACCGCAAGGCCATCGGCATGGCGATCGAGGCGGGTTTCCGCGGCGCGTTCTGCGTGGAACACTACGGCGGCGACAGCATCAGCGTGGGCGCCACCAACCGCGAGTACATCCGCCGGGTCCTGCCGAAGACCGTTGCCCACCAGCCGTTCCACAGCCAGCACTGAGCGATCGAAGGAGACCGTTCGCATGACGAAGATCTTCGGTGACCCGTCCGAGTTCGTCGACGACTCCGTGGCGGGGTTCGTCGACCTGTACTCGCACTACGTCCAGCCCGTCCCGCACGGGGTGATCCGCTCGACCGCCACGCCCGAGGGCAAGGTCGCGGTCATCGCCGGCGGCGGGTCGGGGCACTACCCGGCCTTCGCCGGGTACGTCGGGCCGGGCCTGGCCGACGGGGCGGTGTGCGGGAACGTGTTCGCCTCGCCGTCCACCCGCTGGGTGTACGACGTGGCCAAGGCCGCCAACCGCGGCGGCGGCGTCGTCCTGGGCTTCGGCAACTACGCCGGGGACATCCTCAACTTCGGCCTGGCCGCCGAGCGGCTGCGCGCCGAGGGCATCCCGGCCGAACTGCTCGTCGTCACCGACGACGTCGCCAGCGAGGGTCAGGGTGCCAACGGTCAGCGTCGCGGCATCGCCGGTGACGTCGTCGCCTTCAAGATCGCCGGCGCGGCGGCCGAGGCGGGCTACGACTTCGACGGCGTCGTGCGCGTGGCCCGCCACGCCAACGACGTCACCCGCTCCATGGGCATCGCCTTCGCCGGCTGCACCCTTCCCGGTGAGACCGAACCCCTGTTCACCGTCACGCCCGGGCACATGGGCGTCGGGCTCGGCATCCACGGCGAGCCGGGCATCTCCGAGGAACCCATCGGCACCCCGGTCGAGATCGCCGACCTGCTGGTCGAGAAGGTCCTGGCCGGCAAGCCCGAGGGAACTACGGACGGCGGCAAGATCGCGGTCCTGGTCAACGGTCTCGGCTCGACCAAGTACGAGGAGCTGTTCCTGCTCTACGTGCCGATCGCGGCGCGCCTGCGCGAGGCCGGCTACGAGATCGTCGCCCCGCAGGTCGGCGAACTGGTCACCTCCCTGGACATGGCGGGCTGCTCGCTGACCGTCACGTGGCTGGACGACGAGCTCGAGAAGCTGTGGACCGACCCGGCGCAGTGCCCGGCCCTGTCCGTCGGCACCACGATCGAGACGACCCCGGCCCCGACGTACGAGGTGCCCGAGGACGAGGTCGCCGACTACACCGGCACCCCCACCGAGGCCAACGAGTCCGGCCAGCAGGTCGCCTCGCTGATCGAGGCCGTCCGCGACGTCCTGAAGGACGCCGAGGCCGAGCTCGGCCGCATCGACGCCATCGCCGGTGACGGCGACCACGGCACGGGCATGGTCAACGGCTCCGTCGCCGCCGCGCAGGCCGCCCGTGCCGCGGCCGACGCCGGGGCCGGGGCGGGCTCCACGCTGGCCGCGGCCGGCGGGGCGTGGGCCGACCGCGCCGGTGGCACCTCCGGGGTCATCTGGGGCGTCCTGCTGCACGCCTTCGCCGACCAGCTCGGCGACGAGGGCAAGCCGACCGCCGAGCAGGTCGCCGCCGGGGCCACCGCCAGCGTCGAAGCCGTCCAGCGCCTGGCCGGGGCCCGCGTCGGCAACAAGACGATGGTCGACGCCCAGGTCCCCTTCGCCGAGACCCTCGCCGAGCGCGTGGGCGCCGGCGACGACCTGAAGACCGCGTTCACCACCGCCGCGCAGGCCGCGACGGCGGCGGCGGAGGCCACCAAGGACCTGCGCCCGCAGATCGGCCGGGCCCGCCCGCTGGCCGAGCGCTCCCTGGGCCACCCCGACGCCGGTGCGGTCTCCCTCGCGCTGGTGACGCGCACCGTCGCCGACGAGCTCTGAGAGAAGAGGAACAGTCATGACTGATCTGCAGTGGCGTGTGGTGCTGGCCGCCGATGAGGCCGGTGTCTCGTACAAGGATGCGATCAAGGCGGACCTGCTGAAGGACCCGCGGGTCAAGGAGGTCCTGGACGTCGGGGTGAACTCCGACACCGACAAGACGGCCTACCCGCACGTGGCGGTGGCCGGGGCGCGCAAGATCGCCGCCGGCGAGGCCGACCGCGGCATCTTCGTCTGCGGCACCGGCATCGGCGTGGCCATCAGCGCCAACAAGGTCCCCGGCATCCGCGCCTCGGTGGCGCACGACTCCTTCTCGGTGGAGCGTCTGGTGCTGTCCAACAACGGTCAGGTGCTGACCCTGGGTGAGCGCGTCATCGGCAAGGAGCTGGCGCGCCGGCTGGCGAAGGAGTTCCTGGACTACGTCTTCGACGAGTCCAGCGCTTCGGCGGCCAAGGTCGACGCCATCACCGGGTACGAGACCGGGACGGAGGGGGAGGCAGGTACCGTCGGGTCCTGCTGAACCTTCTACCCCGGGAGCCCACGCACCATGACCACCCGCCCGCGCCCGCTCGTCGGGGTCAGCCTGAAGATGTACTTCTCCCTGGCCCGGACCAAGAGCTACCTCACCGACGTGGCGAGGCTCGGTCCGGTGGTCGCGCAGGCGGACCTGGACGCGTTCGTCATCCCCGACTTCCTCACCGTCACCACCGCCATCGACCTGCTGCGCGGCACGGGGATCGGAGTCGGGGCCCAGGACGCCTCCTGGGAGGACTTCGGCGCGCTCACCGGCGAGGTCTCCCCCGCCGCGCTGCGCGAAGCCGGGGTGCGGTTCGTCGAGATCGGGCACGCCGAACGCCGCCGCATGTTCGCCGAGGACGACATCGTCACGGCGCGCAAGGCGGCGGCCGCCGCCCGCAACGGCCTGGTCCCGCTCGTCTGCATCGGTGAGAACGTCCGCATCGACGTCGCCGACGCGGCCCGCACCACCATCAGCCAGGTCCTGGCCGCGCTCGAGGACGTCCCGTCCGAGGCCGAGGTCGCGATCGGCTACGAACCCAACTGGGCGATCGGGCAGACCGAACCGGCCCCGCCCGAGCACGTCGTCGGCGTCACCACCCGTCTGCGCGACGCGCTGTCGCACCGCTCCGGGCTCACCCGCATCCTCTACGGAGGCAGCGCGGGCCCCGGCATGTTCACCGACGTCGCCGAAGGCGTCGACGGCCTGTTCCTGGGCCGCTTCGCCCACGACGTCGCCAACTTCCAGGCCGTGATCGAGGAGATCGCGGCCCACCCGCTCAACCGAGCGGGCAACCCCTCGTAGGAGACCCCGTGCCCACCGCACCGCGCACCGACAAGATCACCAAGGTCGCCCAGATCGGCACCGGCTACATGGGCGGCGGCATCGCCCAGTCCCTGGCCCTCGCCGGCAACGACGTCTGGCTCGCCGACGCCGACCAGGAGTCGACCCAGCGCAACTACGAACGCCTCCTGAAGGAGTCCGAGCTCTTCGAGGCGCAGGGCCTGTTCGCGCCCGGCAGCACCGAGGTCCTCAAGGCCAAGTTCCACCCGGCCGCCTCCATCGAGGAAGCCGTCGCCGACGTCCACTTCGTCGAGGAAGCCGTCTTCGAGGACCCCGCCGTCAAGAAGGACGTCCTCTCGCGCGTCGAGAAGGCCGTCACCCCCGGCACCATCATCGGCACCAACACCTCCACCATCCCGGTCAAGGTGCTCGCCGAGGCGTTCGAGGACGCGTCCCTGTTCCTCACCGTGCACTTCTCCAACCCCGCGCCCTTCATCCCCGGCGTGGAGCTCGTCACCGGTGAAGCCACCGACCCGGCCGTCCTGCCCCTCATCGACGACCTGCTCACCCGCGCCGGCCGCCGCGGCGCCCAGGTAAAGGACGTCCCCGGCTTCGTCCTGAACCGCCTGCAGTACGTCCTGCTCAAGGAAGCCATGTCCGTCGTCGACGAAGGGGTCGCCACCCCCGCCGACGTCGACACCATCGTCTCCACGACCTTCGGCTTCCGCCTGCCCTTCTTCGGGCCCTTCGCGATCGCCGACATGGCCGGCCTCGACGTCTACGCCAAGGGCTTCAAGGTCCTCGAGGGCCACTTCGGTGAGCGCCTGTCCGCCCCCGCCAACCTCACCGCCCTCGTCGAGGCCGGCAAGTTCGGCACCAAGACCGGCTCCGGCTTCCTCGAGCTCGACCCCGAGAAGCTCGCCGCCCTCATCGACTACCGCAACAAGGCGTACAAGAAGATGCAGGAGCTGCTCGACGAGCTCGGGCCCTCGCCCCTCGCCGAGTGACCTGAACCCAGCTCACCCCACGCCCGGGCGCCGCGGATCGCGGCGCCCGGGCGTCCTGCGTCCCGGGCCCGTCAGCCCGAGCCCGTCAGTCCAGGCAGAACTCGTTGCCCTCCGGGTCGGCCAGCACCAGGTGCCCCGACTCCAGCGGCGGCGCCGGCGCGCACCGCGCCAGCACCCGTGCCCCCGCCGCGACGAGCCGCGCGGCCTCGGCCTCCAGGGCGGCCATCCGCTCGGCCCCCGCCAGCCCCGGTGCCGCCCGCACGTCCAGGTGCACCCGGTTCTTCGCGACCTTCGGCTCCGGCACCCGTTGGAAGTAGATCCGCGGCCCCACCCCCTCGGGGTCCACCACCGCCGACGCGTCGCCGTGCCGCTCCGCGGGGACCCCCCACGCCGCCAGCGCCTCCGGCCACGAGGCGAAGGGAGCCGGGGGCGGCTGCACCACGTACCCCAGCACCTGCGCCCAGAACCCGGCCATCCGCGCCGGGTCCGCGCAGTCGAACGTCACCTGGAACCGTCTGCTCGTCGTCTCGTCCACGACCCCGAGCATCGTCCACGACCCGGACAGCTGCGGTCCGCGATCCGTGCCACGCTCACCCCGTGAGCGCCGAAGGCACCACCGAACGCGTCCTGCGCCTCCTCGGGCTCCTGCAGCACCGCCCCCGCTGGACCGCCGCCGACCTCGCCGCCGAGCTCGGCGTCACCGACCGCTGCGTCCGCCGCGACGTCGCACGCCTGCGCACCCTCGGCTACCCCGTCCACGCCGTCCCCGGCGCCGGTGGCGGCTACCAGCTCGGAGCCGGTACGCGCCTGCCACCCCTGCTCCTGGACGAGGAGGAGACCGTGGCCACCGCCGTCGCCCTGCGGCTGGCCGCCGGCGCCGGCATCGCCGGAGCCGGCGACGCCGCCCTGCGCGCCCTCACCAAGCTCGACCAGGTCATGCCCCCCGCCCTGCGCCACCGCGTGCGCGCCGTCCACGACGCCACCGACACCCTCCACGCCCCCGGCCGGACCACCGAGGTCGACCCCGAACTGCTCGCCACGCTCGCCCGGGCCTGCCGCGACACCGTCCGCGTCCGCTTCACCCACTCCCGCACCCCCGACGGGCCGCGCACCGAACGGACCGTCGAACCGCTGCGCCTGGTCACCACCGGCCAGCGCTGGTACCTCGTCGCCTACGACCTCGACCGCGCCGACTGGCGGACCTTCCGCCTGGACCGCGTCCAGGACACCGACGTCACCACCTGGCGGTTCCACCCCCGCGACCACCCCGACCCCGTCACCCTCGTCCAGGACGCCCTCACCGTCACCCCCTACCGGCTGAGCGCGCGCATCCGCGTCCACGCCCCCGTCGAGCAGGTCCGCGACCTCGTCCCCGAGACCGTCGGCCGCGTCGAACCCGACGGTCCCGAGCACTGCCTGCTCCTCGTCGCCGCCGACGACCCCGCCTGGATCGTCGCCCACACCGCCCGCCTCGGCCTGCCCGCCGAGTTCCTCGAACCCGCCGAGCTGCGCGCCGCCGCCGCCCGCACCCTCGCCCACCTCACCGTCACCGACCAGCACCCCTGACCCGCCCCACCCGTCACGCACCGTCGCCCGGCCCTGTCGCGACGCACCGACGCGTGCGCCAAACGGGCACACTCCGCACCCGAGCGTGCACTGTGCGGGTAACCTCACCCCTGGTCAGTGTTTCGTCCGGGGGGATAGCAATGGTGACGACCAGCGGGTACGAGGTCGAGCGGATCGAGATCAGCTCACTCACCCCACAGCAACGCAACGAGTGGGACACGCTCCACGGCCGGCAGACCGGCGTGAGCAACCCCTTCACCAGTTCCGACTGGGTCCTGGAGTGGTACCGCAGCTACGTGCCCGAGCCCGCCCGGCAGCACCTGCTGTGGATCCGGGACACCAACGGGGCGCTCGCGGGCGTCGCCCCCTTCTACGAGCAGACCGTGGGCCCCCGCCGGCTGCCCGTCGGCCGCCGCCTCGTCCTCGTCGGCTACGGCCTCGGCACCGCCCTCGAACTGCCGCAGGTGCTCACCACCACCGCCGACGCCCGCGCCGTCCACCAGGCCGTCGTCCGCTGGACCCGCGACGCCGGCGCCGACTGGTCCGAGGTCTCCATCGCCCGCGACCAGGCGTGGTTCGAACCCGGCTGGGTCGAGGACACCACCGCCGAAGCACCGCACTACAGCCACCGCGCAGCCCGCGCCTGCGTCGTCCTGCCCCTCACCGGAACCTGGGACGAGATGCGCGGCGGCCTCAAGCGCAACCTCAAGGAGAGCCTGCGCCGCAGCCGCAACCGGCTCACCAAGAGCGGCCGCAGCTGGCACGTCCGGACCCTCGAGGGGTCCGAGGTCGACGAGACCGCCGTCCACCGGTTCTTCGCCCTGCACTCCGCCCGCGCCGGTTTCGACGGCACCACCTCCAGCCACCCGGACGTCTACGCCGACGCCACCCGCCGCGACATGCTCGTCCGCCTCGTGCCGAAACTGGCCCAGGCCAAGGAGGCCAGCCTCGTCGAACTCGTCGTCGACGACCAGGTCGTGGCCGTCCAGCTCGCCCTGCACTCCGCCGGCACCTCCTACGTGCACTCCTCCGGCCTGAACCCCGAGTACTGGGAGTTCTCCGCCGTCACCCTCCTGCAGGCCGAACTCGTCCAGGCCGCCATCACCCGCGGGGACCGGTACGTGAACTTCTCCCCCGGCCCCAACGTCGCCAAGATGCGCTGGAGCGAGACCGTGCACGTCGTCGACGACTTCGCCTACGCCACCGGGGGGCGCACCGCCGGGCTGCGGTTCCTCGCCTTCTCCCAGCTGTCCGCCGTCAAGCAGTACCGGCACGCCGTGTCCGTCGCCCGCGCCAACAGCCCCGCCCCGAAACCCACCCCCGGCTCCGGCTCCCAGGGCTCACCCAGCTGACCCACTAGGCTCGGCGGATGGCCGAGCAGGTGTCGTTCCTCAGCTCGACCGGCCACCGGCTGGCCGGTCTCCTCGACGTCCCCGAGGGCCCGGTGCGCGGCTGGGGCGTCTTCGCCCACGGCTTCACCCTGGGCAAGGACTCCCCCGCCGCCGCCCGCATCTGCAAGGGGCTGGCCGAGGAGGGCATCGGCATGCTCCGCTTCGACAACCTCGGCCTCGGCGGCTCCGAGGGCGACTGGGGCGACGGGTCCTTCACGCACAAGGTCGACGACACCGTCCTCGCCGCGGCGCACCTGGCCGAGCGGGGAACTCCCGCGGCTCTGCTCGTGGGGCACTCCTTCGGCGGCGCGGCCGTCCTCGCCGCCGCCGGCCGGATCCCCGGGCTGCAGGCCGTCGTCAGCGTCGGCGCCCCCTCCGAACCCCGCCACGTCGAGCACAACTACGACGCCCTCGTCGACCGCGTCCTCGCCGACGGCCACGCCGAGTGGCTGGTCGGCGGACGCGCCCTGACCCTCAAACGCGCCTTCATCGAGGACGTCCGCGCCGCCGACCTCAAGCAGCACGTGCGGCACCTCACCGTCCCGCTGCTCGTCATGCACTCGCCCACCGACTCCACCGTCAACGTCGAGAACGCCAGCGCCATCTTCCGCGCCGCCCCCCACCCGCGCAGCTTCATCTCCCTCGAAGGCTCCGACCACCTGCTCACCGCCCGCGGGCAGGCTCGCCGCGCCGCCCGGATCATCAGCGCCTGGGCCGACCAGTACCTCACCGCACCAGAGCGAACCTCCGCGCCACCCGGTCCGTGAGCTGCGCCAGGGACGACGTGCCGTCCACCACGAGACCCCGCGACCCGGCCTCGGCCGCCAACCGCCGCGTGAACGCCGCGTCCCGCACGAGCAGGTTCTCCAGCGCCCGCTCCGGATCGCTCGTGCGCCCCGCGATCGTGAACTCCGAACCCCGGGCCCGGAAGGCGGCCCGTCGGAAAGCCGGCGTGGGCAGCAACCACACCGCATCCGCCCCCGACGCGAGGGGACGCACCAGGGCGGGCAGCAACCGGAAGCCCTCGACCACCACCACCCGGTCCGCAGGCCGGGCCAGCAGATCCTGCACGACGAGGTCGAAACCCTCCCCCGCGAACCAGTGGAACGTCTCCAGCATCGCCTGCGGCGCCCGCAGCACCCACCGCTCGTCGAGCGACATCGCCAGGAACCGGTGGAGCAGGGGCGCCGCGTCCGCGTCCAGCCGCGCCGCGTGCTCGGCCATCGAGTCGTCGGTGGAACAGACGTCGACGTCGTACCGGCGGGCCAGCTCGGCCGCCACGGACGACTTGCCCGCCCCCGAGCCGCCGCCGAGCCAGCGCACGTGCGCCAACCGTGCCGCCAACTCGTCCACGCCGGGCACGCTACCCGCCGGACGCGCACGGAGAGCCGCTGGACCGAGCCGGTGAACCGACCCGGTCCCCGTCTCGTGTCACCCCTGCACACCGCACCCGACCGCTCCGGAGGCCCCCGTGGACGACCCGACGCCCCACCACCCGCTCGCCCGCGCCGTCCTGACGCGCCGACGGGCCCTGGCCGCCGGTGGCGGCACGCTCGGAGCCGGTGCCGTGCTCGCCGCCTGCGGCAGCGACGAGACGACCACCACCCCCGGCGCCGCAGGCAGCAGCAGCTCGGACGCCTCCACCGGTGCGGGCACCCCGGGGCAGCTCACCCCGCTCGCCGACGTCCCCGTCGGCTCCGGGATCGTGGTCCAGAACGCCGACGGAGCCGCGGTCGTCGTCGTCCAGCCCGAGGCGGGCCAGGTGGCGGCCTTCAGCGGCCTGTGCACCCACCAGGGGTGCGCCGTGGCGGTGAAGGACTCCGAGCTCGACTGCCCCTGCCACGGGTCCCGCTTCGAACTGTTCACGGGCAAGGTCCTGAAGGGTCCGGCGACCGAACCCCTCAAGGCCGTCGACGTGAAGGTCGACGGGGACGCGGTCGTCCAAGCCTGAGGACCACCCGGCCGCCTCCGCCTCGAGGCGGCCGGGCCGGGCCTTCAGCGCCGGTGCGTGCGTTCGGGCACCCTGCGCACCGCCCCCGTGGACGCCGACGTCGCCATCGCGGCGTAGGCGCGCAGCGCGGCCGTCAGCGGGCGGTCGCGCTGCAGCGGCTCCCAGGGCCGCTCGGAGGACTCCATCTTGGCGCGGCGCTCGGCGAGCACCTCGTCGTCGACGCGCAGGTGCAGACCGCGGGTCTCGACGTCGATCTCGATCCGGTCCCCGTCCTCGACGAGCCCGATGAGGCCACCGGCCCACGCCTCGGGCGACACGTGCCCGATCGAGATGCCGCTGGAACCCCCCGAGAACCGCCCGTCGGTGACGAGGGCGCAGACCTTGCCCAGGCCCCGGCCCTTGATGAACGACGTCGGGTGCAGCATCTCCTGCATCCCCGGCCCACCAGCCGGTCCCTCGTAGCGGATCACCACGACGTGCCCGGGCTTCACGGCACCGGACAGGATGCCCGTGACCGCGTCCTCCTGGGACTCGAAGACGATCGCCTCGCCCTCGAAGTGGAACAGCGACGGGTCGATGCCCGCCGTCTTGACGACCGCCCCCTCGGCCGCGAGGTTCCCCTCCAGGACGGCCAGCCCGCCGTCGACGGTGTAGGCGTGCGCGAGGTCGCGCACGCACCCGTCCTCGGCGTCCAGGTCCAGGGAGTTCCACCGGTTCTGCGTCGAGAACGCCTCCGTGGTGCGGACACCGCCCGGCGCGGCGTGGAACAGCTCCACGGCCACGTCGCTCGGGTTCTCGGCGCGCACGTCCCACGCGGACAGCCACGACGCGAGGTCGGGCGAGTGGACCGTGCGCACCGACTCGTCGAGCAGTCCCGCGCGCCACAGCTCGCCGAGGATCGCGGGGATCCCCCCGGCCCGGTGCATGTCCTCCATGTGGAAGTCGGAGTTCGGGGCGACCTTCGACAGGCACGGGACACGACGGCTGATCGCGTCGATGTCGGCGAGGGTGAAGTCGAGCTCGGCCTCCTGGGCGGCGCCCAGGATGTGCAGGACGGTGTTCGTCGACCCGCCCATCGCCACGTCGAGCGCCATGGCGTTCGAGAAGGCGGCCCGGTTGGCGATGCTGCGCGGCAGGACCGACTCGTCGTCCCCGTCGTAGTACTGCCTGGCCAGTTCCACGATCAGCGATCCGGCCCGCAGGAACAGGTCTCTGCGCGCGGCGTGCGTGGCCAGCGTGGACCCGTTGCCGGGCAGCGACAGTCCGAGGGCCTCGGTGAGGCAGTTCATGGAGTTCGCGGTGAACATCCCCGAGCAGGACCCGCAGGTCGGGCACGCGGAGCGTTCGACGGCGTCGAGGCCGTCCTGGGTGACCTGTTCCGAGGCCGACGCCGCGATCGCGGTGATGAGGTCGGTCGGGGCGTGGGCGACCCCGTCCACCACGACCGCCTTGCCGGCCTCCATCGGCCCCCCGGAGACGAAGACGACGGGGATGTTCAGCCGCAGGGCCGCCATCAGCATGCCCGGGGTGATCTTGTCGCAGTTGGAGATGCAGACCAGGGCGTCGGCCTGGTGGGCGTTCACCATGTACTCGACGGAGTCGGCGATGAGCTCGCGGCTCGGCAGCGAGTACAGCATCCCCGAGTGCCCCATCGCGATGCCGTCGTCGACGGCGATGGTGTTGAACTCCTTCGAGACCCCACCGGCCTCGGCGATCGCCCCGGCGACGAGGTCGCCCATGTCCTTCAGGTGCACGTGCCCGGGCACGAACTGGGTGTAGGAGTTGGCGATCGCGACGATGGGTTTCCCGAAGTCGCCGTCGGTCATGCCGGTGGCACGCCACAACGCGCGGGCACCGGCCATGTTCCGGCCGTGGGTCGAGGTACGGGAACGCAACGCGGGCACGACTGCTCCAGGTCTGCAGGGAGGGGTGGGTCTCGCACGGGACACCGCGGCCGATGGGCCCGCGGACAGCGTCCCGCGCGAGCGGACGACTCCCCCGGCCCCGCAGGTGCGCGGGCGAGGACGTCGTCCCGTCGGCGGCCACCGGAGTCGCGGTGGGACCAGCCTGCGCCCCCGGGTCCGTCACGGAGTTCACCGGGAGCGGAGTCAGGATAACCCGCGTCACTCGCCCCCTTCGTCGGGGCTGTTCTCGTCTGACGCTGTGGAGCAACTTCGCGAAAAATTGTTGCTATGACTTCCAGTAACAGATCTTCCCTTGCTAGAGTTGCCTCGTGAGCGCCACCGGTCCCGACGAGGTCCCCGCGGAACTCGCTGCAGCCCTGCTCCCCCCGCTGGACCCCCCGCCGGTCTTCGACGCGGACACCCTCAGCACCTGGTTCGCCTCCCTCGACCCGGTGCGCCGCGGGGTGCGGGCACCCGGCACCTGGCGCGCCTACGCGGTCGACCTCGCGCACTTCGCCGAGTGGTGCGCACTGCACGACCTGCAGCCGCTGCCCGCGGCGGCCGAGACGGTGGCCGACTACCTCGTCGCGCACGTCGAGAAGCTGTCCGTCGCCACCCTGCAGCGCCGGCTGGCCGCGATCGCCGTGGCGCACGGCGTCATCGGGGTCCCCTCCCCCACCGACGGCGAGCACGTCGGCCTCGTGTGGCGGGGCTTGCGCCGCGTCCACGAGCCCGGACGCCGCCGCCGCCGGGTCGACGCGCTGGAGACCAGGAACCTCGCCGACCTGGTGGCCCCGCTGACCGACACCGTCATGGACCACCGCGACCGTGCGCTGCTGGTCCTGGGCTTCGCCGGGGCCCTGCGCCGCTCGGAACTGAGCGCCCTGGAGGTCGGCGACGTCGTGGTCGAGCCCGGCCGCCTGCTCCTGACGGTCCGCGCCGCGGGCGCCCGCGCCGAACGCGTCGTGGAACTGCCTCGCGGCAAGCGCCTGGAGACGTGTCCCGTGCGGTCGTGGCGCAAGTGGGCTGAGGTGGCCCGCCTCGCCGAGGGGCCAGCGTTCCGCCGGATGACCAAGGGCGGCAAGTCGTTGCGACCGGAGCGGCTCGGCGACCGCGGGGTCGCCGAGGTCGTCAAGCGCCGGACCCTCGACGTGGGGCTGGACCCGAGCCTGTTCTCCGGGCACAGCCTGCGGGCCGGGTTCGTGACCTCCGCCGCCCGCGCCGGCGTCCCCGGGGTGTCCATCGCCCGGCAGACCGGTCACCGGTCGGCGGCGGCCCTGGCGGCCTGCGTGCGCGAGGAGCGGCCGTTCCCGGGCAACCCCGCTGCCCACGTGGGTCTCTGAGGCGGCCGGACGCGCTCGCGGCGACCACCAGTCACCGACCACGTGAGCCGTCGTCGTCGCCGATCGTCGTGAGCGGCTCCCCTGTCAGGGGCGTTGTTCGTCCGCCTTGCGAAGTGTGCAAAGATTGGCTCCAGTAACTGAACTTCTGAAGATGTGAGTGGGTCACCTCCTGGGCACGGCGGATCAGGTCGGTCCGGCGGCCGGAGACGGGTCAGTCGACCGGTCCCCCGGCTGCGCACCAGGCCGCGAAGCCCCCGTCGAGGTGCACGACGTCGGTGCGCCCGGTGGCGAGCACGGCCCGCAGGGCCTGCGCGGAGCGGGATCCGCGCGCGCAGTGCAGGACCACCGGACCGTCGGGCAGGGCGGCGGGGTCGGCGAGGAGCTCCCCCAGCGGCAGGGTGAGCGAGCCCGGGATGAGTCCCCGGGCGCGTTCGTCCGGTTCCCGGACGTCGACCACGACCGCCCCGGGCCTGCTGAGCAGGTCGGCGACCGTCACCGTCGGCAGGTGCTCGGGTCCGGTGCGGCGGGGGTCGGGGCGCAGCGGGAGCTCGCGCCACGTCATGGCGAGGGCGTCGTGGACGAGGACGCGGCCGAGGAGCGGGCGGCCGGCACCCGTGAGCAGCTTGACGGCCTCGGTCACCATGACGGAGGCGACGGCGGCGCAGACGCCGCCGAGGACACCGGCCTCCCCGCAGCTGGGCACCGACCCCGGTGGCGGGGCCGTCGGGAAGAGGTCCCGGTACGTGGCCCCGGCCGGGTCGAAGACGCTGACGTGCCCGTCGAAGCGCAGGACCGCACCCCACACCCACGGCCGGCCGGCGGCGACGAGGGCGTCGTTGACGAGGTACCGGGTCTCGAAGGTGTCGGAGCCGTCCAGGACGAGGTCGTAGCCGGCGACGGTCCGGGCCGCGGAGGCGCTCGTGAGCCGTTCGCGATGGCGGACGACCGTGATCGCGGGGTCGAGCCGGGCCACGGCGTCCGCGGCGCTGTCGACCTTGGCCCGCCCGACGTCGCCCGTCCCGTGCAGGACCTGCCGCTGGAGGTTGGAGGCCTCCACGACGTCGTCGTCGACCACCCCGATCGTCCCGACCCCGGCCGCGGCGAGGTACAGCAGGGCCGGGGACCCCAGGCCCCCCGCCCCGACGACCAGGACCCGTGCGGCCAGCAGGCGGCGCTGGCCCAGCTCGCCGATCTCGGGCAGCAGCAGGTGCCGCGAGTAGCGCTCGCGCTGCGCGGGAGTCAGGTCCGGTCCCGGCTCGACCAGGGGCCTCACCGGGCCTGCTCCACCGCGGCGACCCGTTCGGCCGGGCTCGCCTGCCGTTCCAGGGCGGTGCGCAGCCGGTCGGCTCCGGCCGGTACCGCGAGGCTCACGGTCGCGGGTGCGCCACCCGTGAGCCGTCGCAGGGCACGGGCCGTCGCCTCCAGGACGCCGAGGACCTCGGGGGTCGTCAGCCGCTCCAGGGACCCGGCGGGCCCGTCCAGGGCCAGGCACCCGGTCACCGCGGAGGTCTGCCCCGTGTCGTCGACGAGGGGGACGGCCACCACGACGGCGTACTTGCCCCGGACGAGGCGGAACTCCTCCGGGCTCAGCCCCTGGCGCTCCCCCGCCGCGTCGAGGGCGGTGACGTCGCGGGCCACGACGGCTCCCGTGGCCACGCACTCGCCGACGACCCCCTTGCCCGGGGCCCAGCGCACGCCGGAGGCGACCGGGCGGCGGCGGGCCCGGACCCGGTGCACGCGGGCCAGCCGGGCAGGCCCCCACCAGGGCCGCTCGAGGCGGTAACCGGCCAGGGCCAGGTCCCGGGGGTCGGTCCCCGTGGCGTCGACCACGGCCCACAGGGCGCCGGAGAGCAGGTCGTCGTAGAGCTCGCGCGTCGCGTCGACGCGCCGGCCCCGCACGGAGGTGACCGCTTGCAGCGCAGCGGGGACGATCGCGAGAAGGGCGGCCAGGAGCACCAGGGTCACGACGACGGCGTCTCCCGGGGCCCAGACGGCCGTGCGGTCCAGCGCCAGCCCGGCGCCCACCACGGCCGCCAGGACGGCGACGGCCACGTCGATCCAGACCCGGTCACCCCTCACGGCGTCACCGTAGACGGGGCTCCCGACACGGCCGACGTCGGTCGTCACTGGTTGCACCATCAACCACACGGTACGTTCGAGGCCTTACCGCACCCACGGCCCGCCCGCACCCCCGAGCGTGTCGGTGCGGTGGGACGACCGGCCCACCCCCCCTGGACCAGACGATGGGACTGCCCTCCATGGACACGAACGACAGCCCCGCCCCCCGCACCCCCCGCCGACGGGGCCTGCGCCCGCTCGGCGCAGCGGTGGCCCTCGCCCTCGGCGCAGCCGCCCTGACGGCCACCCCCGCCGTCGCCGCCTCCCCCGGCTCCGACCGCTCGCCCGGCTGGCTCTCGGGCCGCTCCGGCACCAGCCGCGGCGCAGCCGAGATCACCTCGACCTGGGCCGACGACGACTCCTCGGCCGTCTCCCTCGGCCAGCTCGCTCCCGGGGGCGAGCTCGGTTCCTGGTGCGGCTCCCTGGACCTCGCCGTGGGTGCCTTCACCTCCGGCACCTGGCGCGACGCCGCGGACGGCGGCCACGACGACCTCTGGCGCCGGTCCCTCACGGCCCTGCGGGAGAAGTGGACCGCGCTGCAGGACCGTTGCCGCGCCGCCGGCGACCCGACGCCCAACACCCTCTACGTGCGCTTCGCCCACGAGGCGAACGGCAACTGGTACGACTGGTCCATCCGGGACACCGACCCCGCGACCGTCAAGGCCGCGTGGGCCCGCTACAGCCGCTTGAAGGACGAGATCCTGCCGGGCGCCGAGCTCGTGATGTCCCTCAACCGGGAATCGCTGGGGATGTCCCGTCCCTGGACCGACTACTTCCCCGGCCGCGACGTCGTGGACGTCCTGGGGGTCGACTACTACAACCAGTACCCCTACGTCGCCTCCCAGGGGCAGTGGGACGCCTCCGTGGACGACACCTCCGGTGGCGGACCGCTGGGTCTGCAGGCGCACCTGGACTTCGCGCGGTCCGTGGGGCTGCCGCTGTCGGTGAACGAGTGGTCGGGCAACGCCGACGAGGGTGACTCCCCGGTGTTCGTCGAGAACATGCACCGCTTCTTCGCCACCCACGCCGGGGGCGGAGCCGGTGAGCTGCTCTACGAGGTGCAGTTCAACGTCGACCGCGACGGCGGGCGATGGTCGCTGACCCCGGGTCGCACTCGGATGCCCCGCTCGGCACAGGCGTACGCCGACCTCTTCTGAGAGGGAGAGGACGGCGCTCGCCGGTCAGACCACCTCGCCGCCGACGGTGACGTAGGTGGCGTCGCCGGTGGGGGCCGGCGCACCCTGCGCGATGACGTCCTCGTCGAGCAGGGTGCGCACGGTCACCGCGATGGACGCCTCGCTGGCGTGCAGGTGCTCGGCGAGGTTGCTGATCGTCGCCTCCGTCAACCGCGGGATGGCACCCGTGATCTCGACGGCGGCGATCTCGGTCTGGTCGAGAGTCACGGCTGCTCCTCGGGGTGTGGTGGTGCACCGCTGGCGCGACGCTGCGGGCGGCTGCGTCGCTCGTTCGACGCGCGACCGGCCCCGGTGGTTCCCGCGCCCGCGGCGGCGCCGGACGGGTGTCGTGGGTCACGTCCGCGACGTGTCGCCGTCAGAGGTCCCGTGCGGTGAACCCGTTGCGGCGCAGGCTCGCGCTCTGCGACGTCTCTCGACGACGCGACCGTGCGGAGCCGACGAGTGACGCAGAGCGACGGATTGTCCACAGCCTCGGCCGTCCCGGGTTTCCCAGGTCGTCGCACCGTCAACTAACCTGCCCGGGCTCCTGCCGCCGAGGGAAAGACGATCCGCAGCCCGTGCCCCCGCTCCTGCCGTCCCCGTCCCGTCGACGCACCACCGCCGCCACCTCCGTGGGCTTGGCCGCCCTGCTGCTCACCGTCGCCGCGCCGCAGGTCGCGCAGGCCGCTCCCCCCGCACCGGCCGCAACCACCGCGCAGGCGCCGGCCCCGACGCTGAGCGACGTCGCCGCGCGGGCCGCGGCGGCGCTGGAGGCCTACCAGCAGGCCGCGCAGGCCCAGACCGACGCGCAGACCGCGGCCGACGCCGCGCAGGCGGACCTGGCCGTGGCCGACGCGGCCGTCGAGGCACGGCGCACCGAGCTCGGCACCTGGGCCTCGCAGGCGTACCGGGGGACGACGGGCATGCACCAGCTGTCCACCGTCACGGCTCTGCTGGACCCGCAGACGACCCAGGACGTGGGGTGGACGCTCGCCGCCCTCGACCGCGTCAGCGGTGAGTACGAACGCGCCGTCGAGGCGAGCGAAGCCGCCCGACGGACACGCGCGACGGCTGCGGCCACGGCGGCGGCAGCCGTCGAGCAGGCCAGGACGAGCGCGGAGGCCGCCCTCGCGGCCAAGACGTCCGCCGAGGCGCTCGTCCAGCAGCAGCTCGTGGCCTACGCCGCGGCGCAGCGCACGTCCGCGGGTCTGGACGCGCTGACGCCGGACCCGGCCGTCGTCGAGCGCGCCCGCGAACGCCTGTCCACGACCGCGACCTGCACGGGCGCGACGTTGAGCGGGTACGCCAACGGCCTGCTGCCGGTGGAAGCGCTGTGCCCGCTGTACGGCGCCCCGGGCAAGGTCCTGCGCGCCGACGCGGCGCACGCCTTCGAAGGGCTGTCCCAGGCGTTCGAGGCGCAGTTCGGCGTACCGCTGGCGGTGACGGACGCCTACCGTTCGCTGGCCGAGCAGGTGGACGTGAAGGCCCGCAAGCCCGGGCTGGCGGCGGTGCCGGGCACGTCCCGGCACGGGCTGGGGCTGGCCGTCGACCTGGGGGGCGGCGTACAGGACGCGAACGCCGTGCAGCACCAGTGGCTGGACCGCAACGCGGCGCTGTTCGGGTTCGTGAACCCGGCGTGGGCCCAGGGCTCCCCCGGGCCGTTCGAGCCGTGGCACTGGGAGTACGTGGCGCTCTGAGAACCCCTCGTGCGGCCCCGTCCTCCCCAGGTCGTCCGGGCAGGACCCTCGGGAACCCGAGTCCGCGAACGGTGGTGTCGTGGGTCGGTCAGGACGCGGAGCTTCCCTGACCGACCGTCGTCGGACGCTGCGGTCCGGGGCTGTCGTTCGTCGGCCCCCGAGGGGCGGATCCGGCGCCACCTCCCTGGTTGGGGCTTCACTTCGTTCTGATCAGGCGAGCCACAGATCGCTGACCTCTACTTCTTCCTCATTGGCTCCGGTAAGTGAACTTCTATTGTTACCCACACCAGGAACCTGCGCCGCACCCTCTCGCACACGAGGCGCCGTCGAGCACCCGCGGGCGAGGTGACGGAAGCCGAACACAGCGAGGTCCCGCCCCGTCCCCACCGAACCTGCCCCGGTCGCCCGCCGGAGGAAGCGGTCGCGGCCGTCCCCCGCTGCCGTGCGGCGGCCGCGAGGCCCTGGCGGGCGACGCCGGAGGGCAGGTGTCGCGGCGGCGCGCACGGTCCACCACCATCGGTGAACGCCTGTGCGACCGCGCCGACGCCGACCGCCTGACGTGGGGTGGACCGGCAGCCGGTGTCCCAGAGGGCCGTGAGAGGCGGAAGGCCTGTCCGGGGGGCGTCGACGCCGCCCGGCCGGTGAGGTGCTCAGGTGCGGAAGTCGATGGTGGCGCGGCCGCCGTTCTGCTCCAGGTAGCGACGGGCGCGGTCGTGCTGGCGCGGGCTCAGCAGCGGCTGCAGGGTTCCCGCCTCGTCCTCGACGTCGAAGCCCGCCAGGAACCGCACGTAGGCGATGTCGATGGGGCACCCCTGCGGCAGCAGGCCGCTGTCGCGGTCGGCTGCGACCTGGGCGGCGAGCGCCGAGGACCCGATCTCGTCCAACGACGCGCTGTCGGTCAGTTCGAGCCCCGGGCCCAGCACCACGCCGAGGAAGGAGCGGTCGCTGACGGTCAGGGAGGCCAGGATGCGCGATTGGCGGGCTCGCGCCTCGCGGGCCAGCGCCGTGCCCGAGGCGTTCACCGCCTGCGCGAGGATCGGGCTGCTGGGGTCGCGCGTCGCCGAGGACAGGCCCAGCTCACCGGACGTGGCGGGTGAGGGAACGTTCAACACGTCGGTGTTCCTCCTGGGGCCAGCTCCGTGGCGGACGTGCGCGGACCAGTTCTCTTCGGCACATCACGGTGCGTGCTTGAGGTTGGGGTGGCCTGCGCTCCTGGGACCCCCGTGTCGGCCACGTCGTCACCGTCGGTGATGGAGGGCTCGACGTCAGCTGCCCGCGGACCGGATCGCCGGGCGGTGACCTCGCGAGGTACCGGCTGAGGCCGGGGGGCCTGCGGCGCGGGTTCCGCGGGGTTGCGAGCGCCTCTGGCGCTGAGCGGGGCGGGCGGTGCACGATGACCTCGATGATCCGGAGGTCCCGTCGGTGCGCCGTCAGGACGAGGGTCTGCCCTCGCGGCACGGCCGCGGTTCCAGCGCACGACGGTCAGGGACGGTGGACGGAGATGCTGCAGCCCGACCGCGAGGCACGTCCGGCGTGTGCGGGTCGTGGCGGTGACCGCCCTGCCGCGGTCGGGCTGCGGACTGCGTCGTGCCCAGCGCCGGACGTCGAGGGGGCTGCTCGTGCGGGCGTTGCGGTGCGCCGCGGCGTGGTGGGCGGCGCGGCGGGTGGCCGGGTCGCAGTGCGTGGTGCAGCTCTCTGCCCGTTCGCGGTGAGGCTCTCGGCGGTGTCCACCTCGATGGCCACCTCGATGGCCATGTCGGTGAAGGCCGGCGCCCGGGTGGTGCGTGTCCGTCGTGCGCGCGTCGCGGCGACTGCCGTGTGCGCCCTGTTGTGGTCGCTGCTGGCGGTCGTGCAGGGCACGGCCCGCGGCAGCGGTACCTCGGCCGGGCAGCCTGCGGCGTTGACGGTCGCCACCGCGGTGCTCGTCCTGGTCGTCTCGGTGGTGCTGTGGCTGGCTGCCTTCGGCACCCCGGTCCCCGCCGTGGGGTTCGTCCTGACCGGGCTGGCGGTGGTGGTTCCGCTGCTGCTGGTCGCGGCGTTGCGCACGGGTCTGTGGGGGCGGGTCGGTGCGGTGGTCGGCGCCGGGGTCGAGGCAGGGCTGGGCGCCCTCGCGGGGGCGCGGTAGCCCCCTCGCCGGTCCGGGCGCAGCGCCCCGCGGACGGTTCGGGCGGGCGTCTCGGCGCGTGCTCGCGGCCGGCTCCTGCTCGTCGGCTCGTGGACGACGGCCGGGCTGTCGTCGGCACCTGACGCGGAAGTCCTCGTCGGCGAGCGCCACGTCGCGCAGGGACCGACGTGGCGGGGCGTTTCCCGGGCCGGGGTGCCGGTCAGTGCCCGGGATCCAGACCGAGGTGCCGGCGCAGGGTGGAGGTCAGGCGCTGAAGGTCGGCCAGCTCCTCCTCGGTGCAGGCGTCGAGGAACAGCTCCTGCACGGCCCGCAGGTGCGCTACGGAGCTGCGCCGGTACGCGGCCGCGCCGTCGTCGGTCAGCACCACGTCCGCGCCGCGGGGGTCGTCCTGCGCCTGTTCGCGGGTGATCAGCCTGCGTCGTTCCCTGCGTCCCCGGTGGTGCGAGAGGCGGCTGCGTTCCCGGTGGATCGTCGCGGCCAGGCTCGAGGGCCGCAGCCGGTGTTCCGGCGCCTCGTGGAGAGCCGGCAGCACCGGGTGGTCGCCCGGGGACAGCCCGGACTCCGACGAGAGGTCTACCCCCGTCCCGTGCAGCACCCGCTGCCGGCGTCGGTCGGGGTCGGCGGCACCCCCCGCGTCCTTCGTCCGGGCCGGTCTGCCGGGTCTGCCCCTGGTGCTGGCCGTCGTCGGCGGTGAACCCCGCCGGTTCGCCCCGCTCATCGACCTCTGCCGCCGCACGAAACGCGTTCTCCCCCGGCTGGTTCGACACGATGACCCCCATCGGACGCGAGCGCGGTTCCCCCTCGCCCGGGCCGGGGCAGTTCGACGCCCAGACCGGTCCCGACGGGGCCTTCGTCGTCGGCGCCCCCGACACCGTCGCGGCGAAGCCGGCCCGGTTCTCCGACCAGCTCGGCGGCATCGACCGGATCTCGCTGCAGATGGCCGACCCCCTGACCTCGCACGCCGAACTCGTGCGCAGCAGCGAACTGCTCGGCGACGACGTGGTCCCCCGGCTGACCGGCCTCTGACGAGCGGTGATGCGGGCCTGCGGGCGCGCAGGGCTTGGAGCCGTGGGTCCTACCAGCGGGCGACGAGGGAGGCCTGCGGATCTCGCGGCTGCACCACCACGACCACGGGACGGGAGCGCGTCGGGATGGGGTGGCTGCCGCCTCACGAACGAGGGGGTGTTCCCCGTCACCGGACCCCGGGATGAGGGGCTGCACACGCTGGGTCGCAGGGCTCGCCGTCGGTGCCTGCCGGTGGTGCGCTGCGGTCTTCTCGTCCTCAGCGCTCCCGGGGCGGGTCCCGCTCGGCGGGCGGGTCCTCCGGGTGTCCCCGAGAACGATCGGGGAACTGGACGCGGTGAGGCCTGCGGTGGTGCTCCCGGGTCGTCCTTCGGACCTCGGAGGGTTCGACGCCACAATCGAAAAAAGCCCCGACCTGCACGAATGCTGGTCGGGGCTTGTCTCGTCGCTGTCTCAACGAGTGTCCGAGGGGGGACTTGAACCCCCACCCACTATACGTGGACTAGCACCTCAAGCTAGCGCGTCTGCCTATTCCGCCACCCGGACGAGTGGTGCTCGCCCGGGTGTTTCCTCCCGTGCGAACGAGGAAAACCCTAGCACGCCAGGGGGGTCGCCCATGCCACTGCTCCACCCGGGGGACGGCTCGTCGGGTCGGCGCGGCGGGGAGCCGATCCACACCGGGTGACTGACGCTCTGGTGCACCCCCTCCCCTCCGGCGACCCGACCGTCGCTGCGCGCGGCCTGGTCGAGGGGATCGAGCGGGTGGTGCGCGGCCGGCTGGCCGTGGTCGAGCTGCTCGTGACGGCTGTGCTCGCGCGCGGGCACGTGCTGATCGAGGACGTGCCCGGCACGGGCAAGACGACGCTGGCGACGGCGTTCGCGGCGTCGGTGGGGGCGCGGTGCTCGCGGGTGCAGGCCACGGCGGACCTGCTGCCGGCGGACGTGACCGGTGCGGGCGTGTGGGACCCGGCCACGGGCGGGTTCCGCTTCGTGCCCGGGCCGGTGTTCGCGCCGGTGCTGCTGGTGGACGAGCTGAACCGCACGTCGCCGCGGACGCAGTCGGCGTTCCTGGAGGCGATGGAGGAGCGGGCGGTGACCGTGGACGGGGTGCGGCACCGGCTGCCGGACCCGTTCGTGCTGATCGCGACGCAGAACTCGGTGGAGCAGCACGGGACGTACCCGTTGCCCGAGGGGCAGCTGGACCGGTTCGCGGTGCGGCTGGTGCTGGGGCCGGTGGCCGAGGACGTGGAGCGCCAGGTGGTGCGCGAGCAGCTGGCGGGCAACCGTCCCGAGGCGCTGTCCCCCGTGCTGGACCTGGCGGGTCTACTGGACCTGCAGGAGGCGACGGCGGCCGTGCACGTGGCCGACGCGACGCTGGACCTGGCGGTGCGGCTGTGCCGGGCCACCCGCACGGACCCGCAGGTCCGTTCCGGGGCGGGCACGCGGGCGGTGCTGACCCTGGTGCGGTGCGCGCAGGGCCGGGCGGTCCTGGCCGGGCGCGACCACGTGCTGCCCGAGGACGTGCAGGCGCTGGTGGTGCCGGTGCTGGCGCACCGGCTGGTGCCCGGCGACGCGCACTCGCTGCTGGGTGAGGACGGGCCGGCGGCGCGGACGGTGGCCCAGGAGCGGCTCGCGGCGGGTCTCGTCCCCGCGGTCGCGGTGGACCTGCAGCGGTGACCGAGCGCTTCCTGAGCGAGCTGGAGACGGAGCTGCCGGGGGGCCGGGGTCTGCGGTGGCGCCCGGTGCTGCTGGCGACGGCGGGGCCGGCGCTGCTGGTGCTGTCGTTCGGGGTCGGGAACCGGTGGCTGACGCTGGTCGGCTGCGCGCTGCTGGCCGCGGTGGCGACGGCGGTGGCGACGATGCCGCCCTTCGGCCGGCTCGCGGTGGCGGTGCGGGTGCCCGCGCGGGCCCGGGTCGGCGAGGTCGTCGAGCACGTGGTGCGGGTGCGCAACACCGCGCACCGCTCGTGCGCGGCGGTCGTGCTGCACCTGGGCGGCGACGGGTTCGCCCACGTGCACGTGGGTGTCCCGGCGCTGCGCGCCGGTGAGGCCGTCGAGCTGCGCGTGCCGCGGGAGGCGCTGGTGCGGGGCCTGAGCGCCGGGCCGGACGTGCTGGTGCAGGCCGCCGACGTCCTCGGGCTGCTGCTGCACCGCCGCCGGGCCCGGCTGGAGGCGCCCGTCGCGGTGCACCCGGCGCCGACGGCGGTGCCCGTGCTGCCGGTCCCGCCGGTGCGGGTGGGGTCGGACGACGTGGCGGGCCTGCGCCCGTTCCGGGCCGGTGACCGCGCGGCCTCGGTGCACTGGCGGGCGTCGGCGCGGCGCGGGCCGCTGTCGTCCCCGGCGGGTCCGTCGCTGGTGGTGCTCGAGCGGGAGGCCGAACCGCTGGGGCAGCTCGTCGTCGTCCTCGGCGGCGGTGAGCCCGAGGGGTTCGAGACGGTCCTGGGCGAGGTCGCGGCGTTGCTGCACGCCGAACGGGCCGCGGGCCGGCGCGTCGCGGTCCTGGACGGCGCCGGGCGGCCGGCGGAGGGCCCGCGGGCCCTGGACGTGCTCGCCGCGGCCTCACCGGCCGGTGAGGCCGCGGTGGCGACCGCGCTCGCGAGCGCCGGCCGGGTGGCCGGTCGGGGTGGCCGGGTGGTGGTCGCGTCGGCGGCCGGGTGGTCGTGGGGTGCAGCGCAGGGTTCGTCGTCGGGTTCGTCGTCGGGTGTCTCGTCGGGGTGGGGGTCGTGGTGAGCTCGGTGCGCGGCGCGGGTCCGGACGCCCTGCTGGGTTCGCACGCGGTGTCGCGGGCGGCGCTGGGGTGCGCTGCGGTGGCGGTGGTGGCCTCGGTGCTGGGGCTGGCGGTGACCGGTGCGGCGCCGTGGGCGGTGGCGGGTTCGTCGGCGGTGGCGGTGGGTGCGGCGCTGCTCCTGCGGGGCTCGCGGGCGGGTGCGCAGCTGGTGGGTGCGCTGGGGGCGGTCGCGGCGCTGGTGTGGTTGCCGGGTCTGGTCGCCGGGCGCGGTGCGCTGGCGGTGTGGCCGGTGCTGGCGGTGGCGTTGGCGGTGCGGCAGTTCGCGGTGGTGCGCTCGGCGCGGGACGTGCGCTCGGTGCTGGGGTTGGCGGTGCTGGTGTCGCTGGCGGCGGCGGGGATCTCCCCGTCGGCGGGGCTGGTGGGCCCGGCGGCGCTGGTGTGGGTGTCGGCGTCGGCGGGGACGGCGTTCTCGGTGCCGCACCGGCCGGTGGACGCTGCGCTGGTGCGGCGGGTGGCCTCGGGGCTGGGCGTGGCGGCGGTGGTGGCGTCGGTGGTGTTCCTGCTGGTGCCGGCGCCGCAGGGTGGTGCCGTGGCCGGGTGGGCGTCCGCGGCGGCGTCCGGGTCCGGCGCGGCGGGGCGGGGCGCCGACGGGCAGGAGGCGGTGGCGCGCAGCGCGCAGGCGTACGCGGGGGGCACGCTGGACCTGTCCTCACGCGGGGAGCTGGCGGCCACGCCGCTGCTGCGGGTGCCGGCGGCCTCGCCGCAGCTGTGGCGGGCGGGGGTGCTGGACGTCTACGACGGCCGGACGTGGTCGGTGTCGGCTCCGCTGGGGCTGTGGACCCCGACGGCGACGGGCTGGGCCTCGGCGGTGGAGGACGGGGCGTCGGCGCGCGAGCGCACGGACCGGGTGGTCCCGCTCGGGTCCTACGACGCGGTGGTGAGCGCGGGGTCGCCGGTGGCGCTGCGGCCGGTCCCGTCGTCGTCGCAGGGACCGTTGTCGTTGCGGGACGACGGTTCCGGGGTTTCCCTGTCGTCGGCCGACGTGCCGTACGACGTGGTGTCGCGGCAGGTCCCGTCGCTGGAGTCGGACGTGGTGCGGGTGTCGGGGACGGCCGGCCCGCTGGAGCGGGAGCGGTGGGTGCAGCTGCCGGCGGACCTGCCGCGGCGGGTGCGGGACCTGGGCGTGGGGCTGGTCGCGTCGTCGGGGCCCACCGGGGCGCAGGACCCGGTGGCGGCGGCGCGCGCGGTGTCGGCGTACCTGCGCGAGCACGAGCGGTACGCGCTGGACGCCCCGGTGCCGCAGGAGGGTGCGGACGCGGTGGAGCGGTTCCTGTTCGTGGACCGGGTCGGGTTCTGCGAGCAGTTCGCGAGCGCGGAGGTGGTGCTGCTGCGCTCGGCGGGGGTCCCGGCGCGGTTGGTGACGGGGTTCTCCGGTGGGGCGCACGAGGGCGGGGAGCGGGTGCTGCGCGCGCAGGACGCGCACGCGTGGGTCGAGGTGTGGGTCCCGGGGACGGGGTGGGTCTCCTCGGACCCGACGGCGGGGGCCGCGCTGGCCGGTGCCGGGTCGGGGTCGTGGTGGCAGCGGGCGTGGTCGTGGGTGCAGCGCAGCGTGTCGGCGGTGCTGGACTCGCCGGCGGCGCGGGCCTGGACCGCCGGGGGTGTGCTGGCCGGGGCCGCGCTGGTCGGCTGGTTCGCGTGGTGGTCGCCTCGTCGCCGGCGCCGGAGTCCGCAGCTGTCGCAGGTGCCGGTGGCGCGGCGCGGGGACGCGTCGGTGGTGGCGCTGCTGGTGGCGGTGGACGGTTTCGAGGCGGTGCTGGACCCGTCGCTGCGCCGCGGCGCCAGCGAGGGGGTCTCGTCGTGGCGCGAGCGGCTCGCCGGGGCCGGGCCGGCGGGGGTGCCGGGGCCGGTGTGGCAGGAGGCGCGGGGGGCTCTGTCGGTGCTGGAGCGGGTGTGCTTCGCGCGGGCGCTGCCGGCGCGGGGGGAACTGCAGCGGGCGCGCGAGGCGTTGGAGTCGGCGTCGGCGGCGGTCCTCGGCCTGCGGTCGGGTCCGGCGGCGAGCACAGTGTTCGTCGGCGGTTAACCTGAGGTCCCGCCCGCGCGGCCAACGATAGATCGGGGAAGCCCTTGTTCGACCCTTCCAGCTCCGACGCTGCCTCCGCGCACCGCGTGGGGTCGCCCTTCCAGGGGAACTCGACGTTCGCCCCGGCCAACGCCGCGCTGTTGTCCATCTCGCACGTCGAGGCGCCGGTGGTGGTGCCGTCCTCGCACTTCGACGAGGTGCTGGCCCCGACGCTGGAGCGGTTGCGGCTGCGGCCGGGGCTGCTGGAGAAGGTGGCCGGGGTCCGCGAGCGCCGGTGGTGGGCGCCGGGGCAGAAGGCCTCGGACGTGGCCGCCGAGTGCGGGGCGAAGGCGCTGTCGGAGGCGGGGGTCGACGCCTCGCAGGTCGGGATGGTGATCTCGACGACGGTGACGCGCCCGCACCTGGAGCCGGCGGTGGCCACGAGCGTGCACCACGGGATGGACCTGCCGACCTCGGCGCTGAACTTCGACATCGCCAACGCGTGCCTGGCGTGGGTGAACGGGGTGCAGGTGGCGTCGGCGATGATCGACGCGGGGATGGTCGAGTACGCCGTGGTCCTGGGCGCCGAGGACGTGCGCTCGATGCACGAGGGCACGGTGGCGCGGCTGCAGCGCGAGGGCATCACGCGCAAGGACTTCCTCAACGAGTTCGCGACGATGACGCTGGGCTGCGGTGCGGCGGCGGCGGTCATCGGCCGGGCGGACCGGCACCCGGAGGGGCACCGGATCGTCGGCGGGGTCTCGCGGGCGGGCACGGCCCACCACGAGCTGTGCATCGGGGACATGAACCACATGCGCACCGACGCCAAGCTGATGCTGACCGAGGGCATCGAGATCGTCGTGGACGCCTTCGAGGCCGGGGACGCGCTGTGGGGGTGGCGGGAGGCGAAGAAGTTCGTCATCCACCAGATCTCGCGGGTGCACACCGAGACGCTGGTGAGCCGGATCGGGGTGGACCCGGCGAAGGTGCCGATGACGTTCCCGACGTGGGGCAACGTGGGTCCGATCTCGCTGCCGATGACGCTGGCGAAGTCGGCGCCGGAGTTCTCCCCCGGCGACAAGGTCATGGCGATGGGCGTGGGCTCGGGGCTGAACACGGCGATGCTCGAGCTGGCGTGGTGAGCGCGGCCCTCCCCGACACCTCCTCCCCCTCCCCCGCGGTGGTCCTGCCCGCGGTGCGTCCGCCGGCGGACCTGCCGGGCTGGGACCCGCGGTGGTCGCGGCTGGTGCGGGCGCGCGACCACGCCGGGGTGGAGCGCACGTGGCACGTGCTGGACACCGCCCCCGGGGCCGGGGACGGCGACGTGGTCGGCACGTTGCTGTGCGTGCACGGCAACCCGACGTGGTCGTACCTGTGGCGGCACCTGGCGAGCGCGGCGTCGGCGGTGCAGCTGGGCTGGCGCGTGGTGGCGGTGGACCAGCTGGAGATGGGGTTCTCCGAGCGCACGGGCACGACCCGGCGCCTGGCGCAGCGCGTCGAGGACCTGGCCGGTCTGGTCGAGGCGCTGGCGCTGTCGGGCAAGGTCGTGGCCGTCGGTCACGACTGGGGCGGGATCGTCGTGTCGGGCTGGGCGGCGACGCACCCGACGTCGGTGGACGTCACCGGCCTGGTCGTGGCGAACACGGCGGCGAGCTGGCCGGCGGACGCGGGCGCGCCGGGGGTGCTGAAGGCGGTCCTGGCGCCGGGGGTGCGGCGGTGGGCGACGTCGGGCTCGGAGGCGTTCTTGCGCACGACGCTGGCGTTGCCGCGACCGGCGCTGCCGGCGGCGGTGAAGGCGGCGTACCGCTCGCCGTACTCCTCCAAGGCCGAGCGGGCGGGCATCGACGCGTTCGTGGCGGATGTGCCGGTGGGTGCGCAGCACCCGAGCCGGGCGGCGCTGGACGCGGTGAGCGCCGGGATCGGCCGGCTGGCCGCGGCGGGGGTCCCGACGCTGGTGGCGTGGGGCCCGCGGGACCCGGTGTTCGGCGAGTGGTTCCTGCGGGACTGGCGCGCGCGGGTGCCGCACGCGGACGTGCACCGCTTCGAGGGCGCCTCGCACCTGACGCCGGAGGACCCGGGGTTCGCGGACCTGGTGCTGCGCTGGCTGGACGCGCGCGTCCTGGACCCGGGGGTCGGTCAGGACGCCGGCGCCGCGCCCGCCCCCGGGCCGGACGTGCCGCCGATGTGGGCGGCGTTGCGGCAGCGCTCGGGCGACGCGCGGGTCGCCGACGGTCCGGCCGTGGTGGAGATGCGCCCGGACGGGTCGTCGCGGGCGGTGTCGTGGGGGCTGCTGGCCCGGCGCACCGAGGAGCTCGCGGCGGGGTTCGCCGCGCGCGGGGTGCGCGCCGGGCAGCGGGTGTCGCTGCTGGTGCCGCCGGGCGCGGACCTGACCGCGGCGCTGTACGCGCTGCTGCGCCTGGGGGCGGTGGCGGTCGTGGCCGACGCCGGGCTGGGGGTGCGCGGGCTCTCGCGCGCGGTCACCGGCGCCGGGGTGGACTGGGTCGTGGGTGTGCCGAAGGCGCTGCTGGCGGCGCGGGCGCTGCGCTGGCCCGGGCAGCGGGTCGCCGTCGCCGAGCTCGTCGCGATCGCCGAGCAGGGCGCGGCGCGGCTGGCCGCGGGGACCGCGCTGCCCGCCGAACCGGGGCCGCAGGCCGAGGGGGCCGTGCTGTTCACGTCGGGCTCGACGGGACCGGCGAAGGGGGTCGTGTACACCCACGGCCAGCTCGCGCAGCTGGCGCAGGCCATGGGCCGGGTCATCCGGATCGGGCCGGGGCAGCCGCTGGTGTCGGCGTTCGCGCCGTTCGCGCTGTTCGGGCCCGCGCTGGGAGCCACGTGCGTGGTGCCGGCGATGGACGTCACGAAGCCGGCGACCTTGACGGCGAGCGCCCTGGCGGACGCGGTCGCGGCGGCGGCGGCGACGTCGGTGTTCCTGTCCCCGGCGGCGGTGGTGAACGTGCTGGCCACCGCCGGCGGCCTCGACGGGGCGCAGCGCGCGGCGCTGGGCACAGTGACGACCCTGCTGTCGGCGGGGGCGCCGGTGCCGACGCCGCTGCTGCAGCGGGTGCGTGAGCTGATGCCGCTGGCCGACCCGCGGACCCCGTACGGGGCCACGGAGGTGCTGCCGGCCACGGACGTGGGCCTGTCGGACATCCTCGACGCCGGTGAGGGTGAGGGGATCTGCGTGGGCCGGCCCGTGGAGGGCGTCACGGTGGCCCTGGCGCCGCTGGACGCCGACGGCCGGGCCGGGGCGGAGCTGCTGACGACCCCGGGGGTCGTGGGTGAGGTCGTCGTCGGCGGTGAGCACGTCAAGGACCACTACGACCAGTTGTGGGGCACGCAGGCCGCCAGCGTCGACGTGCGGCCCTCGGCCACGCTGCTGGGTGCGGTGCGTGCTGGGCGCTGGCACCGCACGGGTGACGTCGGGCACCTCGACGAGCGGGGCCGGGTGTGGATCGAGGGGCGTCTGGCGCACGTGGTGACCACCGCCGGGGAGGTCGTGACCCCGGTGGGTCCCGAGCAGCGCGCCGAGCGCGTGGCGGGCATCGCGCGGGCCGCGTTCGTGGGGATCGGCCCGCGCGCCGCGTGCCAGTTCGCGGTGGTGGCCGAGGCGAGCGATCCGGTGCGCCGGACCACGGTCGCCGATCCGGTGCTGGCGCAGGCGGTGCGGGTGGCCACGGGCCGCAACCTGGCCGCGGTGCTGCTGGTGCCGGCGCTGCCGACGGACGTGCGGCACAACTCCAAGATCGACCGGGTCCGGGTCCAGGCGTGGGCCGAGCGGGCCCTGGCGGGCGAGAGGGCCGGGAGGCTGGCGTGAGGGTGCTCGTGACCGGGGCCAGCGGGATGCTGGGCCGCGAGACGGCGCGCGCGTTCGCCGCGCGCGGGGACCGGGTGCGCCTGCTGCAGCGCCGGCCCGCGGGGCTGGCGGGGTTCGAGGAGGTCCTGGGCTCGGTCACCGACCCCGACGCGTGCGCGCGGGCCGTGGCGGGGATCGACGCCGTCGTGCACCTGGCCGCGAAGGTGTCGGTCACCGGTCCGCACCCGGAGTACGTCGCCACGAACGTCGACGGCACCGCGAACCTGCTCGAGGCCGCCCGGGCCGCGGGCGTGCAGCGGTTCGTCATGGTGTCCTCCCCCTCGGTCGCGCACGCCGGGTCGGCGCTGGTGGGGGTGGGCACCACCGCGGCCGACCCCGACGCCGCGCACGGGTCGTACGCGCAGACCAAGGCGCGGGCCGAGCTGCTGGCCCTGGGCGCCGACGCGCCCGGGTTCGCGGTGTGCGCGGTCCGCCCGCACATCGTCCTGGGTCCCGGTGACACGCAGCTGGTCCAGCGGATCGCCGACCGGGCCCGGGCGGGCCGGTTGCCGCTGCTGGACGACGGCACGGCCCTGATCGACACCACGTACGTCGACAACGCCGTGGACGCCCTGGTGGCGGCCCTGGACCGGTGCATCGACGAGGGGGTGCACGGGGAGGCGTTCGTGGTGACCAACGGCGAGCCGCGCACCGTGGCGGAGGTCTTCGCGCGCATCTGCGCCGCGGCGGGTGTCGCGGCACCGACGCGGCGGGTCCCGTCGGCGGCCGCCAAGGTCGCCGGCGGTCTCGTCGAACGCGTCTGGACCCGTTTCGCGCTGCCCGACGAGCCGCCGATGACGCGGTTCCTGGCCGAGCAGCTGTCCACGGCGCACTGGTTCGACGTCTCCCGCACGCGGCAGCGGCTGGGCTGGTCCCCGCGGGTGCCGCTGGACGAGGGCTTCAGCCGCCTCGCCGGAGGGTTCGCCGCCCGTTAGGGTCGAGCAGGTGATCAACGGGCCGGCCCTGACCCGGGCGCAGCGCACGCAGCGGCGGGCACGACGGGTCGAGGAGGCCCGCCGCGACCTCGTCGACCTGCGCGGGGACCTCGCACCCCGTCCCGGCGAGCACGGCCTGCACCGGGCCGCGCGCGTGGAGGACGCCGTCAAGGGCCTGGCCGGGTCCCGGTTGCGCCGGCGCGGGTACCACGCCCGGGCCCTGGCCTACCCCGGGTACGGCGGTCCCGGCTGGGTGCGCGTGTTCGGCCGGGTCCTGCTGGGCCGGGAGGACACCCGTGAGGAGAGCGCGCGCGACCAGGACCGCACCCTGCGCGGGTGGCGCAACTTCCTGACCGTCCCCGTCGCCGGGGCCGAGGTCACCGTCCGCATCGGCGGGCAGGAGCGGCTGGTGCGGACCAACCGCGAGGGCTACGTCGACGAACGCGTCGACATCGACCTGCCCCCCGGGGTCCACGAGGTCGTCCTGACCGTCGGGCCCGAGGCGCCGCAGGGGGCCGAGCTGCCGCCCGAGGTCGAGCTCGTGGAGGACGACACCGAGGGCGGGGCGGAGATCCCGGCGGCGAACGCGGTGCGGCACAGCGGGTCCGCGCGCATCGTGGTCGTCGGTCCGGACCCGGTGACCGGGTTGCTGTCCGACATCGACGACACGGTCGTGGTGACCCGCCTGCCGCGGCCGCTGGTGGCGGCGTGGAACTCCTTCGTCCTGGACGAACGGGCCCGGGTGCCGGTGAACGGGATGGCCGAGCTGTACCGGCAGGTGGTGGCCGAGAACCCCGGCGCGCCCGTGCTGTACCTGTCCACCGGGGCGTGGAACGTGGCCCCCACGCTGTCGCGGTTCCTGCAGCGCTCCGGCTACCCCGAGGGCCCGATGCTGCTCACGGACTGGGGCCCGACGAACACGGGCTGGTTCCGCGACGGCGCCGCCCACAAGCGCGAGTCCCTGGCGCGGCTGGCGCGCGAGCTGCCGCAGGTGCGCTGGCTGCTGGTCGGCGACGACGGCCAGCACGACCCCCGCACCTACGCCGAGTTCCTCGCCGCCGCCCCCGAGCGGGTCGCCGGCGTCGGCATCCGGCGCCTGACCCCGGCCGAGCAGCTCCTGGCCGGGGGGCACCCGCTGTCGGCCCCGGCCACGCCGGAGCACTCCCCCGTGCCGTGGGTCACCGGTGACGACGGCTACGAGATCCTGCACCGCTGGTACCGCGCCGGCGTCCTGCGCGCACCCTGAGCCGCCCCCGCGGGCACGGGTGCTGGACGCGCGAAGGCCCCCGTCCGGACCGGACGGGGGCCTTCGGCCGGCGAGGCCGGATCAGAGCCGGGTCAGAGCTGGGTGCGGCGCGGGTTGGCGACCGTGGTCAGCTCGGCGGCCTCGCGCACGTCGATGACGACGTTCTCGGTGGTGGTGTTCTCGTCCATGTCAGACCTCCAGGAGTTCGGACGGTTGCCGGTGCTTCGACCGCAGACGACGTTGTCCTCACCTGTCGGTGAAGGGTCTCGCTCAGGGTAACGAGCACCCGCCGCAGGGGGGATCCCCAGGTACGGCCGAACGGGCGTGACCTTCATCACCCCGCTCGGACCGGGCCCGGTGGGCTCAGTCGACCCGCCAGCAGGCCCGGCCGGCGGCCTTGGCCCGGTACATCGCGCGGTCCGCGGCCCGCAGCAGGTCGTCGGCGGCCGCCGCGCCGTCGGTGCGGGCCGCGCCCACGCTGGCCGTGACGGTGACCGTGCGGGCCCCCAGGTCGACGGGGATGGTGATCCGCTCGCACACCCGGGCCGCGATCGCGGCCAGCGCCTGCGCGTCGGGCACGTCCTCGCAGACCAGCACGAACTCGTCCCCACCGATGCGCGCGGCGGTGTCCCCGGCGCGCAGCAGCGAGCGCAGGCGGTCGGCGACGTCGCGCAGCAGGGTGTCGCCGGCGGCGTGCCCGAGGGTGTCGTTGACCTCCTTGAAGTGGTCGAGGTCGACGAACAGCACCGCGCACCCGCCGCCGCGGCGCTGGGTGCGCGCCAGGGCCGTGCCGAGCCGGTCCTCGGCCCGGGCGCGGTTGGGCAGCCCGGTCAGCGGGTCGTGCAGCGCCGCGTGCTCCAACTGCTCGGCCTCGCGCTTGCGGGCGGTGATGTCCTCGACGAAGGCCAGGAACGCCGGCTCCCCCGTGCTGGTGGACGTCAGCGACACGGTGATCTGCGCCCACACCACCCGGCCGCTGGGCAGCTCGTAGCGCCGTTCGCGGTGCACGACCTCCTCGGTGCCCTCGACCAGCGCGGACAGCTGCGCGTCCGCCAGGGCCTGGGCGTCCTGGCCGGCGGCGAGCTCGGCCTCGGAGGGCACCGGGTCGACGACGTCGGCCGCCAGGGCCCCGACGAGCTCGGCCGGGTCCCGCTCGAGGAACGTGCACAACGCGACGTTGACCTCGTGGACCCAGCCCTCCAGGCCGAACAGCAGCATCCCGACCGGGCCGCGGGCGAAGATCTCGTGGAAGCGGCGTTCGGAGCCGGCCAGGGCGTCCATCGTGGTGATGGTCTCGGTGAGGTCCTGGGCGATGCCCACGACCCGCAGCGGGGCGCCGGCGACGGTCCGGTCCGAGACGGTGGAACGGGTGTGCACCCACGACTCCTCACCGTGCCCGCCCAGGACGCGGTAGGTGCACTCGACGATCTCGCCGGGTGCGGCGTGGCGCAGGGCCTGCACGGCGCGCGCGACGACCGGGACGTCGTCGGGGTGCACGGGCGCGGTCGGCGCGTCGCGCTCGACGGGCGGCAGCCCGAGCAGCGACCCGGCGCCGGTGTTCGTCCACTCCACCACCGACTGCCCGAGGTGGATGCGGTAGATGGTGTCGGGACTGGCCGCGATGACGGCCTCCTGCCGGGCCAGCAGTGTGCGCAGGTTCGCGGCCGCGGCCCGGTCGGTGGTGACGTCGTGGACCAGCAGGACCACTCCCCCCGTCCCGTCGGGGCTCAGGCGCACCTGGGCGACCAGCAGCTGACCGTCGGCGCGGGCGAGGTCGACGTCCACGTCCAGGTGCACCCCGGGGTGGGTCCCGGGGTGCTTCTCGGAGTGCTGAGCCTCCTGCAGGTGCTGCACGACGGCCAGCAGGTCCGCACCCGACGGCGCGGCGGCCGACAACGACGGCCTCAGGGCGGGGTCCAGCACCGTCCGCTCGTCCCCGGCGTCCAGGCTCAGCCCCAGCCACCAGCCCAGCCGGTCCAGGCCGACCAGGGCGGCGCGGGGTTCGCCGAGCACCCGGGCCAGGCCGGCGGTGGCGTGGCTCGTGCGTCCCTGCGCGTCGATCAGGAGCAGGGCCACGCCGGCGTTCTCCACGGCCGAGGCCAACCGGTCCGCGGGCAGGACCTCCGACGTGCCGACCCGCGCTGCCGCCATCGTCGTCCTCCACCGTTCGTCCGCTGCGACGGCCGCACGCTCCCGCGCGGCTCCTGCAGGTGGTCTCGGACCGGCGGCGGGGGTCCTTGAGGCCCGTGGGGCTGAACAGGTGAGACGTGCCCGCCGGTGGCTGCGGGCGGGACCGACTTACGGGGTGGTCTCCGGGGCACCGGCGCGGCGCACGATCCCCTGCAGGGCGGAGATGGCCTCCTCGGAGGCCGCGGCGGCGGCGATGTTGGACTCGCGCACGGCCTCGTAGACCTCCTGGCGGTGGACCTGGACGTCCCTCGGGGCGTCGATCCCGACCCGGACCACGTCCCCCCGCACCTCGAGGACGCGCACCACGACCTCGTCGCCGATGACGACGGACTCCCCGGCCTTGCGGGTCAGGACCAGCATGCGACCAGTGTAGGTGACGAACCGTGTCCAGCCATGTCGTTCGCGTTACAGATGTGGCGGGTGGCCGAGGACGCGGCGACGCCCGCCCCCACCTGGGAGGACGGGCGTCGGCAGCGGGCGTCGGCAGGCGCGGACGGGGTTCAGAGGTCCCCGCGGCGGCGGCCGGCGACGGGTCCGGTCTCGGCCTCCTCCGGCGCCGGGTGGGCGGCCTGCTCCTGGTAGGGACGCACGACCCGGCGCAGGACCTGAGCGGCGACCGCGGTCACCACCAGCGCCAGGACCAGGTGCAGCAGCGCGGTGTCGACCTCACCGGTACCGCGCACCGCGGCCAGGATGGAGGGTGCCGACAGCACCAGGCTGACGGCCAGCACGATCGCGGTCATCGGTCGCCTCCACGGCGTTGGCGGATCTGGGTCTGCATCACGTAGCGGCGCAACCGGTCGGCGGCGGGCACCGGGTCGCTGAAGGCGACGACGACCTCGAGGTGGCCGGGGTCGAGGGCGTTCAGGGAGCGGACGATCTGCCCCGGCTGGTCGACGGGGTACCCGTCCAGGTCGAAGTGGACCCGGGCCAGCCGGCCCAGCCGCATCCAGCTGCCGGCCGGCACCGACAGGGCCGAGCCGCCTTCGGACAGGTCGACCAGCTGGGCGAGCACAACGGGTTCGTCCTCGGCGCCGTCCGGGCCGGGCTCGGCGGCCAGCGGGTCACCGGCGACGGGCACGATCCTCGCCGGCCCCAGGGCCGGGACACGGGCGTAGCGGCGTCGCTGTTCGACGACGACGTCGCTGCACGGGGCCAGCTCCCAGGCCGGCACCCGGCGGCGCACGACCTCGGCGATCAGGAACTCCTGCCGGCTCTGCCCGCGCTGACCGGCCCAGCAGACCGAGACGGCCAGTCCGGGCGCCACGACCTGCAGGTCGCCGCGGAAGCTGGGGGCGGCGACCACCAGACCGGCCTCGGAGGTGTCCTCCACGCGGGTCGGGACCCGCACGAGGTCACCTCCGAGGAGGTCGGGCAGCTGCACCTCCACCCACACCCGGTCGTTCAGGCCGGGCCAGTGCGCCGGGGCGGGACGGGTCAGGGCCGAACCGGCGGTGGCACGTCTGGCCATCGGCGCTCGTTCTCCGGGATCTGTGCGACGGTCACGGGCAGAGGGCGGGGATCAGCGCAGGCCGGGGTCGCCGGCGGCGTCGAGCAGCAGCCCCGCCCAGGCGCCGGAGGTCGCCGGACGGCCGTCGAGGAAGCCGACGGGGACGTCCAGGGACAGCACGTCCAGCGGGTCCGGGCTCTCGGCGGCGCGGTGCACGGCCAGGCGACGGGCCGGCAGGCCGACGCCGTCCAGAGCGCGCAGCAGGCTGGCCACGGCGTGGCTGCGGCGGGTGGCGTCGACGCACACGACGACGGAGGCGGCGCCGACCTCGGCGGCCATGCGGGCCGCGCGCTCGGCGTCGGCGCCGGTCGGACGGGCCGGGATGGCCACGGTCAACGGTGCGCTCCAGCGACGGGCCTGCTCCTGACGGGCGGGCAGCTCGTCGGCGGTGACCGTGTTCTGCACGTCGGCGCGGCCCAGCACCAGGGGCGCCTCCGAGCCGACCTCGTCGGCGACCAGCAGCGCGGCCGCGACCACCGCGTCGGCCTCGCCGATCACGACGACCAGTTCACCGGCCCCGACGCGCAGCGGCGCGGGGACGTCGATGTCGCGGGCCAGGCGCAGCACGTCACCGGTGTCCTGCGGCTCGCGGTACGACACGCGGGAGGGCGCCTGACGCTCACTGTAGGTGGACACGGGTTCACGGTAAGTCAGATCCATGGTCATCGCCTCGTTGTCGTTCGCGCTTCGGTCGGTTGCACGTTCTGCTCCACGCTCGGGGAGGCGCTCGCGCTGGGGCTGGCTGCGCGCGACGCGCTCCTCCTGGCGCTCGTAGTCCTGCGGCGCGTACGGCTGCTCGTAGGTCTGCTCGTAGGTCTGCTCGAGAGCGTCGTAGTCGTGGGCCCACTCACGGCGGTCGGTCTCGAACCGGTCGCCGAACTGGTCACCGAACTGGTCGGCGAACTGGTCCTCGACGGCCGCGGGGCGGCGCAGTTCCGGACGACGGGCGGGGCCGCGGCCCTGGGCGGTCGCGCCGTTGGGAGCACCGAACTGATCGGACACGCGTTCCTCCGGAGTGCGAGCGGGACGTGCCTCGGGACGGCCCTGACGAGGACGGACGGGGCGGTCCGAGGTCGTCACGGAGCGTACATCAGCCGTTACTCCAGTCGCAGGGGTTCGCGTGGCGCCCGACCGCATCGAGGCCATCGTCCGCGCGAAGGAGTCGCTCTCGGTCGAGATCGGCCGGTGCGGGCGCACCGCGCGCACCTCGCGCACCTCGCGCACGGGGGCCTGCTGGCCGGCGGCGAACATCGCCCCGAGGCGGTCGGTGCCCTCGGCGGCGTCGGCCGCGGCCAGGACGTCACCCAGCGAGCGGGGCGCGGCCTGCTCCATGCGCTCGGCCTGCCGGCGGCGGACCTCGGCGGTCCGCTGCGCCCGCTGACGCTCGGCGTGGGCGCGCTCGGCCTGCTGACGCTCGGCCTGCTGACGCTGGATCAACTGCTGCTGCATCCGCTCCTCTTCCAGGGCTCGTTCTGCGGCCTCGCGCTCGCGGGCGGCACGCTCGACCTCGGCGCGCTCGCGGGCGGCGCGCTCGGCCTCGGCACGCTCGGCCAGCACACGCTCGGCCTCGGCACGCTCGGCCAGCACACGCTCGGCCTCGGCACGCTCGGCCTCGGCGCGCCGGCGTTCGGCGAGCTCGACCTCCGCACGCTCAGCCTCGGCACGCTCAGCCTCAGCCTGCTCGATCTCGGCCTGCGCCTGCTCCAGCAGGTCGTCCTCGAAGGCGACGACGGCCTGCTCGGCCGCCTCCTGCGAGGTCGGCTCGGCTTGAGCGGTGTCACCCGTTTGCGCGATCACGACGGGGTACTCGGCATCCGCGGCCGGAACCTTGAGCCCGCCCTGCGCGGCGCCCTCACCGGTCGTCGGCGCGGTCGTCGGCCCGGTGGCCGACCCCGAGGCGCGCAGCACCTCCAGCAGCCCGGCACGGGCGGCTTCGAACTCGTGCGCCTGCTCGTCGGCGGCGACCTCACCGGCGACCTCACCGGCGAGCGCCGGGGCGCTCGGGGCGCTCGGGGCGCTCGAGGTGTCGGGACCGGTGGCGCTGCGGGCGGTGCTCTCGGCGGCGTCGGCGGCGGCGAGCAGGGCCTCGAAGTCGAGGGCCTCGCGCTGCTCCAGGCCGTCGGTGGCGGTGGTGGGGTCGGGCAAGGACTCTCCCGTGGAGTGGTCGGTGCGGGTTTCGGGGCCGGTCTCGGTGCCGGTGGGGGCGCCGGCGCCGTCCATCTCGACGGTCACCTCGTAGCGCTCCTTGCTGAAGAAGCCGGCGACGCCTCCGGAGCGGATGCGCTCGGCGCGCACGACGCGCGCGGCGCTGCCGTGCTGCTCGCGCACGGAGTTCAGGAGTTCCTGCAGGTCAGAGCCTTCAAGAAGCAAGTGCATGGACACCGCTCACCGATCCAACCGTCTCGATCCGGGGGTGGTTGCTCACGTCGTCGTAGGACAGGACGTGCAGGCGGCCCACGGCCACCTTCAGCAGGCGGCGCAGCGGGGCGCGCAGCGGGGGTGCGCACACCAGGACCGCGCTGATGCCCTGCCCTTCGGCACGTTCGAGGCAGGAACTTGAGCCGGTCACCAGGTGCTCGGCGGTCAGGGCGTCCAGGGCGAGGCTGGCGCCGATCTCCCCGGGGCGCAGGGAGTCGGCCAGCTGCTGCTCCAGGAGCGGGTCCAGGGTGATGACGTGCAGGACGCCGTCCTGCTCGTGGACGGCCGCCACGGCCGGGCCCAGGGCGCGGCGGGAGGCCTCCACGAGCCCGTCGAGGTCGGAACCGGCCTTGGCGCGCAGGGACAGCGCCTCGAAGATGCGCGCCAGGTCCCGGATCGGGACGGCCTCGTCGAGCATGGCCTGCAGGACGCGCTGGACCTCCCCGAGGGTGAGGACGGCGGGGGTGAGCTCGTCGACGACGGCGGGGTGGGTGCGCTTGAGGGCCTCCACGAGCGACCGGACGTCCTCGCGGGACAGCAGGCGCGGGGCGTGGGTGCGCACGAGCTCACCGAGGTGGGTGATGAGGACGCTGGCGCGGTCGACGACGGTGGCGCCGGTGAGCTGGGCCTGGTGGCGCAGCTCGGCGGGGATCCACTTGCCGGCCAGGCCGAAGACGGGTTCGACGGTGCTGCGGCCGGGCAGGCCGTCGAGGTTGTCGCCCAGGGCCAGCACCTGCCCGGGCGGGGCCATGCCGCGGGCCACCTCGACGCCGGAGATGCGCACCGCGTAGGTGGACACGGGCAGGTCCAGGGAGTCGCGGGTGCGCACCGGCGGCACGACCAGGCCCAGCTCCAGGGCGATCTTGCGGCGCAGGGCGCGGACGCGCTCGAGCAGGTCGCCGCCGCCGGAGGTGTCGACGAGGTCGACCAGGTCGGGGGCCAGGACGACCTCCAGGGGGTCGACGCGCATCTCCTCGAGGAGGTTCTCGGCGGCCTCACCGGGGTTGACGGGGGCGGGGGCCAGCTCGGCCAGCGCGGCCTGGCGGGCGGCCGCCTTGTCGCGCTTGGCGATGCGGGTGGAGGCGTAGATCGCGGCGCCGCCGACGACGAGGAACGGCAGCTTCGGCATGCTGGGGATCAGGGCCAGGACGACGAGGGCGCCGCCGGCGATCTGGAAGGCCAGCTTCTGCGAGGACAGCTGCTTGATCGCCTCGGAGCCCATGTCACCGGCGCCGGTGGAGCGGGTGACGATGAGGCCGGTGGCCACCGACAGCAGCAGCGCGGGCACCTGGGAGACCAGGCCGTCACCGATGCTGAGCAGCGCGTACTTCTGGATGGACTCCGCCGGGCCGAGGCCGTGCTGGACCATCCCGATGGCGAAGCCGCCGATGAGGTTGATCAGCATGATGATGATGCCGGCGATGGCGTCGCCCTTGACGAACTTCGAGCCACCGTCCATGGCGCCGTAGAAGTCGGCCTCGGCGGTGACGTCGGCGCGGCGCTGTCGGGCGGTGGCCTCGTCGATGAGCCCGGCGTTGAGGTCGGCGTCGATGGCCATCTGCTTGCCGGGCATGGCGTCGAGGGTGAAGCGGGCGCCGACCTCGGCGACGCGCTCGGCGCCCTTGGTGATGACGACGAACTGGATGACGACCAGGATCAGGAAGATCACCAGGCCGATGACCAGCGATCCGGAGATCACGAAGTGCCCGAAGGCCTCGATGACCTTGCCGGCGTAGCCGTCGGACAGCACCAGCCGCGTCGAGGCGACGTTCAGGCCGAGGCGGAACAGGGTCAGGACGAGGATCAGCGAGGGGAAGACGGAGAAGTCCAGGACCCGCTTGACGAACATCGTCATCAGCAGCGCCACGAGCGAGAGCGTGATGTTGAGGGCGATGAGGAAGTCCAGCAGCGCCGCCGGCAGGGGCACGACGAGCAGCAGGACGATGCCGACGACCCCCGCGGGGACCACCAGTTGCGAGAGGTTCGGAAGTCTCACTGCACCGCCTGTCGATCTCGGGCACCCGTTCGGGCGTCACTCGTCCAGCGGCCCGTCCGTGGCCCCGCTTCAGCCTTCCTGGCTACGCCCTCCTTCGGCACCCGCGGCGGTGTCCTTTAACGCACCCGTCCGGGTGACGGGCGCCCGCGCCACCCGTGTCGCCCCGTGTCGCCCCGGGAACGCACGGACCCCGCTCCCGCGCAGCGGGAACGGGGCCGGGAGGACGGGCGGGTGGGCCGCTTCACCAGCCGGCGGCGGCCTCGGCGGTGCGCGTCAGGGCCTTGTCGATGGCGCCGGCGAGGGCGCTGACCACGAACGGCTTGGTCAGGTAGAGGGCGCCGAGCTCCTCACCGGCGGCGATGTCCTCGGGGCGCACACGGGCGGACAGGAAGATCGCGGGCAGGTCGGCGTGCTCGGGCTGGGCGCGCAGGGTGCGCAGGACCTCCAGGCCGGTCATGCCGGGCATCGCGACGTCCAGGACGACGACCTCGGGGGCCCCGCGGTCGGCGATGACGGCGAGCGCCTCGGGGCCGGAGGGGGCGGACACGACGCGGTGGCCGAGTCCTCGCAGCCGCAGCTCCACGAGCTGACGGATGTCGGGGTCGTCCTCGACGACCAGCACTCGGGCCATGGGGGTCCTCCTGGACCTGGTGGGGGGACGGGGAACGGACGCGGTGGGAGCGGTGGCGTGGTGGGCTCCCCCGGCCCATCGGCCGGGCTCAGCCGGTGCTGAGCCGCTCGCGCAGCCCCGGGTCCCGGGCCGCGGCGACGGGGAACGTGGCCCGCAGGGTCGCGCCGCCGCCGGGGGTGGGCTCGGCGACGATGCGCCCGCCGTGGCGCTCGACGATGCGCTGGCAGGTGGCCAGGCCGATGCCGTGCCCGGCCCGGCGGCCTCGTGCGTCGTCGGTGGAGGGGCCGGCGGTGGGACCCGCGGAAGGGTCGGCGCAGGGGTCCGCAGCGGGGTCGGCGGCGGAGGTGAACATCCCGAAGACCCGGTGGCGGTGGGCGGGGTCGATGCCGCGGCCGTTGTCGACGACGGCCAGTTCCCAGCCGCCGGGCCGGTCCGCGACGCGGACCTCGACGCGGCAGGGGCGCCCGGGGTGGCGGTAGCGCACCGAGTTGCCCACGAGGTTCTGCAGCAGCTGGCGCAGCAGGACGGGGTCGGCGCGGACGTGGGCGGCGGTGCCGGCGCCGTCGAGGCCGGTCTCGGTGTAGGCGATCTCGACGGCGCCGGCGGCGGCGCCGAGGTCCTCCACGACGTGGGACAGCACGTCGCGCACGGCGACGGGCCTCGCGGCGAACCCGGTGGAGTCGGCGCGGGCGTGCTCGAGGACGGCCTCGATGAGGCCCTGCATGCGCCGGGCGGCGCGCAGGGCGGTGCCGGTCCAGGCCGCACCCTGCGCGCCGAGGGCCTCGGCGTGGACGTCGAGGACGAGTTCGAGGTAGCCGATGACGGAGGTCAGCGGGGCCGCGAGGTCGTGGCTGGCGACGGCGGCGAGGTTGGCCAGGTCGTCGTTGGAGCGCCGCAGCCGCTCCCCCGCCTCCTCCAGCGCGTGGATGCGGGCCCGGTCGGCGGTGATGTCCTGCATGGCGACGACGGCCCCGATGACGGCGCCCGCCTCGTCGTGCAGGGCGCGGCCGGTGCAGGTGACGCGCACCGGGTCCGCGTCCCGGGGGGCGATGACGATCTCGACGCCGCGGACGTCCTCGCCGGCCAGGGCGCGCGCCAGGGGCACGTCGGCGGCGGCCAGCGGGGTCCGGCCGTCGGCGGCGTGCAGGCCGTAGGCGCGGGCGTGCTCGGTCGAGGGCATCCGCGGGTCGGGAGCCAGGCCGTGGATGCGGCGGGCGGTGGGGTTGAACACCGTCAGGGAGCCCCGGGCGTCGCAGGCCACGACGGCGACGCCGACGGAGTCGAGCAGGGCGGCGGTGAACTCCTCGCGCGTCTCCAGCTCGGTCAGGGTGTGCTGCAGCAGGTGGCGCTGCTCCTCGACCTCGGCGACGAGGTGGGCCTGGTCGCGGTGGCGGCGGCGGCGTTCGAGCAGGGCCATGACGACCCCGGCGAGGTCGCGCAGCCGCTCGACCTGCTCGGGGGTGAGGGTGCGGGGGGTGGAGTCGAAGACGCACAGGCCGCCCAGGTGGTGCCCGTCGGGGGTGATCAGGGGCGCGGAGGCGTAGAAGACCACCTCGGCCAGGCGGCCGTCGACCCACGCCGAGTCGCCGTAGCGGGCGTCGGTGCGGGCGTCGGGCACGACGACGACGTCGGGGTCGCCGAGGTTGCGGGCGCACAGGGACTCCGAGCGCGCGCAGTCGCCGCCGACGAACCCGACGGCCGACAGCTGGCACTGGCGCTGGGAGTCGATGAGGTTGACGGTGGCGGTCGGCACACCGGCCAGGGCGGCGGCGATGCGCACGACGGCGTCGAGCTCGGGGTCGGCGGGGGTGTCCAGCAGGTCGTAGCCGTGCAGGGCGGCCAGGCGCAGGACCTCCACGCCGGGCGCGGGGGTGCCCGGGCCCGCGAGGAGGCGGGGGACGCGGTCGGCGGCCGGGGTGTGCTGGCGGGTGCTGGTCATGCGCGGGCGCCTCCGACGCCGGGGTCCTCGGGGGTGTCGGTCGAGGTGTCCATCGAGGTGTCGATCGAGGTGTCGGTCAGGGTGAGGGTGAGCGTGGCGGTCGTGCCCTGGCCCTCCTCGGAGTCCAGGTCGATGCCGCCGCCGTGCAGACGGACCAGGTCGCGGGCGATGGTCAGACCCAGGCCGGTGCCGGGGACCTGCAGGAGGGCGGCGTTGGAGGCGCGGGCGAACCGCCCGAAGACGGCGCCGACCTCCGTGGACGGGATGCCCATCCCGTTGTCCTGCACCACGATGCGCACGTTGCGGAGGTGGCGTTCGACCCGCAGGCGGACCAGGGACCCGGCCGGTGAGAACTTCACGGCGTTGTCGACGACGGCCAGCAGGGCGCGGTGCAGGTGGTCGCGGTCGCCGTGCACGCGCAGGCCGGTGAGCTCGTCGGGGGGTGTGGTGCAGCGCACGGTGCCGCCGCCGCGGTGCCCGGCCGGGGAGCCGGACCCGACGGCGGCCAGGACGCCGGTGACGAGGTCGGCGACGGTGGTCTCGCCGGGCACCGCGACGGTGGGGGCCGACTCCACGCGCGAGAGCAGCAGCAGGTCCTCGATGAGGGCGCGCAGGCGTTCGGTGTTGCGTTCGACGATGCCCAGGACGGCGGCGACGTCCTCGCCGACCTCCCCGACCGCGCCGTCGCGCAGGAGCTCGAGGTATCCGGAGATGGACGTCAGCGGCGTGCGCAGCTCGTGCGAGACGGTGGCCAGCAGGTCGGACTTGACCGACTCGACGTCGCGCAGCTCCCCCAGGAGCCGTTCCTGGGCGCGGTAGAGCCCGGCCAGCACGAGGGCGCGGGCGAGGTCGACGGCCACGGAACGGACCAGTTCGACCTCCTGGACGGTCCACTCGCGGGGCCCGGCGGCGTCGACGAGGGTCAGCAGCCCGTGCGGGCTGTCCCCCACGCCGATCGGCACCAGCAGCAGGGCCCGGGCGTCGCAACCGCGCAGGAAGGCGTCCAGGCCGGGTGAGCGGCCCGTCAGCGGGCGGGTGTCGGGGACGGCGTAGACGTCTCCGGAGGCGTGCAGCTGCCCCAGCCAGGCCCGGGAGTCGTCGAAGGCGGCGCTGACGTCGGCCGCGACCCCGGCCCCGGCCCCGGTCAGGGGGGCCAGGGGGCTGGCGGCCCACTCCCTGGCCACCGGCCCCAGGCCCGCGTCGTGGCCGGAGAGCTGCACCCCCGGCGGCTGGAGCATCCGCACCCAGACCCGGGCGAGGCCCAGTTCCTCGCCCAGGCGCGTGACCGCGACCTGCAGGGCGTCCTGGGCCACGAGCTGGTCGCGGACCTCGCGGCCGATGTCGCCGGCGAGGCGGTGCAGCCGGGCCGACTGCCCGGCGGCCTCCAGCAGCAGGTCGTTCTCCCGGGCCAGGTCGTTGACGGCCAGGGCGACGGCGCGGACCTCGGCCGGCCCGCGGGTCGGGTCGGCCTGGACCTGCGCCCCGTCCCGTCCGCCGTGCTGGGCGTCGAGGACCTCCACGAGGGCCCGCAACGGCTCCACCAGGGCGCACCGGGTCCGCCGGCCGGCACCGACGGCCACCGCGAGCGCCGCGGCCATGGTCAGGACGGTGAAGGCCAGGGCGCCGTAGCGGACCCGGTTCTCGGTGGTGGTGGCGTCGTGGCGCTGGTGGCGCACGAGGGCGTCGAGGCGCTCGTTGGCGTCGCGCACCTCGGCGAAGGCGGCGGCCTGGGCGGCGGCGCCGGCGGTGTCGGCCGCGCCGCGGTCGGGGTCGGTGAGGGCGATCCAGCTGTCGATGAGCCGGGACTGCTCGGCGAAAAGGCTGCGCTGCAGCGGGTCGGTGAGCAGCGCGTCGACGCGGGCGCGCCGCGCGGGCAGGGCGGCGACGGCGGCGGTCCAGGTGGTCGTGCCCCGGGGCCGGTCGGTGTCGTGCCGGTCGTGCCGGTCGTGCTGGTCGCGCACGGCGGTGTCGGCGTCGGTGAGGGTCAGCTGCAGGCCGGCGTTGGCGGCTTCGAGGCCGCGCAGCTGGGTCTCGCGGGCCCGGGAGGAGCCGGTGACGAGCAGGCCGCCGGCGCCGCTGAGGCCGACGAGGAGCAGGAGGGCGAGGACGCCGCCGAGGACGCGGGTCAGGCGGGCCCCGACGGAGGTGGCCGCGGCGGCGGCGGCGCGTTCGTCGGTGCGGCGGCGGGTGCGGCCGTGGGCGGCGGCGGCGCTGCGCAAGGCTCCCGGCTGGGGCGTGGGCTGGGGCAGCAGCCGCGCGAGGTGCTCGCGGGCGCCGCTGTCGCGCACGCCGTGCTCGTCCGGCGCACCCTGCGCCTCACCCGGTCGGCCCACGCTGTTGCCATCGGCGGCCCGGGTACCGACCTTGAACGGGGCCCCGGGTGGACCGTCGACGCACCGGAGCTCCGTCCCGGTGCGTCGACGGTCCCGCGCGGGATCAGGCGGGGACGGTGTGCGCCTCGCCGAAGGCGGTCAGCGACCCGCGGCTGCGCAGGCTCATGACGAAGGCCAGGACCTTGGCGACGGCGGCGAAGAACTCCGGCGGGATCTCCTGGCCGACCTTGACGCCCTTGTACATCGCGCGGGCCAGGTCGATGTCCTTGACGAGCGGGACGTCGTTCTCCTTGGCCTTCTCGCGGATCTTCGAGGCGATGGCGCCGGCGCCCTTGGCGACGACCTTGGGGGCGCCGCTGCCCGGTTCGTAGCGCAGGGCGACGGCGATGTGGGTGGGGTTGACCAGCACGACGTCGGCCTTGGCGACGTCGGCCATCATCCGGTTGCGGGACATGGCCATCTGCTTGGAGCGGATGGCGCCCTTGAGCAGCGGGTCGCCCTCGGCGTTCTTGTGCTCCTGCTTGATGTCCTGCTTGCTCATCTTCAGCTTCTTCATCACGCGGCGCCGGCTCATGGCGTAGTCGGCGGCGGCGATCACCAGGCCGATGAGGACGGTGACGGCCAGCATCCGGACGACGGCGGCCTTCGTCATGGCCAGGACCGCCGTCGTGGACAGCAGGCCCTGCCCGATGAGCTCGGGGGCCAGGTCCTTGACGACCATCCACACGGCGCCGCCGATGACGATCGTCTTCAGCAGCGACTTGGCGCCCTCCCAGACCGCCTGCGGACCCCAGTGCTGCTTGAACCCGTTGACGGGGTTGAGGTTGGAGAACTTCGGCTTGAGCTTCTTGGGCGCCGGGCGCAGCGTGCCCTGGGCGGCGCCGGCGACGACGACGGCCAGGACGGTGGCGACGGCCAGGGGGCCGAGCACGGTCGGGATGCCGGCGAAGGTGTCGGTCAGGACCCTCAGCGCCCGGCCCGGTTCGGGGTGGGCGGCGACCTCGGCGATGCGGCCCAGGGTGCGCTGCCCCAGCGTCTTGCCGGCCTCGATGGTGTGCGGGATCGTGAGCGCGCCCGCGCCGGTCGACAGCCAGGCGCCGACGTCGCGGGAGAACGGGATGTTGCCCTCGTCGCGCGCCTCCTTGAGGCGCTTGGCGGTCGGCTTCTCGGTCTTCTCCCCGCTCACCCGCCCTCACCCCCGCCCACGTCCGGACCGGCGAGGGGGGTGACCATTCGCACGATCGTCTCGCGGGCGGTGTCGGCGAGGTCGCCGACGACACCGGGCAGCAGGGAGAAGGTGAAACCGGCCAGGGTGAGGGCGATGAGGATCTTCACGGGGAAGCTCATGGCGAACACGTTCAGCGCCGGTGCGACGCGCGAGAGCAGCCCGAGGCCGATGTCGGTGATGAACAGGACCGCGATGAGGGGGGCGGCGATCTGCAGGGCGGACAGCACGAGCTGGCCGACGCCGTCGGTGAAGGTCCGCGCGATGGTGCCGGGGTCGACGCCGGCGTCCAGCGGCAGCACGTCGTAGGAGCGGAAGAAGCCCTGCAGGATGAGCAGGTGGCCGCCGGTGACGACGAGCAGCGCCGTCGTCGTCCACGCGTACAGCTTGCCGAAGATCGCGGTCTGGGTCTGCATCAGCGGGTCGTAGGCGCTGGCGAGCTGGAACCCGCCGAACAGGTCCAGCATGTCGCCGGCGGCCTGGACGGCGGCGAACAGCAGGGCCACGAAGGCGCCCATGACGACCCCGACGAGGGCCTGCTGCACGACGGCGGTGATGAGGGCGCCGGGTTCGACGGCGGGCACGGTGTCGCGCAGCCGCAACGCCACGGGCAGGGCCATCGCCACCGACAGCAGCGCCTTGACCTGCCCGGAGACGGCCTTGTTGGCGAAGGGGGGCGCGAGCATGACGAACGCGGCGGCGCGCACCGAGGCCAGCAGCACGGCCACCAGCAGGTCGAGGGGGACGGCCGGGACGCCTTGCACGCGCTCAGCCGCCGTGGGTCAGCAGGGAGGGGATCTGCTCGTACAGCGCGGTGGTGAAACCCGTCGCCTCGTGCAGCATCCACTTGCCGCAGATGACGATGGCCGCCCCGACCGCGACGGCCTTGGGGACGAACGCGATGGTCTGCTCCTGCAGCTGGGTGACGCTCTGGAACAACGAGATGCCGAAACCGACCGCCAGGGCCGTCAGCAGCATCGGGGCGCACAGCTTGGCGGCGAGGACGAGAGCGGTCATCCCGATGTGGATGACGGTCACGTCGGTCATCAGCTTCGCCTCTTCCGGTCGGGGTGGTCGTGCAGTGGGTATCTCGGCCGATCGGGTGAATCCCTTTAACCCCTGCGGCGCCGTCCGCAGGCGCTCGCGGGACGGGTCCGGCCCGCACGCGCGAACGCCGCGCCCCGAGCCCCGCGGATCGGGGCTCAGGACGCGGCGTTCGCGGACGGGTCAGCGCGAGGGGCTGCAGCGCAACGGGTCGGGCGAGGGGTCGGGCGAGGGGTCGGGCGAGGGGTCGGGGCGATGGCTCAGCCGGCGTAGGAGGCGACGAGGGACTTGATGATCAGGCCCCAGCCGTCGACCATCACGAACAGCAGCAGCTTGAACGGCAGGGACACCGTGACCGGTGGCAGCATCATCATGCCCAGGCTCATCAGGGCTCCTGAGACGACGATGTCGATCACCAGGAACGGGATGAAGACGACGAACCCGATGATGAAGGCGCTGCGCAGCTCCGACAGGGCGAAGGCCGGCACCAGGGTCGTCAGCGGCGTCTCGGCGCGGGTCTTGGGCAGGTCGCGCTTGGCGGCCTTGGTCATGAGCGCCAGTTCCTCCGGGCGCGTCTGCTTCAGCATGAACTCCTTCAGCGGCTTGGAGCCGTCGGTGAAGGCGACCGTGGCGGTCTTCTCGCCCTTGAGGTAGGGCTGGACCGCGGCGTCGTTCACGGCGCTGAAGGTGGGCGCCATGACGAACATCGTCAGGAACAGGGCCAGGCCGGCCAGGACCTGGTTCGGCGGGGTGCCCTGCAGGCCCAGGGCGTTGCGGGTCAGGCCCAGGACGACGAGGATCTTCATGAAGCTCGTCGTGAGCAGCAGCAGCGCGGGGGCCACCGACAGGATCGTCAGGGCGATGATGATGGTGACCGACTGGCTGGGCTTGCCGTCGATCCCGTTGATCGTCACCGAGCCGGACCCGGTGCCCGTGGGCGCGGTCGGCGCCGTCGGGGCGGTGGGTGCCTGCACGCCCGCCTGGACCGAGCCGCTGAGGGCGGTGGTGTAGGCGGCCGGGGCGGCGGCGGAGACGCTCGCGGCGGGGGCGGACGCCTGGGCGCTGAGCGCGCCCCCCACGACCAGACCACCGGAGAGCACCAGCGCTGCGGCCAGCGTGCGGACTCGGGACTTCGTCACCTGCGGGTCGTCCTCTCACGAAGAACGTCGACTGCCTTGGACCACGTGGCCGGGTTGAGGGCCGAACCGTTCACACCGGTGGCGGTGTGCTTGGCCGGAGCCTTCACGGCGATCGTCTCGCCGGCCTTGCGGAGGTAGCGCTCCCCCGTCTGGGGCTGCGCCGCACCGGCATCCGTGCCAGTCGTCTGTTCTTCCGCCGAATCCGTGGCGGTGATGTCGACCTCTTCGACACGTTCGGCCGAATCCTTGAACACGGCCTCGACGTCGGTCTCGCCCAGCAGGTTCACCCCGGCGTCGGAGACCCCGACGACCAGGGCCCTGTCGCCGACCTTGACCAGCGCGACGGCGGCCTTCGCGCCCAGGCTCTGCTTGGCCAGGACGGCGAAGTCGGCCCCCGCGGCCGTGCCGCCCTGGCGGCGGCGCAGCCAGCGGGAGATCAGGTACAGCAGGCCGAGCACCGCGACCAGCGAGATGCTCGTCCGCGCGATCGCGGCGACGGCGTCCATCAGGCGCCGGCCTCCGGGGTGACGATCTCGGTGATGCGGATGGCGTAGTCCTCGTCCACGACGACGACCTCGCCGCGGGCGATGAGCTGACCGTTGACGAGGATGTCGGCGGGCGAACCGGCGGCGCGGTCCAGCTCGACGACCGAGCCCGGGGTCAGGGCCAGCAGGTCCTGGACCGTCATGGAGGTGCGGCCGAGCTCGACGGTGACGTCCATCTGCACGTCGCGCAGCAGGTCCATCGTGCGGCGGGGGCCGCCGGCGGCCGGGGCCGCACCGGCGAAGGCCGTCGTCGACGGCGCCGGGGTCGGGGCCTCGGACTGCGCGGTCAGGGTCAGGCCGATGAGGGCCAGGGTCTCCCCCGCCGCGTCGACGACCGCGACCGCGCCCCCCTCGAGCTGGTTCAGGGCCTGGGCGGGGTCGCCCTCGACACCGGCCTCCAGGACGCACTGGCCCAGGGCGTGCACGACGGTCTCCAACGCCGGGCGCAGGGCGTCGACGGGGTCCAGGGCGCCCTCGGGGCTCATGAGGAGCGTGTTGAGGGTCTCCTCCCCCACGATGACCGTGACGCGGCCGTTGGCGGCGCCGGCGAAGTTCGCCGACACCGCGGTGCCCTCGTCGCCGAGGTCGGGGGCCTGGGCGACGGCCAGGACGCTGGAGATGGTCCCGGGCGCCGACAGGGGCAGGACGGCGAGCGCAGCCTGGGCGGCCTCGCGCAGCGTGGACATGAGGTCGGCGTGGGTGGCGGTGCTCATCGTGCGTTCTCCTCGGGGGTCGGGACGATCAGGCAGGCGAGTTTGGCGCCGCGGGTCCCCGCGACGGCGGAGGCGACCGAGGCGCCCTGGGCGACGACCTCGAGCGGCTCGTCGGCGCGGTGCGGCAGGCGCAGGACGTCACCGGGGATGAGGGAGAGGATCTCGTCGGGACGCATCTGCGCGGCCTTCATCCGGACCGAGACGTCGACCGGGATGTTCTCCAGGTGGTCGTCGAGGCGGTCGCGCATGAGGCGGCGGATGCGCAGCTCCTCGGGGCTGGCCACGCGCAGCTCGGCCGCGGTCAGCGCCGCCGACAGCGGGTCCAGCGGCATCGCGAGCGTCGCGGTCCCGGTCACGCCCTCGACCTGCAGGTGGAAGGAGGAGACGATCATGACGTCGGTGGCAGCGGCGGCCTGCGCGAAGGCGGGGTTCTGGTCGATGGCCGTCAGCTTGGGCTTGAGGTCGGTGACCGTGACCAGCGAGGAGGCCAGCTCGGTCAGGGTGCGCTCGACCATCCCCCGGGCCAGGACGGCCTCGATGTCGGTCAGCTGCCGCTCGGGCTGGGCGTTGGTGCCGGTCCCGCCGAGCATGCGCTCGATGCAGGCGAGCACGAACGCGATGTCGACGTGCAGCACCGCGGCGCCGACCAGCGGCTCGGGGTCGAACACGGCCATCACGGTCGGCATCGGCAGCGACGCGGCGTACTCGTCGTAGCTGTACTGCTGGATGCCGTCCAGCTCGACCTGCACGGTGGTGCGCAGGGTGGAGGACAGCAGCGTCGCCCACTGCCGGCAGAAGCCCTCGTAGGTGATCTCGAGCACGCGGGCGTGCTGACGCGACAGCTTGGTCGGCCGTCGGAAGTCGTACGGGACGGGGACGCCTCGTCGCCGGGAGCGACGGGCACCTGCCCGCTCTGCGGTGCTGGGGGTCTCGGCTGCCACGAGTCACCTATCGGCACGAACGGGCGTCACCCTTTAGCGCGAGCCCGAACGGGTGGTCCGCGGCCTCCCGGCTCAAGGTCGGGCCCGCCCCGCCCGGCCCGGCGCGCCTGCTGCTGCACCTCACCGTCCCAGCCTGCCCCCGGCGGGCCGGCGGGTGGTCGCGGCGCGTGTCGCGCCACCCGCGGGTGGACGGGGTCGGTCCCGGGGCGGGGTGGACGACGTGTCCAACCTGACCCGCGTGGCAGCTGAGGTGAGCGAGGCTCCCCAGGCGATCCGCATGTCCTGGGAGGAGTTCGGTGCACTGGGCGAGGACGTCCGCGGCGAGCACGTCGACGGGATGCTCGTCGTGAGCCCGCGGAGCACCGGCCGCCACCAGCTCGCCGTGGCGAACGTGCGCGAGCTGCTGCGCGGCTTCGACGGGGTCGCGCTCACCGAGTGGGCGTGGCGTCCGGACGGCGCGACGCGCGAGTACCAGCCCGACGTGATGCTCCTGGCCCGTCTCGACACCGACGCCCGCTTCACCGTGGACCCGCCGGTGCTCGTGGTCGAGGTCACCTCACCCTCGAACGCGGTGGAGGACCGGGTGCGCACCCTGCGCGACTGCGCCCGCTGCGGCGCGCGGAACTGCTGGATCCTCGACCACGGCGACCGGTGCCCGTACGCGTTCACCCTGGTGGACGGGCGGTACGAGCCCGTCCATCAGGGCGCCGGGCACGTCAGGCTCACCGGTGGTGACCACACCGGCGTCGTCGTCGACGTCCCCGCGCTGTGGGTCCCCTGACTCGTGCGTGAACGTCGAAGGCCCCCGCCGGGAACGGCGGGGGCCTTCGTGCGCTCAGCGCGTCTCAGGTCGTCACTGCATGACGAAGCTGGTCAGGTAGATCCCCATGACCCCTTCGGTCTCCTCACCCTTGTCGTCGTGCGTCTTGTACGCCTCGATGACCTTCTCCTGCAGCTCGTCCTTGTAGTGGTTGCGCTGCTCGGAGTTCTGCAGGTCCGTCATCGACAGGTTGGAGTACTCGTTGATGATCAGGTCGTAGGCCTTGGACCCGTCGAGGGTGTCCTTGCTGCCCTCGCCGTGACCGCCGCCGGCGGCCGCGACGCCCTGCAGGGCGACGCCGATCTTGAGGTAGTGCCCGTCGGCGAGGTTGACGCTGATGGGGTCCAGCGCGGTGACCGTGCCGGGCGTCAGCGTGGCGGTCGGGGTGGCCTCGGCGGCCGAGGCGGAGTTGCCCTTCGTCAGGAAGAACACCCCCGCACCGGTGCCGCCGGCCAGGAGCACGGCCGCGGCCGCGCCGATGACGATGAGCTTCTTCGCGCCGCCGGGCTTCGCGTCGCCCTCGGCCTTGTCCTTCTTGGCCATCGCGGCCTCCTTCAGGTCGGTGGATCAGGTCAGTGGGCGACGTTCGTGGCGATGTCCGGCGCGATGCCCGCCGAGACGTCCTCGCTCACGGCGCCGGTGGCGCCGGTGGTGCCGGTGGTGCCGGTGGTGCCGGTGGTGCTGGTGCCGGTCTCGGTGTCGGTCGTGCCGGTCAGCTCGGCCGGCCCGTTCGACTCGGTCTGCTGCGCGACCTCCGGCAGCAGCGCCTTGACGGCGTCGGAGCTGGGCGAGGCCACCACGAGGTCGACGCGGCGGTTGCCGGTGAGGGCCTTGGGGTCGGAGTCGGGGTACAGCGGACGCGAGTCCGCGTACCCGGTGCCGGACAGGCGGACCGGGGCGATGCCGTGGCCGATGAAGCCGGTGACCACGGTGTTGGCCCGGGCCGAGGACAGGTCCCAGTTGTCGCGGTAGCGGGCGCTGCCGTTCAGGGGCAGGTTGTTGGTGTGCCCCTGCACCGCGACGTCGTTGGGCAGGGCGGCCAGGATCGGGGCGATCGTGTCCAGGACCTCGCGGCCCTTGGCCTCCACGTCCGCCGAGGCGTTGGCGAAGAAGACGTTGTCGGCGACCAGGCCGACGACCAGGCCGTCGGCGGTGATCCGGTAGGTCACCTGGTCCTGGTCGCCCTTGGCGGTGAGGGCGGCGTCGATCTTCTTCTCGACCTCGCGGTAGTCCTGCACCTCGGCCTTGGCGGCGGTGAGGTCCTTGGCCGTCTGCGCGGTCTGGATCTTCTGGGCGATCTGCTGGACCTGCGAGGAGGTCGTCAGCTCCTGTCCCGTGGAGTAGGGCGAGACCTGCACGACCGAGTTGCCGTTCGTGACGTCCATGACGCCCGAGGAGCCCGAGACGGCCTGGCTGGAGTCCGGGGTCCCCTTGCTGAGGCCGTCCTTGAACTGGGCGAACTTCAGCTGGTCGATCTGGCTGAGGGCGAACAGGACGATGAACAGCGCCATGAGGACCGTCAGCATGTCGGCGTAGGAGACCAGCCACCGCTCGTGGTTGACGTGCTCCTCGTGCTCCTCGTGCTTGTGGCGCCGCTTGTGCGCTGCGGACATCAGGCCGCCTTCTTGTCCGGGACCGCGGTGCCCGGGGGCAGCAGGCTCTCGAGCTTCTTGGCCACCGAGCGCGGGTTCGAGCCGGCCTGGATGGCGAGGATGCCCTCGACGACCAGCTCCATCTGCGCGGTCTCCAGCGCGGACAGCCGGTTCAGGCGGGTCTGCACGGGCAGGAAGAAGACGTTGGCGCTGGCCACACCCCACAGGGTGGCGACGAACGCGGAGGCGATCATCGGGCCGAGGGAGCCGGCGTCGGAGAGGTTCTGCAGGACGACGGTCAGGGAGATGACCGTGCCGACGATGCCGACGGAGGGGGCGTAACCGCCGAGGTCACCCCAGAACTTCGCGGTCTGCTTGTCCGCGGCCTTCTTGGCCTGGATCCGCGCCGAGAGGATCTCGTACAGCTCGTCCGGGTCGGTGCCGTCGATGGCGGTCTGCAGGCCGTCGCGCAGGAACTCGTCGTCGACCTCCTTGATGGCGTCCTCCAGGGCCAGCAGACCCTCGCGACGGGCCCGTTCGGCCATCTTGATGATGACGCCCACGGTCTCGCCGGCGTTCTTGGGCTTGCCCAGGAAGGCCTTCTGCAGCGCCCTGAGCGACCCGATCCCGTCCTTGAGGGTGCCGCCCATGAGCCCGACGCCCAGGGACCCGATGAACACCAGGACGAGCGGACCGGGCAGCAGGATGTCCGTCGGGCTGCCGCCCTCGTGGTTCTGCGTCCAGAGGATGGCGGCGGCGGCGATGATGAGCCCGCCGATCGTTGCGAAGTCCATGGCTCACGGCCTCCTGCGGTGCAGCGGGACCGGAGCCGGCAGGGTGCCGTCGGCTTCGCTGGTGGTCTGGTGGTCGGTGGGGCGGGCGCCGGAGTGCGCGTCCGGGTGCGTCGGCAGCTCGAGGACGTCGGCCGTCCCCGTCTCCTCCAGGGAGTGCGCGGTCGCGACGACGCGCGCGCGGAAGGCCATGACGCGCTCGACGATCTCCGACAGGGGCTCGGTGACGACGAACTTCGCGCCGTCGACGAGGGTGATGACCGTGTCGGGGGTCGAGTCGACGCGCTGGATCAGATCGGGGTTCACGGCGAACACCGACCCGTTGAGGCGAGTCACGAGGATCACGTGTGGGTCCGTCCTTGGGGGTGGATACGGGGGCGCCCGTCCGTGGGCTGGGTGTTTCCACCCAGTCCATCGGCGTGCCGTTCCGGGACCTGAGAGGGGGTTGCAGGGTGCACCCGTTCGTGCTAACGCTTCGTCCGTCGTCACCCTCTGCTACTACCCGGGAAGCAGAGAACCCCCCCGGAGCGCTCGCTCCGGGAGGGTTCTCGGCGGTTCAGCCTCAGCGCTTGAGGTTGACCAGGTCCTGCAGGATCTCGTCGGAGGCCGTGATGACCTTCGAGTTCGCCTGGAAACCGCGCTGGGCGAGGATGAGCTCGGTGAACTCCGCCGACAGGTCGACGTTCGACATCTCCAGCGATCCGGCGAGCAGACCACCGCGGCCGGACTGCCCGGCGATGCCGTACACCGGGGTGCCGGAGTTGGTCGAGACGCTGTAGAGGGAGTTGCCCTCCTTGCGCAGGCCGGCGTAGTTGTTGAACGTCGCGATGGCGACCTGCCCGAGGGTCTGCTTGTACCCGTTCGAGTACGAACCCGTGATGACGCCGTCGGTGCCGAACGAGTAGCTGGTCAGCGTGCCGATGGGCGCACCGTCCTGCGCGGTCTGGATGCTGCTGCTGCCGGAGGCCCCGACGTAGGCGGACAGACCCGACATGTCGAGCGTCAGGGTCTGGATGGGCGCACCCTGCGCGTTGGTGAGACCGGTGAGGTCGAAAGTCTGCGGCGACGCGTACTGCCCGACCTTGGTCGCCGACTCACCCGGCGGGGTGACCGAGTCGAAGTTCACCGCCTGGCTGGTGTCGGTGAAGGTCTTGTTGTCCGTCGAGGTCCAGATCTCCCAGTCGTTGCTGGCGGTGGTGGACGTGCTGGCGTTGACGAACTTCACGTAGACGGGCGTGGCGACACCCTGCTCGTCGTAGGAGGTGAAGGACGTCGTGACCTCCTGCGCCTTCCCGTTCTTCAGGGTGTTGTCCAGGTTGCCCGTCACCTTGCCGGTGCTGGTCTGCTTCGCGGGCATCACGGTGTCGGAGGGGATGACCAGCTTGCCGACGGTCCCGTTGGTGTCGACGTTCCCGGCCGAGTCCGGCTTCCACCCCATGACGTAGGCACCGTCGTTGGTGACGACCGAACCCTGCGCGTCGAGGGTGAACGACCCGTTGCGGGTGTAGAAGACGCCGTCGCCCTGCTGCACGGCGAACATGCCGTCGCCCTGCAGCATCAGGTCGGTCGACTTGCCCGTGGCCTGCGCCGAACCCTGCGACATGTTCTGGGTGATCGCGTCGACGCGGACACCGAGACCGACCTGAGCCGGGTTGGTGCCACCGGTCGCGTTGGTGGGTGCACCGGCGGCCTTGGTGAGCTGGGACAGCGTGTCGGCGAAGACGACGCTGGAGCTCTTGTAACCGGCGGTGTTGACGTTGGCGATGTTGTTGCCGACGACGTCCATCATCGTCTGGTGCGCGCGGAGACCACTGACACCGGAGAACATGGAGCGGAGCATGCTTCAGACCTTTCGAGGGGCTGACGGGGGTACGGGAGGGGCGAGCGGAGGGATCAGGCGGACTGCGGAGGGTTCGTCGAACCCTGGGCTCCGGTGGTGCCGGAGGTCTGGGTGGTCTCAGGGGTTCCCGTGGCGGGAGCGGTCTGAGAGGTTCCCGTGGCTCCGGAGGTTCCCGTGCTGGCGGTTCCGGAGGACGCGGTGGAGGAGCTGCCGGTGGCCGCACCCGGCACGGTGGTCACGGGGACGGAGGTGCCCTCAGCCTTGGCCTTGGCCTCCGCGGCGGCCTTCTCCGCCGCCGCGTTGAGCGCGGTGGCGTCGATGGAGCCGACCCCGGAGACCTTCGAGAGGACGACGCTGACGCCGTCGACGTTCAGGACCGGCTCGCCGTTGGTGCCGCCGACCGAGCCCTGCGTGAAGGAGACCGACTTGACCTCACCGGTCACGACCTTGCCGTTCTCGTCGGTGTAGGACACCGTCTGCCCGACCATCGTGCTGGCCTGCAGCTTGTTCTGCGCCGCGACCATCGAGCTGGACTGCGTGGCGACGTCCTGCATGGCCTCCAGCGCCGAGAACTGCGCGGTCTGGGCCATGAACTGCGTGGTGTCCGCCGGCTTCGACGGGTCCTGGTAGCGCAGCTGGGCGACGAGGAGCTTGAGGAACATGTCCTTGTCGTCCTTGGTCTTCGCCTTGGCCGCCGCGGAGGTGTCCGTCGCGTTGGCGTTCTTGGTCGCCGAGGCGGCGGTCAGGGCGTCCGAGTTCGCGGTGAGCTGCGAGAAGTAGCTGCCCGATCCGCTGGTCGCGTCGACTGTCATGCCTACTCCTTCGGCGGAACGGGTGGGACTCTGTAGTCCGAGTGAGGGATTCACAGCGCCCAGCCAGGTGAATCCCCCGGCTGGAACGGTTCAGACGCTCAGGTCGAGGCGGCCGTCGGCCGCGGCGGCGGCCTCCCGGGCCTGACGGCGTTCGGCGGCGGCCGCCGAGAACGCCGACCGGGCGCTGTGCCCGGCGTTCTGCTGCGCGGAGGAGCCCTGCTGCGACGACCCCTGCCGGCCCTCGCCGGACTGGGCGTCGGCCGAGCGCTGCTGCTGGGCGGACCCGGAGTCGGCGCGCACGTCGACGGTGGTCTGGGTGAAGCTCGTCGTGGACAGCTCCCTCTGCAGGTCGCCGACGGCGGCCTGCAGCGCGTGCCGGGCCGCCTCGGAGGCCCCCGCGAGGGACACGTGCAGCGCACCCGCGGTGACCTCGGCGGTGATCCGCACCGGGCCCAGGCCCTGGGGGTTCACCTCGACGCTCATGCGGTGCACCGCGTCGGTGGTGGGCAGGTCCTCGAGCCGGCCGGCCACGCCCTGCGCGAACGCGACGGGGTTGGTCAGCGGCAGCGGGGCCGGCGGCGTGGAGGCCGGGGCGACGCTCGGCGCGGTGACGGTCCCCGTGCCGGTGACCGTCGGGGCGAGCGCCGGGACCAGACCGGCCGCCGGGTCGACGTCGGCGGGCTTCGGGGCGGCGGCGCCAGCCGTCACGGGCGGCGCGATCGGCGGGGCGACGGTCGGGCTGGCGGCCAGGACGGTCGGCGACGGCTGAGCCGGGCCCTCCCCCGCCGCGGCCCGCGGCGGCGTCACGACGATCGGCTGGGCCGGAGCGGGGTTCTGCCCGGACCGGCCCGACGGCTGCCCGTCCTGGCCCGCGGTGTCCCCGGCGCCCTGGCCACCCTGCCCCGCGGGCACGGCGACGACCGGCGCGGAGGCGTCGGCCGGCTGCGCCGCGACGGGCTGGGCCGGGGTCTGCGGGGCGGTCGGGGACGGGGAGGCCGCTGCGGCGGCCTGGGCCTGGGTCGCGACCGGCTGGGCCGCGCCGGCGAGCGCCGGCGCCGCGGCGTCGACGGGGGTCTGCGCGACGTGCTGCGGCAACCCGGTCACGGCGGTCTGCACCGGGACCGACGGCGCGGTGGCGGGACCGGCGGGCGCGGAGGTGACCGTCGCGGTCGCCAGCGCCGCGTCCACGGCGCTCACCGGGACCTGCGGCGTGCCCTGCACCGGGGTCGAGACCGGGGCCTGCACCTGGGTCCCCGCGGCGGTGGCGATGGCCTGGGCCGGGAGTTGCACGGCGACCGCCGGGGCCGTCTGCGCCGAGGCCTGTGCGGCCAGTGGGACCTGCGGGGCTGCGGAGCCCGGTGTGGCGGACGCCGAGGCCTGGGCCGGGACCTGCTCGCCGACGGCGGCCGGGGCGGCGGTGAGGACGGGCTGGGTCGTGGCCACGCCCTGGACGGCGCTCTTCGCCGTCGCGTCGGTGGGGACGGTCTCGGCCGGGGCCTGCGGGGTCAGCGCGGCGCGCAGTGCGGGGGGCAGCCCCAGCAGCGAGAGGTCGACCGGCACGGCGGGGACGTCGGCGTCGTCGGTGGCCTCGTCCTCGCCGGCCCGCTCGGAGCCGCCGACGGGGTGCTTGGTCCCCGGCTTGGTGCTCTTGTGGGCCGGTTCGGGACGCTCGCCGCCCTTCTCGACCCGCTCGGTGGCCTTCTCGACCCGCTCGGTGGCCTTCTCGGCGCGCGGGGAGGCGTCGACGGGACGGTCGTCGGGGCGCACCTGGTCGTCGCGGGCGTCGGGTCGGGAGTCCGGGCGCACCTGGTCGTCGCGCGAGGAGCTGCGCAGGTCCTGCATGGCCTGGCCGTAGGAGTCGGCGAAGTCGGAGTCCGACGAGGAGGACGAGAAGCGGACGGTGTCGCGAGCGGTCGGTGCGAGGGGCAGCGACGTCACGGTCAGGTTGGCGCTCACGCGGCACTCCCGAGGTCGGCGGTGATCTTCTTGACGTAGTTCTGGGTCTCGCTGAACGGCGGGACGCCGCCGTACTTCTTCACGTTGCCCGCGCCGGCGTTGTAGGCGGCCAGCGCCAGCGGGACGGACCCGAAGGTCTCGAGGTTCTGGGCCAGGTACTTGCCGGCGGCGTCGATGGAGGCGAACGGGTCGCTCGCGTCGATGCCCAGGCTGCGGGCCGTGGCGGGCATGAACTGCATGAGCCCGACGGCCCCGGCGCCGGACCTCGCGGTCGGGTCGAAGCCCGACTCCTGCTTGGCGACGGCCTTGAGCAGGCCGGTCGGCAGGCCGTACTTGCGTTCCGCCGCAGCGAAGGCCGTCTCGTAGGGCGCGGACTTGGAGGTGGAGGACAGCGACGCGGGCCGCACGTACGAGGACGCGTCGCTCGAGGTGGCGCCGGTGAGGCCCGACAGCAGGGTGGCCGCGACGGCGGTGCCCGCGGCGGCGGTGGCGGCCGTCGTGCCGAGGCGGCGGATCGTCATGGGGGTCTCCCAGACCTTGGACACCTTCACGACGTCCCCCGTCTTCGGCGCGTGCAGCATCTGCCCGTTGCCGACGTAGATCCCGATGTGGTGGCCGTTCTCCAGGACGACGAGGTCGCCGGGCCTGGCCTGGTCGAGGCTGGGGACCTCGGTGCCGACGGTGGCCTGCTGGGCCGCGGTGCGGGGCAGGGTGATGCCGAGCTGCTTGGCGGCGTACTGCACGAGGCCGGAGCAGTCGAAGCCGGCGGGGGTGGTGCCGCCCCACTTGTACGGGGTGCCCGCGTACTGCTGGGCCACCGAGAGCAGCTTCTGGCCGGTGGTGGAGTCGCTGAGGGTGCGCAGGCCACGGGTGACGACGCCGGAGGCGCTGGAACCGGCGCTGGACAGGGCGTCGGCGAAGCCGGACGTGACGGAGGAGGCGCGCGAGGCGGTGGAGACGGCCGTGGTGGCGACCTGCCCGACGGCCTGCCCCGAGAAGGAGGCGATGCGGGCCTGGATGTCGGCGATGCGACCCTGGATCTCGTCGACGACCGTCACTGGTCACCCCCCTCGCGCTGGGCCCGACGGCGCGCCTTGGCGGCGAACTCGGCGACGGTGCGGTCGTCGAGCGCCTTCTGGTCGGCGCGCAGCGCGGCCTCCTCCTGGGCGCGTTCGTGGCGTTCCACGATGCGTTCCAGGGAACGTTCGGCGCGGCGGGCGCGGGCCCAGGCAGCCTGCTTGGCGCCCAGGTCGACCTCGGCGCGGGCCACGAGGGCGCGGGTGGCGTCGAGGTCGGAGACGAGGGCGGCGCGGCGGGCCACGGCTGCGGTCCAGGCGGCCATGGTCTCGTCGCTCAGGTGCGCCTGGCCGAGCTCGTGGCGCACGCGGGCGGCGCGCTTCTGCTCGTTGCGCAGGACGGCGTTGGCGGCGGCGAGGTCGACCTTGATCTGGTCGGCCTGGACCTTGCGCAGCTTCAGCAGCGCCATGATCGCCTTGGTGGCACTCACCGGGCACCTCCGAAGCTCGAGACGAGTTGCTGCAGCTGGGCCCACGCCACGGAGGCGGGGGTGATGTCGTGGATGTCCTGGCGCAGGAAGGCGTTGATGGCGGGCAGGTGGGCCACCGCGGCGTCGACCTCGGGGTTGGCGCCGGGCTGGTAGGCGCCGACGTCGATGAGCTCCTTGGCCTCGCGGTGCGCGGCCATGACCCGGCGCAGGGCCGTGGCGGCGGCCTTCTGCTCGGGCGTGGTGACGCGGCCGGCGACGCGGGAGACGGAGTCGAGGACGTCGATCGTCGGGAAGTGCCCGGCGGTGGCCAGGCGGCGGTCCAGGACGACGTGACCGTCCAGGATCGAGCGGGCGGTGTCGGCGATGGGCTCGTTGTGGTCGTCCCCGTCGACCAGGACCGTGTAGATCCCGGTGATGGAGCCGGTCACGCCGGGCCCGGCGCGCTCGAGCAGGCGGGGCATGAGGGCGAAGACGCTCGGCGGGTAGCCGCGGGTGGCGGGCGGCTCGCCCACGGACAGGCCGATCTCGCGCTGGGCCATGGACACGCGTGTGAGGGAGTCCATCATCAGCACGACGTCGGCGCCCAGGTCGCGGAACGACTCCGCGACGGCGGTCGCCGTCAGCGAGGCGCGCAGCCGCAGGACGGGGGCCTCGTCGGAGGTGGCGATGACGACCACGGAGCGGGCCAGGCCCTCGGGGCCGAGGTCGTCCTCGAGGAACTCGCGGACCTCGCGGCCACGTTCGCCGATGAGGGCCAGGACGGACACGTCCGCGGAGGTGCCGCGGGCGATCATGGACAGCAGCGAGGACTTGCCGACGCCGGAGCCGGCGAAGATGCCGAAGCGCTGGCCGCGGCCGGCGGGCACGAGGGTGTCCAGGGCCCGCACGCCCAGGCTCAGGGGGGTGTTCACGCGGCCGCGGGTCAGCGCGGGCGGCGGGGTGTTGTGCAGCGCCGCGCGGGGAGCGGCCACGAGCGGGGCACCGCCGTCGAGCGGGTTGCCCATGGCGTCGACGACGCGGCCCAGCAGCGCGGGGCCGACGGGGACGTCGGAGGGACGGCGGGTGGCGACGGCGGGGGCACCGGCGGCCAGGCCGGTGAGGTGGCCCAGCGGCAGGCAGCGCAGCTTCGAGCCCTCGGCCGCGACCACCTCGGCGGGGATCGAGCCCCGGTGGTCGCCGAGCAGGATCGTCTCCCCCACCGCGGCCTCCAGGCCGGCGACCTCGACGGACAGCCCGACGATGGCGCTGACGCGACCGATGACCTGGGGGGCGGCGGCCGTGGCTGCGCGGGCGACCTGGGGGGCCAGGAGCTCGCGCACGCCGGCGGCGAGGCGGTGCGACACCAGGTTCGTCGGGGCGTTCACGCCTGGACTCCGTCCGCGCCCTCTCCGACGAGAGCCGCCAGGGCCCGGGAGACGCTGGCGCGCAGGCCGGCGTCCACCTCGGTGTCACCCTGGCGCGCGATCGCGTCACCCGGCTGGACGGTGGGGTCGGGGAGGAAGCTCACGAGTTCTGTGTCGGACAGTGAGTGCTTCCCCTTGAGGGCGTCACCCGTCAGGACCATCAAGTCGGCCGGGTTGACCCGCACGGTGACGGGCTTCTCGGCGTCCAGGGGCTTCAGCGCGCGGCGCACGGCCTCCCCGACCTGGGAGTCCATGAGCTGGACCTCGCGGTCCAGGACGGCGCCGGCGAGCTCCAGGGCCAGCTCCAGGACGGTGTCGGCCAGCGCCCCGATCGCGGGTTCGCGCTCGGCGCGCAGGGCGTCGCCGGCGGCCAGCAGGGCCTCCTCGGCCCGGGTGCGGGCCGCGCGGCGCTCGTCGCGGTCGAGGCGGGCCGCGACGTGCGCGGCCTCCTTCTGGGCCTCCAGCTCCGCGGCGGCCTTCTCGGCCGCCTGGCGCATCCCGGCGGCCCAGCCGGCGGCGTAGCCCTCGGTGCGGGCCTGCTCGCGCAGCCGCACCAGCTCCTCGCCGTCCTCGCGCTGGGCGAGGTCGAGGCCCACGAAGCCGCGGGGGGACGTGCTCGTCGCCGCCGGGACGGCGACGAACACGCGGGGCTCGCGGCCCGCCGGGGTCGTGCTCGCCGGCTGGAAGTTACGAGACGAAGTCATCGTCACCGCCACGCGTCAGCACGATCTGGCCGGACTCCTCCAGCTGACGGATGATCGCGACGACCTTCTGCTGCGACTCCTCGACCGCGGACATGCGGACCGGGCCCATGAGCTCGATCTCGTCGAGGAGGTTCTCGCGGGCGCGTTCGGAGACGTTCTTGAGGATCTTGTCCCGGACCGTCTCGGTGACGCCCTTGAGGGCCGTGGCCAGGTCGGCCGTCTCGACCCCGCGCAGCACGAGCTGGATCGCGCGGTCGTCGAGGGTGGTGATGTCCTCGAAGACGAACATGAGGCCGCGGATCTCCTCGGCCAGGGCGGCGTTCTTGGCCGCCAGACCCTCGAGGATGGAGCGCTCGGTACCGCGGTCGGCGCGGTTGATGATGTCGACCAGGGGCTGGACGCCGCCGACGGCGGTGTTCGTCTTGGCCTGCAGCACGGTGGACGTGCGGCGCTGGACGACGTCCTCGACGAGGCGGACGTACTCGGAGCTGGTCGCCTCCATCGTGGCGATGCGCAGCGCGATGTCGGCCTGCATCTCGGCGGTGAGCCCGCCGAGGATCATCGAGGCCTGGTCGGGGCGCAGGTGCGCCACGACCAGGGCGATGGTCTGCGGGTGCTCCCCCGTCAGGAACGTGAGGATCTGCTGCGGGTCGGCCTGGTGCAGGAACTGGAAGGGCTGCACGACGGCCGCCTCGGCGACGCGGCCGAGGACCTCGGCCGCGCCCTCGGCGCCCAGGGCGCCCTCCAGCAGCGACTGGGCGTAGTCCAGACCGCCGAGCCCGCCGCGCAGCGGGGAGGCGATCATCCCGTGGAACTCCTCCAGGACCACGCCGGCCACCTCGGGGGTGACCGAGCGCAGCCGCAGGATCTCCGCGGTCAGCTCCTCGATCTCGGCCGGGCGCAGGTGCCCGAGCACCTTCGCGGCGTTCTCCTGACCGACCTGCAGGAGCAGGACGGCGGCCTTCTGCGCCCCGGTGAGGGGTGCGACCTCGAGCTCGGTGGACACCACGGGTCAGGACCTCCGATCGGCGAGCCAGCCGCGGAGCAGTTCCGCGACTTCCTCGGGCTGGCGGGAGACGAGTTCGACGACCTCGGTGCGGCGGGCGGCCGCGGCCTCCAGGGCCGGGTCCACCGGTGCTGCTTCGAGCGCCACAGGCTTCTCGACCGCCGGGGCGATCTCCTTGAGCCCGTCGGCCGGGGCCGTGATGTCGCCCAGCTGGAGGGGGTCGACGTCCAGGACGTCGACCGTCTCCACCTTGCGGCGGCGGAAGGCGATCAGGATGACGATCAGCATGATCAGGACGAGCAGGGCCAGCGCACCGGTCTTGCCGTAGCTGATGAGCTGCGCCTGCTGGTCGGCCTTCTCGGCCTTGGCCAGCTCGGCGGCGGCCGCGGTGGAGGCGGTGTTGTCGAACGCCGTCTTGACGACCGTGATCTGGTCCCCGCGGGTCGCGTCCACGCCGGCGGCCTGGGTGGCGATCTGCGTGACCTGGTTGACGTCCGCGGCCCCCGCCGCGCCCTTGGCGCCGGCGTTCAGCACGACCGAGACGGTCTGCTTGGTGACCTTGCCGGGGGCCTGCTTGACGACGGTGTTGGTCTCGTCGATCGCCGGGTTGGACGACCCGGAGGTCTTGGAGTACCCGCCGTTGCCCGAGCCGGCCGTGGAGGTGCCCGAGGGCACGGCGATGTTGTCCGGGCCCAGGACGCCCGTGGCGGCCGCCGAGCCCGACCCGTTGCCGTTGTAGACCTCCGTGCTGGTGGTCTGCGCCAGCGGGTCGATCTTCGTGGGCTGCGTGTACGTCTTGGACTGGACGGTCTTGTCGTCGAAGTCCAGGGTGGCCTTGACCGTGGCCTTGACGTTGCCCTGGCCGTAGATGCCCTCGAGGTAGGTCTGCAGGGCCGAGGAGGCCGAGGCGTTGTAGTCGGTCGTCTTCTCGTTCTGGGCGCTGGAGCCGGTGCCGTCGGAGGACAGCGTGTTGCCCTGGTCGTCGACCACGGACACGTTCTTGGGGTCCATGCCCTCGACGCCGCCGGCGACGAGGTTGACGATCGCGGTGACGTTGTCGTTGGACAGCGTCGTGCCCGGCTTGAGCTTGAGCAGGACCGAGGCGGTGGTCGGCTTCTGCTCGTCGAGGAAGACGTCCTTCTGCGGGACGGCGAGGTTCACGATGGCCTTCTGCACGCCGTCGATCGACTCGATCGTGGTCCCGAGCTCGGACTGCAGCGCGATCTGGTACTTCTTCTGCTGCATGAACTCCGAGGTCGTCACGCCGCTGTCGTCGAGCAGGGTGTAGCCCGAGCCGGTGTCGGCGGGCAGCCCCGCGCCGGCCATCGCCAGGCGCTCGGCGTCGACCTTGTCGGCCGGCACCAGGATCGACTTGCCGCCGTCGGCGATCTGGTACTTCACGCCGTCGGCGCTCAGCTTGTCGGTGATGGCGCTGGCGTCGGTGCCCGACAGGTTCGAGAACAGGGGCGAGTACGACGGCTTGGAGGCCCACTGCGAGAACAGGACGGCGCCGCCGAGCAGGGCGGCGACCACCGCGATGACGACGGCCTTCTGGCCGGTCGAAAACGTCCGGAAACCGGAGACGAAGTTCTTGGCGTTCTCGACGATCGCCGCGCTTCCCTTGGCCTTGGCCATCAGACCTGCATCCTCATGATCTCGTTGAAGGCGTCGACCGCCTTGTTGCGGACAGCGACGGTGAGCTGCGTGGCCAGCTGCGCTTCGTTGCTGGCGATCATGTAGTCGTGGACGTTGGTGAGGTCACCGGTGGCGGCCTTGACCGCCAGGTCGTCGGAGGTGGACTGCAGGCCCTGGAGCTTGTCGATCCCCCCCGACAGCAGGGAGGCGAAGTCCGTGCCCGAGGAGCCGTCCACCGAGGTGTTCGTGCCGATGCCGCTGATGCCCGTCGGGGCGAGGGCGGAGACCGAGCCGGTGTAGGTGGTCCCGGACCCGCCGCCGATCGCGCTGGTCATCTGGGCGTTGTCGGTGTCGGCGATCCCCTGGCCGTAGCCGGCGGCCAGCGTCCCCAGGGAGCTGGCGACGTCGCCGACGCCACCGATCGATTCGATGCTCACCTACCTCACCCCTTCCCGAGCTGCAGGGCGGAGGTGTAGGCCTCCTTGGCGGTGGTGATGGTCTGCAGGTTCGCCTGGTAGGCGCGCTGGGCCATCATCAGGCTCGTCATCTGGCTCGACATGTCGATGTCGGGGTACTTGACGTAGCCCTGGGCGTCGGCGAGGGGGTTGGTGGGCTCGTACACCCGCCGGCCCTCCGCGCTGCCGGTGACGACGCCGGCGACCTGCGTGCCCTTGCCGTCGGCGGCCTCGGCGGCCACGACGTACTTGGCCTCGTAGGCGGGGTCCGACGTGCGGGTCGCGGTGTTGATGTTCGCCAGGTTGTCGCTGACGGCGTCCATCCACTTGCGGTTCACGGTGACGCCGGTGCCGGCGATGCCGATCGCGTCGAAGATGCTCATGGGTTCGCTCCGGATGTCAGGTCAGGGGACGGGGATCAGTGCCGATCCGGCGTCATTGGCTGCTCATCGCGGTGCGCAGCAACGAGTACTTGGAGTTCAGCGCGCTCAGCACCGTCTGGTAGCTGAGGTTGGTCGAGATGTTCGAGATCGTCTCCTCGTCGAGGTTGACGTTGTTGCCGTCCTCGCGGGTCGGCTCCAGCGACTTCTTCGTGGAGATGCCGGAGGTCGCGGCCGAGGCCGGGTCCCCGCTGGCGATGGCGCCGGCCAGGGCGTCCTCGAACTGCACCTTGTTGGCGAGGTAGCCCTTGGTGTTGATGTTGGCGATGTTGTCGGCGATGGCCCGCTGGCGCGCCTGCAGACCGTTCAACGCGGTGTGCAGTGCGACGCTGGTGAGATCGGACACGGGGCCACCCTCCGGGGTTTCGAACTGCTGGGTTTCGTTCTGGCCGTGAGGCCGGGGTTCTTGAGGCTCAGACACTCCTTCGGCCCACCGGGGCGGGTCCTTGAGCCCCGATCGGTGTGCGGGACCACCGATCTGCGGTGGGTCCTCCGGTCGTGGTCACGGGCGTCACTCGAACGGCGGTACCCCCACTGCACCCACCACGCTCCGTGGGCACCGGCGCCCCACCAGCACCACCTGCGGGCGCCGGACGACCACTCCACCGGCGGCCTCGGCCGGTGCCTCGACCGGCCCGGCCGGGCTCACGGTGAGTGCCCGTTGCGCCGGACGGGTGACCCCCGATCAGCGCACCCGCCCCCTCAAGGTCCTGCGCCGGACTGCCGAGACACGGGGCAGCGAACACCCGTCACGCCCGAGTCCCACGTGCTGCCGGACGTGCTGCCGGACCAGTTGCCGGACCTGTTGCCACGTGAAGTCGACGAGAAGGAACCGCCACCACCATGGACGACGCGCACCTGCTCCCCCAGCGCTCCCCCGAGACCCCCGTCGAGAGCTCCCCCGAGAGCTTCGTCGAGAGCTCCACCGAGAGCTCCGCCGAGCCGGGGGGAGAGCTGTCGCAGCTGGCCGACCAGGCCCTGCAGCTGGCCGGCGCCGAACCCTCCGAGCACCGCGCGGAGGTGCTGCGGCAGCTGGCCTTCGCCGTGCGCACCGAGGCCGACGGCGGCGACGGCCGGCTGGGCCGGTGGGCCGACGCGGACCTGTTCGAGGTCCTCGACGTCGACGCCGCCGTCGCCCCGCTGGAGCTGCGCCGCAGCGTCCTGCGCTCGGGCTCGCTGCGCACCATCCTGGTCTTCGCGCCGATCATGGTGACGTGGATCGGCCTGCTGTTCGCCGGCCGCGCCTACGGCGCCATGAGCGCCGCCGGGCAGGCCGACGGCGGGGAGTCGTTCCTGCAGCTGTGGCTGACGGGGTTCGGGGGGCGCACGTTCTTCTCCCTGGACCGCGTCGCCGAGCTCGCCGTGGTCCTCATCACCGCGGCCATCACCGTCGCGGTGGCCACCGACCGCCGCCAGCGCGTCGACGACCTGGCCGCCGCCCACGCCGACGAGTCCCACCGGCAACTCCTGCGCGGTTTCGCCGCTCGCGCCACCCTCGTGCTGGCCCCCTTCCGCAGCAACGCCGCCGAACAGCTCGGCGCCCACTTCGAGCGCGGCCTGACCGAGCTCGGGCGCCTGGTCTCCGAGACCATCCGCCTGCACGCCGACACCAGCGAGCTGGTCGCCACCGTCCGCGCCTCGGCCCAGCACGCGATCACCGCCGCCGAGCTGGCCAACACCGGCGGCGCCGACGTCGCCCGCGCCGCGACCGAGCTGCAGACCGCCGTCACCGAGGCCGTCAGCACCCACGGCGCGCTCATCGCCGCCGACCGCGAGCAGCACACCCGCACCCTGGCCGAGTCGACCACGACGCTGACCGAGCACCTCGAATCCGTGCGCGCTGGCACCGCCGAGGCGCTGCGCGAGGGGCTGCAGGGCCGCGACCGGGTCCTGTCCGCCGTCGAGGGCGTCTCCTCGGCCGTCGAGGCCCTCTCGACCCAGACCCGCGAGTCCATCACCGAGCTGTCCAGCGCCGCGGCGACCATGAGCCGGCACTCCGCCGACTTCGGCGAGGCCGTCACCGGCCACGTCGCCGCCCTGTCGACCACGGCCCGCGAGTCCGTCGAGACGATGCACGCGACCGTCGTCGCCAGCGTCCAGCAGGTCACGACCATGACCGGCGAGGCCTTCAGCGAGCACGTCTCGGCCTCGGCCGAGAACGCCGCGCGCACCATGGAGACCCTGCGCCGCGACGTCGAGCGGACCTCCGAGGCCGCCGAGGTCGCCCTGGGCACCGCCACCGACGTCCTGGCCGCCGCCACCGAGGCCGCCGACCGCCGCGTGCGCCACGAGGAGCGCCTCGCGGACCTGCTCGCCACCCAGAACGAGGTCCTGGACTCCTGGCGGGGCATCGAGAACCGCCTCGTCGAGGCCGCCCACGACATGCGCTCGGTGCCGCGCTGGCTGGAGAAGGTCCAGCACGAGCACGCCGACGCCACCGGCCGCGCGCTGCGCAGCATCGGCTCGACGCTGCGCGAGGACGTCTCGGCCGCGGTCGGCCAGACCCTGGCCATGGCCGGCGAGGACCACGTCCGGCAGGTCAACCGCGCCTACCGCGACGCCGCGCGCTCCCTGACCCAGGACCTCACCCAGACCCTGAACAACGAGCTGGGCACCGTCGTCGACCACGTCATGGACGGCCTGTCGCGCCAGGTGGAGACGCTGCCCGAGCGCATCGCGATCGCCTCGGCGCGCCAGCAGCAGCGCACCGCGCCCGCAGCCCCGGCGCCCACCCACGCTCCCGTCCGCGCGTCCGTCGCGCCCCAGCCGCAGCGCCGTCCCGAGCCGCGTCCCGAGCTCCGTCCGGAGCCGCGTCCCGAGCCCCGCGTCGAGCGCGCCCCGCAGCCGCAGCCCGAACCCCAGCGCCGCGTCGTGCGCGCCCCCGAGCCCGAGGTCGAGGAGCAGTTCGTGGCTGTCGCGCCCCGCACCCTGCAGGACCTGGCCGCCCGTCGCTACCAGCGGGTCGGCCAGTGAGGCGCCCCGCCGCGGGCCGCGGGCGCGGCCGCCGCGAGAACGCGACCGTCGGCCTGGCCGGCTGGGTCTTCGCCGACGCCCTGCTCGCGCTGACGATCATCGGCCTCGCGGCCGGTGGCGCGGTCCACGCCGGCGACGACTCCGCCGGTGAGTCGCGCACCGCCGCGACGGCGGTCGCCGCAACCGTCGCCCCCGCCCCGACCCCCGTGCCCACCGTGACGGTCACGGCCCCCGCCCCGGACCCGGTGCCCTCGATGCCCGCGGGCGTCGCGCAGGCCCCCGTGGTCCTGCAGGTCAGCGTCGACAGCTCCTCCGACGACGCGATCCGCGCCTCGGTCGCCGCCGCCGTGCAGGACCTGGCCGCCCAGGGCCGCCGGGCCGCCTTCGTGCTGACCTTCGGCACGGCGACCGACCCCGGCGCGGGGACCGCGCTGGCCCGCAGGGTCAACGCCCAGCTCGACGTCGCCTCCCCCGGCGTCTTCCAGGGCTCGGCCAAGCGCGACTTCTGGCGCGCGGTCAACGCCCAGTCCCCGCAGGCCGGTGTCGTGCAGCTTGAGCTGTACCTGCTGCAGCAGTGAGCCGGCCGCACCGGGCCGGGTGAGCGGGCACCGCCACCCCTCGATCGAGGCCCCCACCCGCCGGGTGGGGGCCTCGATCCGCTTGCGGCCCGCGTGCGGCGGAGCCCGGGACGCTCAAGGCGGTGGGCCCAGTGGTCGATCCGTGCGAGGTGGCCCCTCGTCCGCCCTCGCCGGGCACCGCGCGCACCGTCGCGGTGCACGTGGGGTTCGCGTGCGCCTACACCCTCGCCGTCGTCGTCGGCCGCGGCACCCGGCTGCCCGGCTCGACGCTGGCCCTGGTGTGGCCGGCCGCCGCGGTGGCGTTCGTGTGGCTGGCCCAGGTCTGGCGCGACCGGCGCGCGGTGGCGGCGGTCACGGCCGCGGTCGCGGTGCTGTCGGGGCTGCTGAACACCGTCACCGGCACCGGACCGGCGCTGGGTGCGGTGTTCGGGCTCGCCAACGGCGCGCAGGCGTTCGTCTCGTGCGCGGTGACGCACCGGCTGCAGACCCGGGCGGGCACGCAGCCGTGGCGGTTGCGGGTCCCGGCGGACCTGTCGGCCCTGGTCGTCGGGTCCACGGCCGGGGCGGCGGCCGCGACGTGCATCGGGCCCCTGGCCCTGCTCCTGCTGGACGGGGTCCCCTGGACCCAGTCGGCCGGGGCCTGGTTGCTGCGCAACGCGGCCAGCACCTTCGTCTTCGCCGCGCTCGCGCTGCGGCTGGGCGACCGGGGCCTGGCGCGCACGACGCCCGGCCCCGGGCGCCCTGAGGTCCTCGCGGCCGTCGTGGTCGTCGCCGCCGCCTACACCGTGGTCTTCGCCCAGCCGCAGCACCTGCCGGTGGCCTTCACGCTGCTGCCGGCCAGCATGTGGATCGCGCTGCGCTTCCGCACCACGGCCACCGCCGGGCACGTCCTGGTCGTCGGGGTGTGGGTCGTGACGCTCACCATGGCCGGGCGGGGCCCGTTCTCGGTGGGCACCCCGGTGACACGGGTGCTGCTGGCCCAGGGGTTCGTGACGGTCGTCGCGCTGGCCTCCCTCGTCCTGGCCCTGATCCGCGACGACCGGCTGGTCCTGGTGGCCGGCCTGCGCCGGGCTCAGGAGGAGTCCGAGGCCCAGGCCGCGCTGCTGCAGACCGTCTTCGAGAGCACCGGGGACGCCCTGAGCGTGTTCGACGCCCGGGGCACGGCGCTGCTGCTCAACCCGGCCGCCGCGGCGCTGTTCCCCTACCTGGCCGCCGGGGCCCCGATGGAGCGCTGGAGCGGGCAGGTCCAGGTCCGGCGGCCCGACGGGCGGCCGTGGGAGACGGCCGACCTGCCGGTCGCCCGGGCCCTGCGCGGGGAGACGGTCGAGCCGACCGACATGCTGGTGCGGACCGCGGGCGCCGCGGAGGGGTTGCTGAGCGTGGGCGCCCACCCGCTGCCGGCCAGCACCGGTGAGCACTGGGCCGGCGGCGCGGTCGTGGCCGCGCGCGACGTCACGGCCGAGCGGGCGGCCGTGGCCCGGCTCGCCGCGTCCGAGCGACGGTTCCGAGCCGCCTTCGACACCGCCCCCGTGGGGATGATGGTCGTCGGCCTGGCCGGTGCGGAGGCCGCGCAGATCCTGCAGGTCAACGCGACGCTGTGCGAGTTCACCGGGTTCGCCGCCTGGGAACTGCTGCAGCTGGACGTCCACGCCCTGACCCACCCCGACGACCGCGCCGACTGCGTCAGCGCGTTCGCGCCCTTCCTGTCCGGGGACGTGACGCAGGCCCGCCAGGAGAAGCGCTACCAGCACGCCGACGGCCGGACCCGCTGGGGCCTGATGTCGGCCACCATGCTGACCGAAGCCGGCTGGGGCGGTGCCACCGGGACCGGCGACGAGCCCTACCTGCTGTGCCTCATCGAGGACGTCACGGCGCGCAAGGCCGCCGAGCGGCTGCTGCGGCACCAGGCGCTGCACGACTCCCTGACGGGTCTGCCGAACCGGGTCCTGCTGCGCGACCGCCTGACCCACGCGCTGGCCGCGGCGCGGCGCGAGCCGGCGCAGGTGGGAGTGCTGTTCATCGACCTCGACGGGTTCAAGGCCGTCAACGACGCCGCCGGTCACGCGGCGGGTGACGAACTGCTGCAGCAGGTCGCCGACCGGTTCAGCACGTGCCTGCGCCCCGAGGACACGCTGGCGCGCTGCGGCGGGGACGAGTTCGCGGTGGTCTGCCCCGACCTGGTCCTGTCCGGCCGGGGGCAGGAGGAGACGGTGCTGCAGGCGATCGCGGACCGGCTGCGGGAGTGCCTGGCCACTCCCTTCGCGCTCACCGCGGGGACCTACTCGGTCGGGGCCAGCGTCGGGACGACGTGGGCGAGGCCGGTCGCCGGCCGCGACGACGCCGACGTGGCCGAGGCGGCGCTGGCCGTGGCGGACGAGGCGATGTACGCCGCGAAGCGGCGCGGCAGGGTCAGGCCGGTCCCGTCGCGCGGCTGAGCAGCAGCAGGGTGTGGTCGTCGGCGCGGGCCCGGAAGCGGCTGTGCCGCACGGCCGCGGCCTCGACGGCGTCGACGAGTCCGGCACGCCGGTCGCGCACCTGCGCCAGGGACCGGCGCACCCCCTCGAGGCCGAACTCGCGGCCGCCGGGGTCGCGGGCCTCCAGCACGCCGTCGGTGTACAGCAGCAGCCGCTGACCGGGCACGAAGTCCACGGCCCGCTCGGTCCACTCCGCGTCCACGAGGACCGGCGACAGCAGCGGTCCGGTGGCCGCCAGCTCCTGCCACCGGCCGTCGGGGGTCTGCAGCAGCCCGGGCGGGTGGCCGGCGTTGACGTAGGTCAGCCGGGCGCCGACGAGGTCCAGGAGGCCGACGAAGAGCGTGGCGAACATCTCCGGGTCGGTGTCGGCCGAGCGGGCGGCCAGGACGCGCAGCGCCTGGGCGGGTGAGGCGGTGACGTGCAGCGCCGTCCGCAGGGTGTGCTTGAGGCGCAGGGCGAACACCGCGCTGGCCGCGCCGTGCCCGCTCACGTCGCCGATGACGACGGCGAGCTCGCGGGTCGTGACCTCGAAGACGTCGCACCAGTCCCCGGCCAGGACCCCCTCGGCCGCCTCGGCGCGCACCTCCACGCTCAGCCCGGCCCACGCCGACGGTCCCGGTGGTGCGTCCGCGCTCAGCTCGCGCTGCAGGGCGGCGAGCGCCGGGTCGGCCTGGGCCAGGGCCTCCAGGGCCTGCCGGGTGCGTCCCAGGTCGGCGGTGAGGCGGTCACGCATGTCGGCGACGTCACCGGCCAGGGCGTCGACCTCGGGGGCGCCGCCGGTGGGCAGCCGGGCGTCGAGGTCGCCGTGGGCGACGGCGCGGCTGGCGCGGGCCAGGCGGGCCACCGGGGCGGTCACCGTGCGGCGCAGGAAGAGGTAGCCGCCGGCGAGGCCGGCCACGAGGACGGCCAGGGACACCGCGACGGACGCCTGCAGCCGCCGGTCCAGGGTGTCGAAGCGGTCCCGGTGCCGGCGCTCGCGCTCGCTCAGCCAGGCGTCGAGGGCGTCGACCTGCCGGCGCAGGGTGTCGAAGAGCTGCTTGCCGGCCAGGGTCTGGTCGAGGGCGGCCGCGACGGTGGGGTCACCGGCCTGCCGGCGGGCCCGTTCCCGCTGGGCCCAGGCGCTCCAGCGGGCGTGGGTGTCCAGGGGCGCGGTGAGCAGGCCGTCGGGGACCCCGAGGGCGCCGGCCTGCCGGCGCAGGGTGTCCTGCAGGGCGGGCAGCGCGGTCTCGGCGGTGGTGAGGGGTTCGAGGAACTGGTCCTCGCCGGTGGCCAGGTAGCCGCGCAGCCCGGTCTCCTCGTCGAGGTAGCCCGTGAGCACGGCGCCGAGGGTGTGCCGGGCCGACCGGGCGAGGTCCTGCTGCTGCCGGGCGGTCGCGACCTGGGCGAGGGTGGTGAGCACGAGGGTGCCGGCGGCCAGGGCGAGCACGAGGGCCACGCAGCTGACGGTGGCCACGAGCCGGGTCAGCGACCAGCCCGGGGACCAGATCGGGGACCGGGCCGCGCGCCGGCGGGCCTGAGGGCTCACCCTCCCATCCACCCGTCGCGCCGGGTCGGCGTCAAGACGCGGCGCGACGGGCCTCAAGGACGGCCGGGTGCCGGTCGAGGGGATCGGGTGAGCGTCGCCTTGGCCTTGATGGCCAGTTTCCTGTGGGGTGGTTCGGACTTCGTCGGCGGCAGCGTGAGCCGGCGGTTGCGGGCCGGTCAGGTCCTCGCGGTCTCCCAGGCTCTGTCCGCGCTGGTGCTGCTGGTGGCCCTGCCGCTGCTGGTGGCCTCGGGGCACGTGGTCCGGGTACCGCTGGGGGGCTGGGTGGGCTGGGCGGTGGTGGCCGGTCTCACGTGGGCGGGGGCGATGGCCGCCCTGTACACCGCGCTGGCCCGCGGGACGATGGGCGTGGTCGCCCCGATCGCCTCCTGCGGGATGCTCGTGCCGTTCGTGGCGGGCCTGGTCGCCGGTGAGCGACCCGGGGCGCTGCAGGTGGTGGGGGCGGTGCTCGCGCTGGTGGGCGTGGTGGGGGTGGCGGGTCCGGAGCTGTCGCCGTCGACCCGGACGCCGCCGCTGGCCGTGGGGCTGGCGCTGCTGGCGGCCCTGCTGTTCGGGGTCGAGATCGAGGCGCTGGCCCGCGCCAGCGAGACGTCCGTGGCCGGCTCGCTGCTGGGCATGCGGCTGACCTCGGTGGTGCTGGTCGTGGCGGTGGCGTTCGCCCGCCGTCGCGACGCCGCGCCGGTGGGCCGGCGGGACCTGTCGGCCCTGCTGGGGCTGGGCGTGCTGGACCTGGGCGCGACGGCGGCCTACGCGCTGGCCTCCACCGCGGGTCTGGTCAGCGTCGTCGCGGTCCTGGCCTCCCTGTACCCGGCGGTGACGGTGCTGCTGGCCGGTCGCTTCCACGGTGAGCGCCTGGCCCGGGTGCAGGTCGCCGGTGTCGTGGTGGTGCTGCTCGGGGCGGTCCTGACGTCCGTGGGCTGAGCAGGGGGAGCCTCTGGTCCACCCGTTCGGCGGGTCGAGCGGTGCGCCCGTGCAACCGACACCTCTAGTGACCTTGGAGGTAGTCGTGGCTTCAACCACACCGCACCGGCTGGTGCTGCCGCTGCGCTGGCGGCGTGTCCTGCACGCGCTGCTGCTGTGCGTCCCGGTCGCCTTCGTCGTCTCGACGGTGCCCGGGGTCCGGTCGGGGTCGGGCTACTCCTTCGTGCTGGACGGGCTGCTCAACAACCTGGCCTACGAGGCGGCGGCGGGGCTGTGCCTGGTGCGGACCCTGGGCCTGACCGGTTCCCGGCGCGGGGGGTACCTGTTGTCGATCGCCCTGGCGGTGTACGGCTCGGGCAACGTCTTCTGGACGTTCTTCGTGCGCCCGTTGCCGGACCAGCCGTACCCCTCCGGCGCCGACGCGGGGTTCCTGCTCTTCTACCCGCTGGTGTTCGTGGCCCTCATCCTGCTGGCCAAGCACCGCGACGCCCGGCACGCCCGGAGCCTGTGGCTGGACGGGGTGGTGGGGGCCCTGGCCGTGGGCGCCGTGGCCGCGGCCGCGGTCATCGGGCCCATCGTGTCCGCGCGCGGTTCGTGGGCGGCGGTGGCCACGACGTCGGCCTACCCGGCGCTGGACCTGGTGCTGCTGATGGTCCTGGCCGCGGTGCTGGCCCTGTACGGCTGGCAGCCCCCGAAGGGGCTGTGGCTGCTGGCCGCGGGCCTGGTGGTGTTCGTCGTCGCCGACATGGCGTACCTGTTCGCCACGGCGAAGGGGACGTACGTCTCGGGCGGGCTGACCGACGGGGTCTGGGTCAGCGGTGTGGTGCTGATGGGGTTCACCCCGGGCTGGACGTCGGCCCCGACCGGTCCGAAGCTGCCCACCTGGGCGCTGCTGTCGATCCCGGTGCTGTCCACCGCGGTGGCCCTGGGGGTCCTGGTCACCGACCACCGGTACGCCCTGCACCCGGTGGCCGTCGCGGTCGCGGCGGCGACGATCCTCAGCGCCCTGGCCCGGCTGCTGTTCACCCTGCGGGAGGTGACCAAGCTCGCCGAGCAGCGCGAGCTGGCGCAGACCGACGAGCTGACGGGGCTGGGCAACCGGCGCGCCCTGTACCGCCGGACCCCGCTGCTGCTGGCCGAGGCCACCGCGGGGGCGCCGGAGGCCACCGTGGCCCTGCTGCTGCTGGACCTCGACGGGTTCAAGGAGGTCAACGACAGCCTCGGGCACCAGGCCGGTGACGCCCTGCTGCGCGACATCGGCCGCCGCCTGCGGCAGGTGACGGACACCTCGCTCCCCGGTTCCGCGCAGACGATCGTCGTGCGCCTGGGCGGGGACGAGTTCGCCCTCGTGCAGGCTGCCGGCCCGAGCGGGGCGCTGGGGCTGGCCGAGGCGGTCCACGCGGCCCTGGACGAGCCCTACGACCTGCAGGGGGTCCACGTCCGGGCGCGGGCCAGCGTCGGCGTCTCCGTCCTGCCCGCGGCGACCGCGGAACTGGCGACGCTGCTGCGCCAGGCCGACGTGGCGATGTACCACGCCAAGAGCCGGCGGCTGGGGACCTTCTCCTACTCGGTGGACGTCGACGAGTTCGCCTCCGGCGAGCGGCTGGAGACCGCCGAGCTGCTGCGCTCGGACATCACCGCGCGCCGGATGCTCCTGCACTACCAGCCGAAGGTCGACGTCGCCACGGGCGTCGTGCGCAGCGTCGAGGCGCTCGTGCGCTGGCAGCACCCGCGCCGCGGGCTGCTGTTCCCCGACGCGTTCCTGCCGGTGGTCGAGACCGCGGGGCTGATGGAGGAGCTGACGCGCGCGGTCCTCGAGCAGGCCCTGGACCAGGCCGCGCGCTGGTGGCGCGCGGGCGCCCCGCTGGCGGTGGCGGTGAACCTGTCGGCCTCCTCGCTGGGGGACGCCGACCTGCCCGGCCGGGTCGCGGACCTGCTCGCCGAGCGCGGGCTGCCGGCGCACCTGCTGGAGATCGAGATCACCGAGGACTTCCTCATGGCCGACCGCGTGCGCGCCCAGGGCATCCTGGACAGTCTGCGCCGCAGGGGGATCCGCGTCGCGGTCGACGACTACGGGACGGGGTACTCCTCCCTGGCCTACCTGCGTCAGCTGCCCATCGACGACCTGAAGCTCGACAAGTCCTTCCTCGACGACCTCGTCGGGGACCCCCGCGCCCTGGCCATCGTCCGCTCGACGATCATGCTGGCCCACTCCCTGGGACTGCGGCTGGTGGCCGAGGGCGTCGAGGACGAGGCCACCAGCCGCGAGCTCGCGGCCGCCGGGTGCGACGTCATGCAGGGCTGGCTGTACGCCAAGGCCCTGCCCGCCGACGAGCTCGACCACTGGCTGCTCGAGCACGACCCCCGGTCCGTCGTGCGCGGCACCGCCGCCACTCCGGACACCACCCCGGGCACCGCCCCGGACACCGTCCTGACCACCGTCCCCGCCCCTGCTCTCCCCGGGAAGTTCTCGTGACCACCAGCACCACCGCGCTCGTCGAGGTCCTGGAGGACCTCGACGCGGTCCTGGCCGCCCTGTCCCGCCGCGCCGACGTGCTCGACGCCCGCTGTTCGCCCACCGCGTCGGCCGCGTGGGTGCGTTCGGCCCTGGAGGTCGTCCCGCCGGCGGCGGTGTGGGGCGTGGACCTGGGAGGCGACGAGGGTTTCGTCGCGCTGGTCGACCACGTGGACGACGGTGGACGCCGGACCGGGCTGCTCACCGGCGGGGGCGGCTACGCGGCCGGCCTGCCCTCGACCTCCCCGGCGGCGGCGGCGGCCCTGGGAGCGGCCGTGGCGGACGCCGCCGCCCGGCGCGGCGCCGCGCTGGACCTGCAGGAGCTGCCCGACGACCCGCACGTGCGGGCCTTCGCGGCCGGTGCGGGTGCGGACGTCGTGCCGGGGCTGGCGGTCCCCGTCGTAGAGCGCCCGGGCGAGGGGCAGCAGCTGGTCAGCGCCGGGGTGCGCAAGAACCTGCGCAAGACGGCCAACCGGCTGGCCGCCGACGGCGTCCGCGCCGAGGTGACCATCAGCGAGGACCCCGCCCGGTTCGCGGCGGTGCTGCCCGAGCTGGAGACGGCCTACCGCGACCGGGACGCGGTGCACGGCATCGCGTGCGCGCTGGACACCCCCCAGGGCCGGCGGACGTGGTGGTCGCGGTTGCAGGCCCTGGGCAACCTGGGGCGGCGGGAGCTGGCCGAGCTGCGCCTGGACGGCGAGCTCGCCGCGTACGTCGTCGGTGTGCCCGGCGCGCAGCGGTACGGGATCTTCGAGGGGCGCTTCGTGACCCGGTGGGCGCGCTACTCCCCCGGCCGGGTGCTGGAGCACGCCGTGCTGCAGCACGCCTTCACCGACCCGGACGTGCAGGTCGTGGACTGGATGACGGGGGTGGCCCCCGAGACGCTGCTGACGGTGAGCCGGTTCGAGCCGCGCACCGCGGTGCGCCGGGCGGCTCAGCGCGCGAGCGCCCGGTAGCTGGCCTGCAGCCAGGGGACGGCGATGCCCAGGGTGGGCGCGCCGAGGACGGCCGCGGCGGCGGCGTAGGCGGCGACCGACAGGCCCTTGCGGGCGGGGCGGGCCGCGAGGCGGCGCACGCGGGCCAGGGCGGCGGACCCGACGAGCATCTCGGACTCCCCCGCCGGGCCGCCGGCCAGGGCGACGAGGGCGCGGGCCAGGGGCACCGAGCCGGCGCGGCGGCGGGCGGAGTCGTCGGCGAGCATCTCGACGAGCAGGCGCACGGAGTCGAGGGCGGCCTGGCTGGACACGACGCGGGGGAAGGCGGCGTGCAGGGCGGTGAACCCCTCGAGGACGAGGTCGTGGCGGGCGCGCAGGTGGGCCCGTTCGTGGGCCAGGACGGCGCGCACCTCCTCGGGGGTCAGGGAGTTCAGCATGGCGTCGGAGACGACGACGCGGGAGTGCACGCCGGGCACGCAGTAGGCGACGCGGCCGGGGCCGGTCAGGACCCGCACGCCGGTCTCGGACAGCAGCGCGGCGTCGACCTCGGAGGTGGACTCCTTGCGGTGCAGCAGGTCCACCATCTCGCGGTGACGGTTGCGACGGCGGCGGGTGCGGATGCCGACGAGGGTGGCGACGACCCAGAACCGGACGGTGACGACGGCGACGAGCGCCGAGCCGAGACCGATGAGGGTGGTCTGGACGGGGCCGTGACGTTCGAGGAAGGGGAACCCGGGTTCCTCGGTGAACAGCAGGGACAGCGAGGCCAGACCGGCGCCGAGGGTGGCCAGGACGGCACCGAGCGCGATGGCCTGCCAGAGCACGAGGGCAGCGCGCGGCACCTGCCAGGTCCACCGGGCCCGGGCCAGCAGGGCCGGGACGGGACCCGCCAGGAGCAGCGCCAGTGCTGCGAACCAGACGGCGGTCACGCGCTCGAACCTACGGGGTGTCGGTGCCCGTCATGGCGTCGAGGGCCTCGCGCAGGGCGGCGGCCTCGGCCGGCGAGACGCCGCCGATGAAGTGCACGAGCGCGGCCTGGCGGTCGTCGACGGTGGGGACACCGCCGAGGGCGTCGAGCATGAGCTCGGCGACCATCTGCTCGCGGGTGGCGGCGGGGGTGTAGCGGAAGGCGCGGCCCTCGCGCTCCTGGCGCACGACGTGCTTCTTGGCGAGGCGGTCGAGCACGGTCATGACCGTGGTGTAGGCGATCTTGCGGTGCTCGGCGAGCTGCTCGTGGACCTCGCGGACGGTCAGCGGCTCCTTGGCCGCCCACAGCCGGTCCATGACGTCGCGTTCGAGTTCTCCCAGGGCCACGGCTGGATGTTACGTCAACCACACCCGCGAACGCGACCCGTCGTACTACGTACAGAAGTACTACAGTTGGTCGTAGTACGACGGAATGTCGTAGACGTGCCGTGGAGAGGCAGACCGACCGTGACCATCGAGGCGCTGACCCGCCTGCAGTTCGCCGTGACGACGCTGTACCACTACCTCTTCGTCCCGCTGTCGATCAGCCTGGCGCTGTTCACCGCGATCCTGCAGACCGCCCACGTGCGGCGCGTGGCCCGCGGCGGGGACGACACCTACGGCCGGCTGTCCCTGCTGGTGGGCAAGCTGCTCATGACGACCTTCGCCGTCGGCGTCGTCACCGGCCTCGTCCAGGAGTTCCAGTTCGGGCTGTCCTGGAGCGCCTTCGCCCGCTTCTACGGCGACGTCTTCGGCCCGACCCTGGCCATCGAGGGGATGCTCGCCTTCTTCCTCGAGGCCACCTTCCTGGGCCTGTGGTGGTTCGGCCGCGACCGGCTGCCCGCGCTCGTGCACCTGGCCACCATCTGGGTCGTGGCGATCGGCACCGCGATCAGCGCCTTCGTCATCCTCGCGGGCAACTCCTTCATGCAGAACCCCGTGGCGTACACGGTCGACGCCACGACCGGGCGCGCGAGGCTGGGCAGCTTCTTCGACCTGCTGACCAACGAGCTCAACCTCGCCGCCTTCCCCCACACCTACGCCGGTGCGCTCATGGCCGGCGGCGCCCTCGTGATGGCCGTCGGGGTGTGGCACCTGCTGCGCGGGCAGTACGCCCGCGGCTCGGCCGAGTTCACCGCCTTCCGGACGCTGTCGCGGTTCGGGGCCTGGTTCACCCTGGTCTCCGGGGCGGCCGTCTCGCTCAGCGGCGACACCCTCGGCAAGGTCATCACCCAGGTCCAGCCCATGAAGATGGCCGCGGCCGAGGCGCTGTACCGCACCACCAGCGGTGCCCCCTTCTCGATCTTCTCCTACGCGCCCGTCGGCCAGGACGACCCGACGTTCTCCCTGGAGGTCCCCGGGTTCCTGTCCTTCCTGGCCAAGGGGTCCTTCACCGCGAAGGTGCTGGGCCTGAAGGACCTGCAGGACGCCTACTCCGCCCAGTTCGGACCCGGCGACTACACGCCCTGGGTGCCCGTGGCGTTCTGGAGCTTCCGGCTGATGATCGGCGTCGGGATGTTCGCCGCCCTCGTCGCCCTCGTGCACCTGTGGGTGACCCGGAAGGCCAGGGTCCTGGATCCAGACCCGCGGCTGGCGCAGGGGCTGCTGTGGTCGGTCGGCCTGCTGCCGCTGCTGCCGCTGTTCGCGAACTCCTTCGGCTGGATCTTCACCGAGACCGCCCGCCAGCCCTGGCTGGTGTTCGGGTTGTTCAAGACCGCCGACGGGGTCTCCCCCGGCCTGACCACCGCCGAGGTCGCCGCCAGCCTCGTCGCCTTCACCCTCGTCTACGGCGCCCTGGCCTACGTCTGGGTCAAGCTCGCGGTCCGCCTGGTGCGCAAGGGGTTGCCCGAGATGCCGGCCCCCGCGGCCCAGGAGGCCGGCGAGGCCGACGACGAGTTCGCCCCGAGCTACTGAGGAGACCGCGATGACTTCGTGGCTGGACCTGCCCGTCTTCTGGTACTGCGTCACCGTCCTGGCCTGGGTGCTGTTCTTCGTCCTGGAGGGCTTCGACTTCGGCGTCGGGTTCCTCGGCCCGCTGCTGGGGCGCACCGAGGCCGAGCGCGGCGCCGCCGTGCGCACCGTCGGGCCCGTCTGGGACGGCAACGAGGTGTGGCTCGTCGCCGCGATCGGCGTCACCTTCGCCGCGTTCCCCGACTGGTACGCCGCCCTGCTGTCCGGGGCGTACCTGCCGATGATCGCGATCCTGCTGCTGCTGGCCGTGCGCGGCGTCGCCATCGAGTTCCGCGGCAAGCACGACACCGCCCGCTGGCGCAACGGCTGCGACGCGTTCCTGGCCGCCAGTTCCCTGCTGCTGGCCGGGACGTGGGGCGCGGTCCTGGGCGTCCTGGCCTCCGGGCTGGCCCTGGGGCCCGACGGGGAGGTCCACGGCAGCGGCCTGACCCGCTCGCTGGCCCCGCTGTTCGGGCCCTGGGCCGTCCTCGGCGGGTTCGCCGGGGTCCTGCTGGCCACCGTCCACGGTGCGACGTTCCTGTCGCTGCGCACCACCGGCGTGCTGCGCGCCCGGGCCCGCCACCTCACCGTCGCCACCGCGCCGGTCCTCGTGGTCATCGCCCTGGCGGTGTTCATCGCGGCCGGGCACGCCGTCGTCGCCGCCGGCGCCGCCCTCGCGGCCCTGGCCGCAGTGGCCGCCTGGCGCCGTGCGGAGGTCCTGGCCTTCGCGGCGACGACGACCGCCGTCGCCGGTACCGTCGTGGCGGTGTTCACCGCCCACCTCGGCGAGGGCTCCTGGGTGCTGCTGCGCTCCACGCTGTCCCCCGCCGGCGACGTGACCCTGCGCGCGGCCGCCGCCTCCGACGGGGCCCTGCACCTCATCACCGCCGCCGGGCTCGTCATCCTGCCCGGCGTGATCGCCTACCAGGCCTGGTCGTACGTGGTGTTCCGCCGCCGCGTCGCCACCGGGTTCCCCGCCGCCCGCCGCCGGGTGCGCGTGAGCCGGTGAGCTCGGGCCAGCGTCCACCCCAGCCCCGCCGCTCGAGGGGTCCCGTCGACCCCCGGCTGCTGCGGCACGCCCGGCCCGCGCGGGCGGGCATCGCGGCCACCGCCGCCGTCGAGGCCGTCGCCGCCGCGCTGCTGGTCGCGCAGGCCGTGGCCCTGGCCGACCTCGTCACCGGGCTCTGGCACGGCCGGGCGCAGGGCCTGGGCCTGCTCGCCGGGGCCGTGGCCGGGCGGGTCGTGACCTCCTGGGCCGCGGCGCGCCTCGCCCAGCGCACGGCCACCGCCGTGCGCGACGACCTGCGCACCCGCGTCCTGGCCCGGGCCCTGGACCTCGGCCCGGCCTGGGTCGAGCGGTTCGGCCGCGCCCGGCTGTCCGCCGTCCTGACCCAGGGGCTGCCCGCGCTGGACGGCTGGTTCACCCGCTACCTGCCCGCCCTCGTGCCCGGCGTGCTGCTGCCCCCGGCCGTGCTCGTGCTGCTCGCGCTGAACGACCTCGAGTCCGCGGTCACGGTGCTCCTGACGCTGCCCCTGGTTCCCGTCTTCGCGGTCCTGCTCGGCAAGGCCACCCAGGCCCGCGCCGACCGGCAGTGGCGCACCCAGCGGACGCTGGCCGCGCACTTCCTCGACACCGTCCGCGGCCTGCCCACGCTGCGCGCCCACCGCCGCGCCCAGCGCCAGGTCGGCGCCGTCGCCGCGACCACCGACGCGCACCGCCGCGCCACGCTGTCCGTCCTGCGGGTGGCGTTCCTGTCCTCCACGGCCCTCGACCTCGTCGGGACGCTGTCGGTGGGCCTGGTCGCTGTGACCGCGGGCATGCGGCTGGCCGGGGGCACCCTCGACCTGCGCACGGCCCTGCTGGTCATCCTGCTGGCCCCGGAGGCCTACCGGCCCCTGCGCGAGGTCGGTGCCCGGTTCCACGACTCCGCCGACGCCGCCTCCGTCGTCGACGACGTCGACGAGGTCCTCAGCGCCCCGCTGCCCGCGCCCGCGCCCGCGCCCGCTGACGGTCCCGCCGACGGTCTGCGGCTGCGCGGGGTGAGCGTCCGGCGCGCCGACGCCTCGGCCGTGCTCGAGGACTTCGACCTCGACGTCGCGCCCGGCGAGCTGCACGTCCTGGCCGGTCCCAGCGGCGCCGGCAAGACGACCGCGGCCCGCGTCGCCGCCGGTGCCCTGGTCCCCGACGCGGGCTCCGTCGGGCACCCCGACGCGACGGCGCACCTGCCGCAACGGCCCGAGTTCCCCCACGCCGCGACCGTCGCCGACGCCGTCCGCGCCGGGCGCGACGCCGGCGACGACCTGCTCGCCCGGGCGCTGGCCGACGCCGCGGCCGCCGACCTCGACCCCGCGACGCCCCTGGGCGAGCACGCCGCGGGCCTGTCGGCCGGGCAGCGCCAGCGCGTCGCGCTCGCCCGCACGTTCCTGTCCGCGCACCTGGGCGCCCGCGCCCTCGTGCTCGACGAACCGACCGCCCACCTCGACCCCGCCGGCGAGGCCGTCGTCGTCGCCACCCTGCAGCGGCTGGCCCACGAGGACGGCGTCGCCGTCCTGGCCGTCGCCCACCGCCCGGCCCTGCTCGCCGCCGCCGACCGCACCACCACCCTCACCCGCCCCGCCCCCCTGCCCGCCGCCCCCCTTCCCGCGCGAGGCACACCTCGCGCCCTCGACACGCCGTCCGGCCGGGCCCGAGGTGTGCCTTCGACCCCGGACCGAGCCCTCGACCGGCGCCCGGGAGGGGGCCGGGGCAAGGGGGCGCTGGCCGTCGCGACGGGGATCGCCGCGGTCCTGGCCGCCACCACGCTCACCGCCGCCGCGACGTGGCTGCTGGTCACCGCCGCCGGCCGGCCCCCCGTGCTGACCCTGTCGGTGGCCGCCGTCGTCGTGCGCGCCAGCGCCACCGCCCGCCCCCTGCTCGTCTACGCCGAACGCCTCCTCAGCCACGACGACGCGTTCTCCCGGCTCGCCCGCTGGCGCTCCGACGTCGTCGCCTCGCTCGTCCCGCGCCTGCCGGGTCCGTTGTCCCGCAAGCGGTCCGGGCGCTCGGGAGAACTCCTCGTCCAGCTCGTCGACGACGTCGACGCCCGTGTCGACGGGATCCTGCGGCACCGCCACCCGGTAACCGTGACCGTCGTCGCCGTGCTCCTGGCCCTGGCCGCCGTCGCCGCTCTCGACCCGCGGCTGGCGCTGGCCGCCGTCCCGGGTCTGCTGCTGGCCGTCGTGGTCGCCCCCGTGCTCGCGGGAACCGCCGAACGTCGTGACGCCGCGCACCGCGAGGACGTCGGTGCGCTCGCCGCGGCGACCGTCGAGACCCTCGACGCCGTCGAGGACCTGCAGACCCTGCGGGCCGTGCACCCGCTGGACACGCTGTGGCGCCGGCAGTCCGCCCTGGCGCACGCCGAACGTCGCCGGGCCCGGGCCGTCGCCGCGACCGCCGCCCTCGGGGCCGCGGGGACCGGCCTGGTCGTCCTGGGCCTGGCGTGGGGCGCCGACGCCTCGACGCGTCCCGTCGCCTGGGTCGCCGCCGCCGTCCTGGCGGGGATCACCGTCGCCGACGCCACCCGCGTCCTGCCGGACGCGGCGCGCGCACGGGAGCGGGCCCGCCGCGCCGCGGCCCGCGCCGCCACGCTCCTGGCCACTGCCCCGGCCGCGACCGAACCCGTTGCGCCGCAGCCCCTCCCTGCGGGGTCGACCCTGCGGTTGCGCGGTGTCGTCGCCGGCTGGGGCGAGCCGTGCCTGCGGGGTCTGGACCTCGACCTGACCTCCGGGGACGTCGTCGCCGTGCGCGGGCCGTCCGGCTCAGGGAAGTCGACGCTGGCCGCGCTCCTGCAACGGTTCCTCGACCCCGCCGCCGGCGACGTCCTGCTCGACGGGGTGTCCCTGACGGCCCTCGCCGGCGACGACGTCCGCTCCGTCGTGGGCCGCGTCGGCGACGACGAGCACGTGTTCGCGACGTCGCTGCGCGAGAACCTGCTGCTGGCCGCGCCCGGCACGCCCGACGCCGACCTGCTCGCCGTCCTGCGCCGGGTCCGGCTCGAGGACTGGTTCGCCGCGCTGCCGCACGGGCTGGACTCCCGGCTCGGGGACGGCGGCGCCCCGCTGTCGGGCGGGGAGCGGCGGCGGCTGGCGATGGCCCGGGCGCTGCTGGCCGACGTGCGCGTCCTCGTCCTCGACGAACCGTCCGAGGGCCTGGACGAGGCCACCGGCACCCGGTTGGTGACCGACCTGCTGGACGCGCGCGGCGAGCAGGCCGTGCTGCTGCTCGCCCACCGCACCGAGGGCGTCGAGCGGGCCGACCGCGTCTACGACCTGACCGGCGGACGCCTCGTGGTCGCGACGCAGACGACTACCGTGCGGTCATGAGCTTCGTACGCTCCGTCGCCCTCGCCGTGCTCCCCCTCCTGCTGACCGGTCCCGTCCTGGACCGGGGCGCCCGGCAGGTCCGCACCCCGCCCGTCCCGCCGTTCACCTCCTCGGTCTCCCCCGTCACCGCCGCGGACCTGTCGGCGTCGTGGCGGCCCGGCTGCCCCGTGGGGCCCGCGGACCTGCGCTCCGTCGCGGTCGGCTACGTCGACCCGGCGGGGCACCCGGCGACCGGACGGCTCGTCGTGCACGCCGATGTCGCGGCCGACGTCGTCGCGGTCTTCGCCCGGCTGTACGCCCAGCGCTTCCTCGTCACGAGGATGCAGCCCGTCGAGGCGTACGGGGGTTCGGACGACGCCTCCATGGCCGCCGACAACACCTCGGCGTTCAACTGCCGGGCCACGACCGGTGGTTCGGGGTTCTCCGAGCACTCCTACGGCACCGCGATCGACCTGAACCCCGTCGAGAACCCGTACGTCAAGGGCACGACCGTCCTGCCGTCGGCGGGCCGGGCGTTCCTGGAGCGCCGGCCCGCCCCGGGCGTCGTGGTCGCCGGGGACGCCGTCGTGCAGACGTTCGCCGAGCACGGGTTCTCCTGGGGCGGGGACTGGTCGTCCCTGAAGGACTACCAGCACTTCTCGGTCTCGGGCGACTGAGGCCTCACGACCGGCCGCGGGCCACGTCGGTGACGTCCGCGCCTTCGAGCCGGACGTCGACGACCAGCGGCACGTCACCGGCCGTCGACTCGGCCACCGCTCCGGCGATCTCGGACGCGCGCCGCACCTCCACGAGGTCCACGCCGCGCAGGGCCACGACGTCCAGGGGGGTGGTGGAGCCGACGTCGCAGACCACGAGGACCGCGCCCCCGCGCCGGACCTCCTCGACCGCGTGCAGCAGAGGACCGGTGAGGTCCTGCCGGGTGCAGACGCCGACGGCCACGGCACCGGGGGCGCGGGCACCGGTCTCGAGCCAGTCCCGGAACTGCCCGTCCTCGGTGGCCACGGTGAGGTCGACGTCGGGGTAGCCGGCGAAGGAGTCGCGGACGTGCTCGACGAGCGTGCGGGTGAGCCGGTCCAGCGGGTCGTGGCACACGGCGTGGGCTCCTGGTGTCGGATGCAGTAGCCACGTCCCGACTGCCCGTGAAGCTACGCCGCCGAACGGGTTCCCGCACCCGCTGCCCGGGGTACCTTCCGGATGCGTGCGGGCGGGAACGGCGGGACGGTGTCCAGCGGTACCCGGTCACGGGTCGCCGCAGGAGGTTCGTCGTCCACGGAAGGGCTGTACGGGGTGTTGGTCGTGGTGTGCTGCCTGGTGCTCGTCGTCGCGGGGTTCGTCGCCGCGGTGCGGATGGAGGCGGCATGGTTCTCCGACCGCCCCGTCACCACGGTCCCGGCTCCGCGCGCCGACGCCGTCCCACGGGAGGCGCTGCAGGAGGCGGGGACCGCGTGAAACCCGACCGCGTCCCGGACGAACGGGCCGCCCGCCGGGCCGCGCTGCTCGCCGCCCGGCAGGCCGCCTGGCTGCGACGGCGCGCGCGGGGGTTCCAGCCGCGACGACTGCCGTTCTCCCCGGCCAGCATCCTCGGGCGGTCGGCGCGCAAACCACCCCCGGAGTGACACCGCGGGTGGGTCAGCCCAGCAGGGCGGCCACGTCGACGCGCACCGAGGCGGCGCCCAGGTCCAGGTCGACGACCGCGTCGCGGCCGTGGACGGCGGTGGGAGCGAACACCCCGTCGATGGGGGCGTACGTGGTGAGGGTCTGCGCCCGCGGGTCGACGATCCAGTAGCGGGGCAGGCCCGCCGCGGCGTACTTGGCCATCTTGCGCAGGAGGTCGTCCCCGCGGTTGGTCGAGAGGACCTCGACGACGAGGTCCGGGGTGGCGGTGAAGCGGGCGTCGGAGCCGGCCTCCGCCGTCGCGCGGTCGTAGACCATGACGTCGGGCACGAACTCGTCGCGGCCGGGCTTCCAGCCCCAGCCTGCGTTCACGTCGTGGGTGGCGGGCAGCGCCGCTGTGAAGAGCACCTGCGACCGGAAAGCGATCTTCTGGTGTCGGCCGGACGGGCTCGGGCTCACGACCAACTGCCCGTCGATGTACTCCGCCCGCACGTCCTCCGGCAGGTCTTCGTACTCGTCCCAGCTCAGGACCCGCCCGGCCGTGACGTACGGCTCGGCGACCTGCTCCGTCACGCGGACACCTCCCTCGGGTTCGTGCGCGCCAGCCTAACCGCGGGAGCGTTCCCGGGGTCAGACCCGGTCGAACACCCCGCGCTGCGCCGGCACCCGCGCGGTCGTGGCCACCGGCTGGTGCACCGTCAGGACCGAGCTCGGCACCTCGGCGACCGCACCGGTGAACGCACCGGAGGACACGCAACCCCGGTGCAGCAACCGCGCCGAGCGGTGGGTGCCGCGCACGACGTCGTCGACGCGAACCGACATCGCCGGCACGTCCACCGCACGCTGCAGCAGGTCGCGCAGCAGGTCCGGTGCCGTCGTGACCCGCTCCCCCGCCAGCACGCACAGCGCCCAGTCCGCGCCGACGTGCGCGAGCGCCGCCTCCTGCGCCCGCTCGCGGTCGTCGGCCCAGAAACCCGAGACGACGGTGACGGCCGGGTGCAGCGTCGCTTCGAAGGCGGCACTGCCGGGGGTGAGGTGGTCGGCGGTGTCGTAGACGACGACCTCGTCGGCGACAGCGACGAGACCGCGCAGGTCCTGCTCGAGAGCAGGGGCGAGGGTCGCGGTGTCCGCGGCGCCCTGCAGGACGAGGCAGGCGGCGAGGGTGGTGCGGGAGGTGGTCACGAACATCAGCTCCGTCGGTCGGTGCGAGCGCCTGTCCGCGCCCTCGGGTGAACCATCGACCGGGAGAGGCGGAGCGTTTCGCGTGTCACACACCTTTTACGCAGTGTTGACATCTGCGCCTCACCCGCGCGGTTCCTGCCCGTTGGGGAGAAGACCCACGGCCGGGCGATCTGGTCGTCGTCCTCCCGGCAGACCGGCAGGACGGAAACCTGGTCACCCAGCCTCGCGACCGCCGAAGAGCACATTTGGCGCAGTGGGACTCGTGAACGCCGAACGCCCCGGGAGCGGGTGCTCCCGGGGCGTTCGGTGGTCAGCGAGGACTCACCGTGAGGTCACGGCGGGTCGCACGGGGATCACGCGCTGACGGTGAACTCCACACCCGCCTCGGCGTACTTGGCGCCGTCCCAGACCTGCAGGACGTAGACGCCGCTGGCGAGGTCCTTGGCGTCAGCGTCCGTGTAGTCGTAGGTCTTGATCCAACCGTCGGTGCCGTCCTGGGTCGCGACCGTGGTCTCGACGGCCTTGGCTGCACCGTCGGACTTCAGGTAGTAGCGGACCTTCACGTTGGCGGGCAGGTCCGTACCGGTGAAGGAGATCCCGCCGTCGGCGTCAGCCGAGCCGGGGGTGTAGTCGGCAGTCTCCAGAGCGGGCGCCGGGGCAGCGGCCACCGTGAACTCCTTGGTCACGACCGTGGTGCCGGCCTTGAGGGTGACCTTGTAGGTCCCCGCGGTGATGTCGGCGCCGAGGGTGAACGTCCCCTTGGCCTTGTCCCACGCGGCCTTGGTGTCGGTGGTGCCCTTGAACAGCGTCGCGGCCGTGACCGTGTCGAAGCTGTCGCCGGTCAGGGTGACGACCTTGCCGTCGTAGGCGACGTCGGAGACCGCCAGCGGCTTGGCGATGGTGAAGTCCTTCGCCACCCAGGTCTTGCCGTCGAGGCTGACCTCGGCGGTGTAGTCACCGGGGGTCAGGGCCTCGGAGAGGGTCAGCGTGGACTTGGCCGCACCGAAGGTGGTGAAGACCGCGCCGGCGCCCTTCTCGTCGTCCGTGGCGTCGCTCCCGAACACGCGGGCGACGGTGGCCTTGGTGAAGTTCGTGCCCTCGAAGGTCACGAGCTTGTCGGCGACGGTGACCTTCGTCAGGGTCTGGGCCGCGATCTTGAAGGTCGTCGCGGTGCCCCACGTCTTCCCGTCGATGCTGACGTCGACCTTGTAGTCACCGGCCGGCAGGTTGCCCGCCAGGTCGATCGTGGCCGCACCGACGGCGGTGGCCTTGACGGCCACGCCCTCGACGTCGGCGAGGTCGTCGGCGGAGGTGCTGGCGAGGTAGACACGAGCCGTCAGCGAGTTGCTGAGGTTGGTGCCGCCGAGGGTGACGCGGGCCGGGACGGGCTTCTTGTCCGCACCCACGGTCGTCTCGGTGTAGGTGGCCTTCGTCAGGGTGGCGGGCAGACCGGCCGAGACGACCTCGAACTTGTCCGAGTCGGTGGCGGCCGTGGTCTTGACGACCGCGTCGTAGCTGCCGGCCGCCAGGGTCGGGATCTCGAAGGTGGCGGAGGTGTCGCTGGCGACCTTCACCAGGGAGGCCGTGACGGGCGTGGTCTTGCCCAGGACGCCGGTGCGCGGCGTGAGGGTGATGCTGACCAGACCCGTGAGGTGCTCACCGGTGACCGTGAACTTGGTCTTGCCCGTGGCGCCGGCGGCCTGCTCGATCTTCGAGACGGTGGCCTGCTCGGGCGCGTCCCACTCGAACTTGGAGTCGTCGCCGCTGGTGCTGCTGCCGTACTTGGTGTTCAGGACGAGGTCGCCCGTGACGCCGGTGGCGTCCTTGAGCTTGATCGTGGCGGCGAGCTTGGGCACGGTCAGCGTGAGGCTGGTGACCTTCTTGGTCGTGGCGTCGACGTTCTTCTTGACCGCGACGGGGACCTTGACGTCCTTGTCGTCCTTGTCCTTGATGTTCAGGGTCGCCGTGGTGACCAGGTCGAGGGCGGTGCCCTTGACGGTGACGGTCGTCGCCAGCGTGGTCAGGCCGGAGGAGACGTCGGTCGTGAAGGCCGGGGCGACGGCTTCGTAGTCGACGAAACCGGCGTAGGCGGTGCCGCCCTTGGTGGTGACGAGGACGTCCTGGATGCCCGTGAGACCGGCCGGGGCGTCGAACAGGATGCTGTCGTCGCCGCTCTTGACGACGGTGACGGTGGCCTTGGCGGGCTTGCCGCCGACGAGGACCTTGGTGGTGCCGGGCTCGAAGCCCTCACCCTTGATGGTGCTGGCGAGCGAGCCGTAGTCGGGGGAGAACCCGTCCTCGTCCGCGGCCTCCTCCGAGATCGTCGGGGCGGCCTGGGTGTAGTTGTACTTGAAGTCGCCCTTGCCACCGACCTTCACCAGGACCGCGAGCTTGGCGGCGTCCTTGCCGTCGGCGGAGACGGCCGCGGGGACCGTGACCTCGAGAGCCGTGGCGGACAGCACCTTGACGGCGTCCGCGGCGACGGCGACGTCGCCGAAGGTGACGGCCTTGGCGGCCAGGTCGTCGCCGGAGCCGGTCGTCAGGTTGGTGCCGAAGACGACGACCTTGTTGCCGCCGGCCTGCGGACCGGTCGTGGTGGACAGGCGCGTGATCTTCGCGTCCGTGGACGGCGCGGGCGCGTCGGCCGAGGCGACAGCCGCGCCGAAGGCGGAGGGGGCGGCGGCGGGGGCGGCGGCGAACGCGGGGCCCGCCAGACCGGCCGAGAGCGCGAAACCGGTGAAGACGGCCGCCATCCGAAGCGTCGTCTTGGTGGAGGTGGAGCGCATGGGGTTTCTCCTGTGTCTTCCGTGATCTGGGAGGCCTGCTGCAGTTGCGGAGTGAGAGGGCCTGCTCCGGCAAGCGGAGCGGCTTGCACCCCGTTCATCGTCTGCGTGGAAGGCGCCCTTGAGCTTCGCCTCCGGTTTCACCCGACCGTCGCGTCCCATGATTTCCCGTCACGCAACGTGACGATCGGCGAGGCGCAGGACCCTCACCGGCCCCGAACGGCCGAACCGGTGGACCCGAGGGGTCCACCGGTCACCGTGGTGAGCACTGAACGTGACGAGCGCTCCGCGTCACTCGTGGCGAGGTACGCCGACGGCGTCTGCCTGCGGGGCGGGAGAGGGCACACCGGACCGGAGGAGGCCGACCCCCGTCCCACCGGTGAGCAGGGTCCCGGACCAACGGGACGACCGGTCAGGCGGACTGCTCCTGCCAGTCGGGCGAGAAGACCCACGGTCGGGCGACCCGGTAGTCGTCGACGGGTACCCACCCCGACCGGTCCAGGGTGCGCTCGATGCGGTCGTCGTCCTCCTCGCAGACCGCGAGCACGAAGGCCGAGGCGTCCGCGGTCCCCCCGTCGTGGCCGAGCAGGACGGCCGGGGCGATGCCTGCCCCCGCCATCACGCGCGCGACGGCACCCACCCGGTTCGGGTTCGGGTCCCACAGCGCGATCGGACGCGTGCCGATGCCGAGCGCAGAACGACGGTCGAGCACCTGGCTCGGGTGGGCGGCGATCTGTTCGAGGATGCTCTGCGCCAGGGCGTGCCCACGCTCGGCCGTCAGGTGCATGACGTAGTCCGTGACGTGGTTCCGATCGAACACGACGTCGTTCATCTCCACGACGTGAGCTCGGGGCTCGACCGCGCAGAAGTCGCGCACCGCCCGGTTGAGGACGACTGCGCGCTCCCGCATCAGGGGGAAGTCCGGCGCCATGGAGCGGAAGTACGGCATCTCAGGAGCCGTCGTCAGCAGGAGCCGGGTCCCGGGGTGCAGTCGCTCGAGGATCCAGGTCAGGTTCTCCTGCAGCCGTTCGGGCGTGATCAAGCCCTCGTCGTCGAACTCCTCACGCACCCACGTGGCACCTGGTTCGAGCTCACCGGCGTCGTGGCCGTCCACGAGGGGAGCCCAGTGCGAGGCGGCCCCCGCACCGCGCAACCGTTCCCGCAGATCCAGGTCCAGCTGCACGACGAGGTCACGCCGCTGCTTGTGACGGTACTGCGCGAAGGTCAGGTCGTCGTGGAGACCGAGGACGACGTAGTCGTAGGGGCGGTCGAAGATCTTCGTGGCGAAGGCGCTCGAACCCTGGTAGTTCAGGAAGTTCTCCCGGCAGAACTCCTGGTCCTCGATCCCCATCTCGACGCAGCTGCGGATGTACTCGGTTCCGGTGTTCACCCCGCGCTGACGACCGCGGAAGGTGTTGCACTCGAACGTCAGGTCGACCATCGGCAGGGCGAGCCGGCCCACCGCCTGGAAGAGGTCGCACGCGCTCAGGGCGAAGACGCTCAGCCGGGCGTCGGCCGGCACCAGGGCAGCCGTGGCCCCGGTGGACCGGGGAGCACCCGCCGCCGCCTCCTCGACCTCTTCCAGCACGATGTAGTCGCGGAGCTGGTCGGTGGCCGAGACCTCGACGGCCGTGTCCCCCACCACCGTCAGGGGCGGGTGTCCGAGGTGAGCGTAGACGTGCTGCTCGATGCCGAGGTTGATCGTCCGGCAGGAGAAGAGGAAGTGCTCCAGGACCCCGTGGCGCAGGTAGTACCAGCCGACGATCCCGTAGTCGCCGAAGTCGTCCTGGACCCGGACCGTCGCGCTGCGCCCCGCCGGGTCGGCCAGGAGCGCGTCGACCTCGTCGCGGGTCGCGCGTCGCTTGGTGAAGTTCAGCTGGTTCGTCCGCACGATCATGTCGTGGATGCGGTCGGCGTCCTCGACGCGAGAGGCTCGCAACTGGATGCGCAACCCGCTGGACCGCAGGAAGTCCTCGTTCGAGCTCGCCGCTGCTCGAGCGACCTGCCGCTCCTGGAGCAGGCGGTAGTGGCCGAGCCGGGTGTGGTCCGGATCGGGTTTCCCTTCGAGACCGGGGAGGGACAGCAGCCTCGGCAGCTCCTGGGCGTCCAGGGTCTGGATGCCGGGGTTGTAGTAGGCGACTTCCGCGAGGTTTCCCGGGTTGTCATCGATGAAGAGCACGTTGACCGGTCGCAGTCCCATGTCCGCGATGAGCTGCTTCACCGCCTGGCCCTTGGGGACGAAGGCGATCCGGGGGAACACGAAGTAGTCCGACAGGCCGTGGTCGGCGAGCACGGCGAGGGCTGCGTCGTGGTGGTTCTTCGAGCAGATGGAGTTGACGATTCCTCGGCCGGTGAGCTCCACGAGAGCGCGGGCGTTCTCCTCGGGGACCCGGACGACGCCGTCCTCGGCGAGGGTACCCTCCCAGAACGTGTCGTCGAGGTCCCAGACGACGAGCTTGACGATCTCCACCGGCTGCCGTCTCACCTGCGCGATGGCCCGTGCCCGGGCCGCGACGTCCGGCACGGGGCAACGCCCGAGCACGTCGGCGGCGTGTGCCGCGGTCTCGAACACGACCACGTCCGCCAGCCCCAGGACGACGAGCTCCACGAGCTCGTCGAGTCGCTCGGGGAGCTCGTCCAGCTGGTAGCCGGCCGCGATCAACCCGGAGCCGAGGAGCTGGACCCAGGCGTGGTCCTCGGCCTGCGTCGTCGCACCGGGAACGACGGTTCCGGGCGGCGCCGTCACCGGTTCGGCGATCCAGCGCGTCTGCGGTTGGACGAGCCTGACGCAGGCGGCGGTCAGGTGCTCCAACGGGGAGGCGCCGATGCTGCGCACTTCTCGGTACGGCTGACGGTTGGCGGCCTGCAGACCGTCGATGCGCGGCAGGACGTCGGCCAGGAGGCCGGTGACCTGGAGCCACGAGGGTTCGGAGGGCACACGGACGGCGAGGCGGGCACGGACGTCGGCCGGTGCCGGCGCGTCGTCGTCCCCGCCCTCGACCTCCTCGGCCCGGTAGAGCAGCAGATCCGGCTCCGTGGTGCCGCGGACCCGCTCGTGGACCAGCTCGCCGCAGGCATCGCGCACCGGGGTGAGACCCATGAGGACGATCGTCTCGGTGGCCGCTCGCGGCGAGCGGTCGAGGACGGCGGGGTTCTGCTGCAGGATCGAGGACATCGGACGCCTTACCTGTGAGGGAGGGGTACGTCACCCAATCGGCGTAGCGTCAGCTGGCTTGAGCTCGGGCTCCGGGTTCCTGCACCTCGGCACCTCCTACCGGGCGCCGCCTCGGGACGAGGCCAGGTGCGCCGCTCGATCCCGTGCCGCGGCCTCGAGGAGCTCCCGGCACAACCCCCGCAACGCCTCCAGCGCGCGAGGGTCGTGGCGCCGACCGGCGGTGTCGACGATGCAGGTCAGCCCTTCGAGCTGTTCCAGGGCTGCCACGGGCCGGTTGCTCTGCGCCAGGCCCTGCGCCCGCAGCCACCGGCAGTACGACACGTCGGCCCCGGCCTGCTCGAGCTCGTCGGCGAGGACGACGGCGAGCTCGGCCTCACCTGCTCCGAGCAGGACTCGTGCGAGGTAGTCGGTCGCCTCCTGACGTGTCCCCCCGGCCGGTACCAGCTCGCGCACCGCCTCGAACGCGTCGACGGCCCGCTGGACCTCACCGGTTCCGACCGCAGCCCGGCCCACCTTCAATACCGCCCGGGCGAGTTCAGGTGCTGGGGCTCCGGCGGCGACCAGCTCGTCGAGCTCCACCCGGGCCAGCTGTCCGTTGCGCATCGCTTTCGTCCGCACCACCTGCTCGGTCGCGTAGCCGTGGTGCTCCAGCTGCAGGAGGGTCGCGGGGACGAGCCGGGGCGCTCGACCGGGGACCGCTCCGTCCCGTTCGACGCGTTCGTGGACCCGACCGGACCACCGGGCGCCGGCGCGACGGAACAGTCGGACGGCGGTGGACGTGTAGCCCCCGCCCGAGGTCCTGTCGTCCTCGCGGAGGTTGTGCAGGGTCACCGCCAGGTCCGGTTCGGACGCCCCGGTCAGCAGGGCGCGCAGGGCTGCCGGCTCCCCGGTGGCGGTCTCGTCGGCGTCGACGCTGAGGACCCAGTCCCCGTGGGCCGCCGCGAGCGCGACGTTGCGCGCCTCAGCGAAGCTGTCGCGCCACTGCCCCCGCAGAACCGTGGCCCCCGCACGCCGGGCGATGCCGGGGGTGTCGTCGTGGGAGCCGGTGTCGTGGACGACGATCTCGTCGACGAGGGGCTCCAGGGCCGCCAGGGTCGCCGCGATGCGGGGCGCCTCGTCGCGGACGACGAGACACGCCGTGAGCAGAACCATGGACATCCTTCGATCGTGCGTCCGGACCGCGTCGGCGCCCGACGCCGTCCTTCCTGCGGGGGTCGCCGTGAGAACGCTACCTGCCTGTGCCCGTACCTCTGTCACAGAGCCCGGTCGACGAAGACCGGTGGTCGTTCGGACTCCTCGAACCTGCCCAGAGCCCGCGTCTGGACACGGGCGCTGACCATGGCCTCGGCCAGACGTCGGCTCACGTCCTGCTGCCGTCGCAGCAGTGCGCGGGCCCGCTCCGCGAACTCGACGGGCAACGGCTCGAGGAGAGCGGGTGCGACCCAGTCCGCGGCGGGTGGTGCCGGGCTGACCTCGTGCCCGTCGTGCATGCGGGCGATGAGCAGTTCGGCCTGGTCCACGTCCAGTTCGACGGCGCGCAAGGCGGCGTCCCAGCTGCCGTCCCAGCTGCCGTCCCAGCGCTGTCGGGTCGCCGGCGCTGCCGAGTCGGAAGTGCGCTCCTGGCTCCTCATGCCGTGCCGTGTCTGCCACCGGCCGCGGCGGTCAGGTGTTCCAGCGCGGCCTGGCGCCACGCCTCCGCCAGTTCGGCGGTCATCTCCCGGCAGGCTCCCGTCCGCGACGCGTCACCGGACACGTTCGCCAGCGGGAGTTCGGTGAGCAGCCAGGCGTAGATCGCCTTCAGGCCCGCTCCCCCCTCCCAGCCTTCCGGGTCGAGACTGGACTCGAGCTCCAGGACGATGGCTTGTGCGTGCACGAGGTTCTCGTGGGCGATCCCCCGGTTCCCGGCCAGCTGCGCCTCCTCGGCGCGCTGCAGGTCCAGGACGAGCCGGTCGTAGAGCATCACCAGCAGGGCCGCCGGGCTGGCGGTGCTGAGGCTGTCGGCCAGGTAGCGGTTGGTGGATCGCGCGTTGAACGTCGTACTGGTCATGCGGTGGTCCTCCTGGTGAGGGCGTCGGTTGCAGGACCCATCGGCAGCTCCGACCCCGATCCGAGGAACGGCGAGGGTGGACCCTGCACGAGGAGGAGCCGGTCACCGCGCTGCGGTGACCGGCTCCGGAGGATCAGCTGCTCAGGCTGGACAGCTGTCCTGAGAGCCAGGACGACTGGCTCTGCAGCTTTCCGAGGGCGACTTCCAGGTTGGAGTAGTACTTCTGGTAGTACGTCCGCTTCGCCGCCAGCCGCACGTCCCAGTCGGAGATGCGCTGGGAGAGGTCGGAGATGGTGGAGTTCTGGCCCTGGATGGCCAGTTCCAGCGATCCCTTGCCGGAGGCGACGTTGGTCACCGGGCTGATGCCGGTGGCCTTCTGGGCCACGGCGATGAAGCCGTCGACGAGACCCTTGGTGGGGGAGGAACTGTCGATGCTCGTGGGTGCGACCATCTTCTGCGTCGTCGCCGCGTCGGCGGTGTAGGCCGCCTTGAAGGTGTCGGCGTCGAAGGACAGCTGCCCGTCCCGGGTGGACTGGATGCCGTAGGTCGCCGAGGAGACCGACCCACCCCCGAGCCTGGTGGTGACGACGTCCAGGATCTGGGTCTTCAGCGCGCGCAGGGTGGCGTTGCCGTTGAGGGGACCGGAACCGCTGTTGGTCCCGCTCGCGCTGATCGTGCCGGCCTTGGTGACCGAGGCGATCGTGCTCAGCGCTGCGTTGGCCGCGTCGACCAGGGCCTTCACGGAGTCCGACACCGCGCTGGGGTTGGCCGCGACCGAGACGGTCGCTCCTCCCACCTTCGTCGCGGTGACCGTGACCCCCTGCATGAGGTCCGCGAAGGTGTTCGTGGACGACGTGACGGGGATGGATCCGGGGGGAACGGCTCCCCCGCTGGGCACGGCACCAGGAGTCAGGTAGAGGGTGGCGTCCTGCGCCGGCGCCATCTGGGTGAGGGCGAGCCCACCGGGTGCGGCCCCCGTCTCCAGTCCCGCGATGTCAGCGGGGTCGACGTTCGCCTCGGTCGACGGGACGAGGTGGAACTCGCTGTCCTTGCCGGACTTGGTCGAGGTGACCTGCAGCCGGTAGGTGCCGTCGCTGACGCGCAGGGCGACGGCGGTGATCCCCAGCTTGCTGCTGGCCTTGTTGATCTCGGCGGCGACCTCCGACAGGGTGCCCGTCGTGTGGCGGATGGTGCCCACGAGGGTGCCGTGGGTGTCGACCACGTCGAGCGGGAAACCCAGGGTCCCCGCTGCGTCCTTGTCGGTAGAGAGCACCGTCGGGGTGATGACCGACCGGCTCGTGGCGAGGTTCTGGACGTAGACGTTGACGGTGCCGGGAGCGGCGGTGGTTCCCGCCGTCGCGGTGACACCGTCGGCCGAACTGGTCGCCGTGGCGGCGACCCACGTCGAGGCCTTCGTCAGGTTCTGCGCCGCGGTCTGCAGCGCGGACATCTTGCTGTTGACCGACTGGAGCGCAGTGACCTTCGCCTGCGCCGTGGAGACGCTGTTCTTCATCTGCGTCTGCGGCGCGGCGTCGACCTGGAGCAGCTGGGAGATGATGCTGGCGGTGTCGAGCCCGCTGACCAGCCCGTCGACGGCGGAGGATGAAACGGATGAAACCATGACAGTCCCTCCTGTCTGGGATGTCGGAAGAGGGTGGACGTGAGAAAGGCGGGGGACGCCGCTGGTGCGGTGTCCCCCGCCTCACGAGACGGTCAGCCGGAACGGGTCCGGCCGATCGGCTCAGGAACCGGCATCAGCCACGCAGCAGGGAGAGGATGTTCTGCGACGAGGAGTTCGCCTGGGCCAGCATCGAGGTACCCGCCTGGGAGAGGATCTGGTTCTTGGTGAACTTCGTCATCTCCTTGGCCATGTCGGTGTCGCGGATGGCGGACTCGGACGCGGTGATGTTCTCGATGGAGGTGTTGATGTTGTTGATGGCGTGCTCGAAGCGGTTCTGGACCGCACCGAGGTCGGCACGGGCACCCGTGACCTGCTTGAGCACCTTGTCGATGTCGTCGATCGCGGTCTGCGCGTCGCTGGTGTTGGTCAGCGACGTGGTCAGGCTCGCCGAGAGGCTGGCGACGTTGAAGATGTGGACGCTGATGCGGTTGTCGGTCGCGTTGTTGGCGCCCACCTGGAAGGTGCCGGTGTACGTGCCGTCCAGCAGAGCCTTGGAACCGAACTTCGTGCTGGAGCCGATGCGGTCGATCTCGGACTTCAGCGCGCTGAACTCCTTGTTCGCCGCGGCCTGCGCCTCGGAGTCCTGCGAGCCGTCGCTGGAGGCCTGGACAGCCAGGTCACGCATGCGCTGCAGGATGTCCGTGACGGTGCTCAGGGCGCCGTCGGCGGTCTGGGCCACGTTCACGCCGTCCTGGGCGTTGCGGGCGGCGACGGTGAGGCCACCGATCTGCGAGCGGAGGCCCTCGGAGACGACGAGGCCGGCCGCGTCGTCCGCAGCCTTGTTGATGCGGTAGCCCGAGGACAGCTTCTCCAGGGAGGAGCTGACGGCCTTGTCGGTGCGGTTCACGTTGTTGTAGCTGTTGAGCGCAGCGACGTTGTTCTGAATGCGAAGACCCATGATGACGATTCCTCCGTGATGTGGGGTCGGGGTGTCAGTGGGGGCCGTCCGTGGCCCTGACACTTCATCCATCGGTCGGTGAGCCCAGCACCTGAGTGCTCAGCCGTGTGGCAATCGGGTGATGCTCTCCTGAGCCCTCCCGCACCGCGCTCCCTGGAGTCCCTCCAGGCTGACGAGCGCGGCTCTCACCGTTCCGAGGATCCGGCGAACCGGCGTGACACCTCGTTGCGTGACCATCTAACCACGCAGAGTCGCCGTTGTCTCGGAGTCGCGCCCGGACTCAGGCTTCGACGACGGAAGCCGCCAGCAGGTCCCGCAGTCGCGGTGAGTACATCCCCACGGCCTGCTCGACCAGGGGCCAGGTGGCCTCCTCCCAGCCCTCGAGGACGTGCTCGACGAAGCTCAGAGCGCGCTCGTCCCCCACCTCGTGCAGGACGGCGGCCGCCGCCAGCCGGTCGACGGGCTCACGCTCGGCCGACCCCGCGATGGCCAGCAGCGGGCAGGACTCCGGGTGACCGGCCTCTCGCAGGCGCAGGGACCACGGCAGAGCCTCCGGCAGCGACATCGACGGCCACATCGACGCCGCCGCCGCCAGGACGGGCGCAGGGGAGGGAGCCGTCGCGAGCAGGGCCTCCAGCACGTCCGAGACCTCCGCGAAGGGCAGGGTCGACAGCTGCCCGAGCAGGGGTACGACGAGGGCCGGCGGGACGGCCGCGGCGAACTCCTCGACCGGCAGGTGCGCTCCGTGGACGATGGCGAGCATCTGGGGAGCGGGCATGTCGCCCGCCCCCCGCCGCAGGTGCTCGAGCATGGCGTCCGCGGCCTGGTCGTACTCCCCCAGCGCGGCGTGGCAGTTGGCCGTGTCCAGCAGGAGTGACACCTCCGTGACGCGCCCACCCCGCAGGTCGGTGACCTCCGTGACGTCGCGCAGCAGGTCCAGCGCACCGCGGAAGTCGCCCTCGGCCATCGCCACCGACGCCCGGACCCGGGTCAGCGCCCCCGGCCGCTCCCCCCACGACTGCAGTCGCTCGATCCAGGAGCGCGCCGTCTCGAACCGCCCCAGCGAGGCGGCGGCCTGGATCGCGCAGTAGGACGCCGACGCCGCCAGGGGCAGCCAGTCCGCCGGTGGCGGCTGGACGGCGTACTGGCCGTCGAGGGGCTCCAGAGCGTCCAGCGCCTCCTGGAAGTGGCGCGAGCTCAGGGCCGAGCGGGCGAAGTTCACGCGGTGGACCGTCACGTCGTGGTGACCGTCCTCCAGGGCCCGGTCGAGCTCGCGCCGGGCCAGGGCGAGGTTGCGGTCGGTCTTGCCCTTCTCCGCCATCGTCTGCACGGTGTACCCGCTGTGCAGGAGGACCAGCGGGGACACGGTCCCGCTCAGTCGCTCCCCCCCGCGCCGGACGACCTGCTCGTGCAGCGCTCCCGTCCAGTGGCACGTGCGCCGGCGGAAGACGCGAACCATCTGCACGGTGAGCGGGTCGTCGTCGACCGAGTCCCACACCGCGTTCGCCACCTGCACGCGCACCACGTCGGCGACGGCCGACCGGCGCAGCAGCGTGCGGAAGGCCCTGGGGTCACCCTGGACGACCTCGTCGGCGTCCACGGAGAAGACCCACTCGCCGCGGCAGTGCTCCAGCGCCCGGTTGCGGGCGGCCCCGAAGTCGTCGTCCCAGTGGCCCTCGACGACGACCGCACCGCGCGAGCGTGCGATCTCCAGCGTGCCGTCGGAGCTGCCGGTGTCGTAGACGACGATCTCGTCGACGAACGGCGCGACGGCGTCGAGCGAGGCCGCCAGCACCCGCTCCTCGTCCTTGACGATGTAGCACGCGCTGATGAAGACGCTCACGATCCGATCCCCCACCACGAGAGTCACCTAGAGTAATAGCCGATGCGCTGAGCGTACTCTGTCGGGGACCGCCGCTGGGGCTGCAGGGGGATCGCGACTCGGACCTCAGCGCGGCAGTGCCGCCCACTCCTGACGGGCGTAGGCCTCGGCCTGGTCCAGGTCGGCGGGGAAGTCGACCTCGACCGCGAAGTGGGCCGTCAGGTCGAGCCCGAGCCAGCGCACCCCGGCCCCGATCGAGCGCTCGATGCCCGCCTCGAAGTAGTCGTCGTCCCGGCAGGTGCGCAGGGCCGCCTCGAAGTCGGCGCGATCGGCCGCGCTGACGAAGTTGACGCCGATCGCCTCCCCCTCGCCCCCGACGACGGTCTTGGACAGCTCACGGATGCTGCCGGTGCCGTCGAGGCGGAACTTGACCTCCTCCTCGGCGACCCGTCCGAAGGTCACCGACACGAAGCTCTGCTCCGCCCGCACCGCCGTGCGGACCGCCGCGGCGAACCCGGGGGAGAACAGCACGTCGCCGTTGAGCCAGAGCACGTCACCCTCCAGACCTGCGACGGCCTCGAGCAGCGACTGGGAGGTGTTCGTGGTGGCGTAGCGCGGGGCTTCGACGAACCTCACCCCGGACAGCCGCGCCCGGAACTCGTCCTGACGGTGGCCCACCACCACGTGCGCGACCCAGCCCTCGTCCGTCAGCGGGGAGAGCAGACGCAGCTGGCGCTCCAGGAGCGACTCACCCCCCGGTCCCACGGGCGTCAGGGGCTTGGGGCAGGCACCGCCCAGACGGGTCCCGCGGCCGGCGGCCAGGACGACGATGTTCTTCATGTCGGCTCTCCTTCGGGGGTGGTGAACGGTCAGCGCGTGGCGACGGCCGGCTCGGTGGCTGCACGTTCGGCGTGCAGGGCGGCCAGCAGGTCGTCGATGATGCGGCCCGTGGCCTTGCCGTCGGCGAACAGGAAGTGCTCGCGGACGGTGGCCGCACGTTCGACGCGTCGCGGGTCCTCCCCGCGGGCGACGAGGGCCAGGAAGGCCTCGACGTCCGCCCACGACCGGCCCTGGTACATGGCGTCGAAGTAGCGTCCCTCCTCGTTGACCCCGGGACCGTCGAGCCGCTGCAGGTACATGACGGGCTTGCCGGTCAGCAGGAACTCGGTGGCGATCGAGCTCAGATCGCTGATCAGCGCGTCCGCGGCGTCCACGGCGTCCTGGTAGTCGGGTGCGGTGTCGAGGACCATGGTGGTCGACTCCTCGACGGTCGCGCAGAACTGGCGCGCCAGTTCCGCCGCTTTCCCCCCTGCGGCGAGCAGGTCGGTCAGCAGCCGGGGGTGCGGACGCACGACCAGGAAGAGGTCGTCCCGGGTGCCGAAGGTCCTGAGGACGTCACCGACGTACAGGTGGAAGGTGGACCAGCCGCCGGGCTCCATCCGGAAGTGCGGGTTCCACAGGACGGTGCGGCGGTCCCCCGCCAGCTCCCGCAGGGCCCGCGCACCCGGGCCCGGGACCGCGTTGACGGTCCGGTCCTGCTTGGGGGAGCCGAGGACTCGGACGTGGTCGGCGCCCACGAGGCAGTTCCGGGCGAACAGGTCCCGCTGCGCCCGGCTGGGCAGGTAGGCGCGCCAGGCCAGCCGCTGCAGCGGGAGGTCCCACAGCAGGCGGTCCATGAACTCCCCGGCGATGGCCCCGTTGCCGTAGGGGAGGACCACCTGACGGACTCCGGCGGCGGCGACGTCGGCGGTGCGCAGGCCCGGGAGCCGCGTCTCGTCGTAGGGGTTGTCGACGATGAGCACGTCGACCTCGTCCAAGCTCCCCAGGAGCCACTGCGGGGACACCGGTGAGAACCCCTGAGCGCGCAGGAAGTCCGCGGCCGATCCTCCGGACGGGGTCTGCGGGGCGTCGGAACCGACGAGGACGAAGTCGACGCGGTCGTCGACCGTCAAGGCGGTGACGACCGGGACGACCGAACCCCAGTAGTGCAGGTGCTCGAAGAGCACCACGACCGTGGGACGCCTCCGGTCACGCCCGCAGCGGCGGACGTCCCGGTGGGCGATGGCCAACTCGGCCCTGTTCCGTGCCGCCGACGCCGTGAGGGTCGCGTTGGCGCGGTGCAGCGCCTGCAGCTCCGCCAGCGCTCGCTCGTGATCGGAGCGCAGCGACCGGATCGTCGCCCGCTCCTCGTCACCCCACAGCGATTGCGCCACGCCGGTGAGCAGAGCCACCGCCTGCGCCGCCGACCCCGCGTCGGGCCCCACGGTGACCCGGCCGGTCACCGCCACGGGCTCGGAGGAACCCACGAGCTCCATCTGCGGCAGGGCTGCAGGACCGCACAGGCGCAGGATCCGGGCGACGAGCTCCTCCGTGGGCTCCTCGACGCCCTGGACCGCCACGAAGACGGTGACGGGGTCGGCCACGGAGAACAGGCGCGCCACAGCCTGGAGAGCCACCTCCGCGGAGAAGGAGGTCAGGTCCTCGATGGTGAGCAGGAGGCGAACGGCTGGCTCTGCGGCGTGGTCGCTGGTGGTCACAGCACTCCATCGGCAGTTGCGGGACGACCCTTGAGCCGAACGGGTGACGGCGCCGGTACCCGGGCGACGGCTCGGACCACCGGGAAGGGGCGGCCGGCCCACCGACCGACGTGCGGCAGCGCCCTCCTCAGGCGGTGCGCGCCACCGGGGCCGCGTACGACCCGAAGGCGCTCAGGGCCAGGCGCGACCGGAAGTCGCTCTGCGTGCCGACCGCGGCGTAGTACGCCTCCTTGCGCTTGACCGCCGCACCGGAACCGGGCAGCTGGGCCACCATCTCCGGCGACAGGTGCGTGTTCATGCCGTCGCGCAGCAGCACGAGGGCCTCGGCCCGCATCTGCGAGATGCGGGACTCGGAGACACCCAGCTCCTCGGCGAGCTCGGCCATGGGCCGCTCCTGCATGAAGTAGCCCTCGACGACGGCGCGCAGGCGCTCGGGCAGGCACGCGACGGCGGAGCGGAGGTAGCCGAGCCGCTCGCGGTGCAGGAGCTCCTGCTCGGGGCCGGGGGTGTGGGTAGGCAGGTGGTCGTCGAGCGAGGCACCTTCGGCGGTGAAGCCCTGCATCGACAGGACCATCGAGCGCTGCGCCTCGTCGCGGGTCTCGGCCAGCTCCTTCTCGGAGACTCCCAGGGAGGCGGCGAGCTCGGAGCCGCTGGGGGTGCGGCCGAGCTGGGCGGTCAGCTGGTCCTCGGTCTGGGCGAGCTTGCGCTGGCGGCTGCGGACGCCGCGCGAGGCCCAGTCCTGACCGCGCAGGTCGTCGAGGATGGCGCCGCGGATGCGGGTGTTGGCGTACCGGTTGAACGGGACACCGGTGGTCGGGTCGTACGCCTTGGAGGCCTGGAAGAGCGCCATGAGGCCGGCCGAGGTCAGGTCGTCGCGGCTCACGTGCGACGGCAGACGGCCGATGAACTCGCTGGTGATGTAGCCGACGAGCGGCAGGTGCTTCTCGACGAGCGCGGAGCGCTCGGCGGCAGAGAGCTCGACCATGGGGAGCTCCCGGGCGGCGAAGGCGGTGTCTGCGGTCACACACCCCTTCTCGGCACGACCCCCCTCGTGACTTGAGCGCCGAACGGGTGACGGCTCCCCCGCTCGCACTGCTCCGAACGAGCCACCGGGCTCCACGGTCCGTGGCGCGGACGGCCGCCGGGGTGACGGACCGTCCGGACGGCGCAACGCCCTTCAGCAGGACCCGTCCGGGTGCCGAAGGGTGGACGTCGCACCACGCCGGAACTGCTGTGGTGCTCGTGGTACGTGTGGCTGGAGGTACTCGTGAAACCGATGTGGCAGGTCGTGCGCGACCTGGAGTTCGCCTACAAGAAGGGCCGACTGACCCCGTCCTTCCTGGACTACTACGCCGAGGCGAACGGGGAGCGCATCAGCGCCCTGTACGCCCTGTGCGCGAAGAACTTCCTCGACGTGGAGCACGAGATCGGTCGCAACGACCACATCGCGAAGGAGCGGACGCACGGCGTCGACCAGGCCGCGGTGAACCGTGCCCTCGAGGAGGAGTCCCGGATCCTCAACCAGGAGCTGCGCAACGCCCGCGAGGACGGCCGGCCCTACTACCTGCGCAAGCCGACGAAGAACGCCCAGTTCGTCAAGAAGCCGGGCAGCTGACCCGCGTTCCCGCCCGCTGACGCTCAGCTCGTGGTAGCGCCCGCCGATGGACGGCTCGAGCACCACCGACTGACGGCAACGGGAAGGACACGCATGGGACTCGCCGAGGTCTCCGGCATCCTCTGGAAGGAGCGGGAGCTGCTGGAGCTGCTCCTGTTCAAGCTGGAGGAGGAGCAGCTCGTGCTGGCCAGCGGCCGCACGCGCTGGCTGGCGCACGCGACCCGCGAGGTCGAGTTCGTCATGGAGCAGATCCGGGCGACCGAGCTCCTGCGCGCCACCCAGGTCGACGGGATCGCCGCCGAGCTCGAGCTCGAGCCGGGACCGAGCCTGAACGCCCTCGCCGCCGCCGCCCCGGACCCGTGGGGGGAGATCTTCCGCGGCCACCGCGACGCCTTCCTGACCCTCACCTCCGAGATCCAGGACCTGGCCGACGCCAACCGCGATCTCCTCAAGGCGGGCTCGCGCGCCCTGCGCGAGACCCTGCTGGGGCTGGACAAGCCCCTCGACACCTACACCGCCCAGGGCAAGAACACGGCCGCGTCGGCCGGCGGATCCCGCGCCCACTTCGTCGACGAAGCCTTCTGAGAGGACCCCTGACGATGAGCACCTTCTCCGGCATCAACACCGCGCGCCGCGGCCTGTCCGCCGCCCAGCTGGGCATGGACGTCACCGGCCAGAACGTGGCGAACGCCAACACCGACGGCTACTCGCGCCAGCGCGTCGAGCAGTCCGCGAGCGTCCTGAGCCAGAGCGGGCCGAACGCGCTCAAGAACACCCCCGGTGACGGGGTGGTCGTCACCAGCATCTCCCGCGTCTCCGACGCCCTGGCCACCGCCACCGCGCGCCAGGACTCCGCCGCCGCGATGGAGCAGGCTGCCGCGAGCAACGTGTGGGGCACGATCGAGAGCGCCATCGGCGACACCGGCGCGACCGGCCTGAGCCAGGCCCTGCAGGACCTCGGCTCGGCGTGGAACACGCTGGCCAACAACAACGGGACCACCGGCCAGGACGGCAACCGCCAGCTGGTCCTCACCCGCAGCCAGGCCGTCGTCTCGACGATCGGCAGCATGAACGGTCAGCTCGAGGCCCAGTACGACCAGCTCGGGTTGCAGGCCCAGGCGCAGGCGACCCAGGCGAACACCGCCGCCGCGAACATCGCCAAGCTGAACACCTCGATCCGCGAGACGCTCTCCACCGGCGCGTCGGCGAACGAGCTCATGGACCAGCGCGACCAGTACCTGAACCAGCTGTCCGACCTCACCGGATCGCGAGTGGTCAACCGCGACAACGGCACGGTGGACGTCTTCGTCGGCAACGCCACCATCGTCACCGGCGACTACTCGTACACGATGACGCTGAGCGTCCCCGACCCGTCGAACCCCGGGCAGACGATCGGCAACCCCCGCATCGGCGACCAGGTGGTGGCCAGCATCAACGGCCAGGACGCCGCTCCGGTCGCCGGCTCCCTCAAGGGCACGCTCGACGGGGCGAACAAGACGCTGGCCGACCAGAAGAGCAAGCTGGACGACTTCGCCGCGACCCTGGCCGACAAGGTCAACACCGCCACCGGCACCTCCTTCTTCGCGGCCGCCGGCGGCGGCACCGTCGACTCGGGCAACATCACCCTGGCGGCGACGTCGGTGCAGGACAGCACCAACGCCACCGGTGACGGCTCCACCGACCGAGCCTTCGCCAAGGAGGTCGTCAAGCAGTTCGGTGCCGTGAAGCAGAACTGGCTGACGAACGTCACGAACCTGGCCAGTTCCGCTCAGTCCGCCTCGAACCGCGCCGATCTGGCCTCGCAGGTGTCCCTGAAGTCCGCCTCGGTCCGCGACAGCGTCTCCGGGGTGAACCTGGACGAGGAGATGACGAACCTGGTCGCCTACCAGCACGCCTACTCCGCCGCCGCCAAGGTGCTGACCACGATGGACGAGGCCCTGGACACGCTCATGAACATGGTCCGCTGACCGTACTGACACCTGAGGAGGAGGACTGACATGCTCGGTCGCATCACCCAGCGCAGCATCGCGATGAACTCGCTCACGAACTTGCAGATCAACCAGAACCGCACGGCGAAGCTCCAGGAGCAGATCACCAGCGGCAGCTCGCTCACCAAGGGGTCCGACGACTCCGTCCGGGCCGCGGCCGCGCTGCGCCTGAACGGCGAGATCGCCCTGAACGGCGACTACGGCCGGAACCTGTCCGACGCGCGCAACGTGATGGACAGCCAGGAGAGCGCGCTCAACAGCACCGTCGATCGCCTGCAGCGGGTCAGGGAGCTGGCCGTCGGCGCCGTCAACGGCACGCTCGACGCCAACGGCCGAGCGGCCTACGCGTCCGAGATCCGCGAGATCAGGAACACGATCCTGGGTGACGCGAACACGAACTACGCCGGCCGCGCCGTCTTCGGGGGGACGACGGACAGCACCGTGGCCTACGCGGCCGCGACGCCTCCGGCCACCGGCTACGTCACGCACGACGACGGGGGGACGGTCACCCGGACCATCTCGGCGGGCGTGACGGTGACGGTGAACACCCCGGGTGCGTCGGTCTTCGGGGACGCGACCAGCAACGTGTTCGACGAGCTGGACCGGTTGGCCGACGACATCGCCGCTGGTACCTACGGTGCAGGCAGCGCGGTCGACGTCGCCACGATCGACGGCCGCATCAGCGCGGCGACCAACGCCATGGCGACGATCGGGGCCAAGCAGAACCAGGTCGATCACGCCGAGGACGTCAACACCTCCCAGCTGCAGTACCTCCAGGCGCAGCTGGAGGACGCCACCGGTGTCGACCCGGCCAAGGCCTACCTGGAGTTCACCCAGCAGAACGTCGCCTACCAGGCGGCCCTGCAGGTCACGGCCAAGACCGTCCAGACCTCCCTCATGGACTTCCTGCGCTGATCGCGCCGGAAGACCCCCGGAAGCGTTCCACCTTCGCCCCCACCTGTGGAGTTCCTAGAGTGACCCTCATGACCGACGCCCCCGTCGCCGCTCCCGTCGTCGAGTTCGTCTCCCCGATCATGGGGTTCGGCGATCAGAAGGCCTTCCACCTGGTCCCTCTGGACGAGGACGGCACCCTGTGGTCGCTGCGCGACGCGGCGGGGTCGGGGCTGCGTCTCGTCGTCGTCGCGCCGTCGAGGTTCTTCCCCGGGTACTCCCCGGAGATCGACGACGAGACGGTCTCGGCCCTGGACCTGCAGGACGCCACGGAGGCCGCGGTCCTCAACGTGGTGAACATCGGCGACGACCCGGCGACCGCGACGGTGAACCTGCTCGCACCCATCGTGATCAACCACCGGACGATGCGAGCCGCTCAGACGGTGCTCGTCGGGACCGACCTGCCGCTGCGGGCGCCGCTCCTGGCCGCCTGAGCGGACCGTCCGTCGAACGCCCCACCGGTGTACCGGTGGGGCGTTCGTGGTTCCTGAGGTTTGACACGATTGCCGCGACGGATTGCCACGTTTCGACTACTGTCTGTGGTGGTCAAGCAGTCGGTGAGCAGCGTCCCGAGGCCCACCGGCGACCAGGACACGCCCGGGAACCGACACCCGGGGCCTGTACACGAAGGGATCGACGACGTGAGCATCGCTTCCGACACCACTCCCAAGATCGAGTTCGTGACTCCGCTGGCTGGACTGACGGAGCACAAGAGCTTCGAGCTGGACGCGCTGGACGAGGACGGCGTGTTCTACACGCTGAAGTCGACCTCCGACCCCGACCTGCGCCTCGTGCTGGCCGACCCGATGCCGTTCTACCCGGACTACACCCCGGTGATCGACGGCAGCACCGCAGAAGCCATCCAGCTCACCAACGAGGACGACGGTGCGGTCCTGGCCGTCGTGAACATGGCCCAGGGCGCCGAGAAGGCCACCATGAACCTCCTGGCCCCGATCGTGGTCAACCCCAAGGCCCACCGTGCCGCCCAGGCCGTCCTCTACGGCGAGGACCACCCCCTGGACGCACCCCTCAAGCCCGGCAACGGCGGCTGAGACACCGCAGGACCGGTCCGTCGGGCCGGTCCTGCGGTCGTTCGTTAGGTTCGCCCCATGGACCTCGAACGCCCCATCGCCCCGGACCCCTACTCCCTGCTGCCCACGGTCCCCGCCTTCGCGCTGCACTCCACCGACGTGACCTCGGGTGAGCAGCTGGACGAGCGGCACGCGTCCGGGAACGTCTCGCCCCAGCTGAGCTGGGACGGTTTCCCCGACAGCACGAAGAGCTTCCTGGTCAACTGCTTCGACCCGGACGCCCCGACGCCGGCGGGCTTCTGGCACTGGACGGTCGTGGACGTCCCGGTCTCGGTGACGAGCCTGGAGCGGGGTGCGGCGGCGCCGCAGGGTGCCCGCACGCTGAACAACGACCTGGGCTCGCCCGACTTCACGGGGGCGGCCCCGCCGCCCGGTGACCGTGAGCACCGCTACGTCTTCGCCGTGCACGCCCTCGACGTGGAGTCCCTGGACCTGCCCGAGGGAGCGACCCCGACGGTCGCGGCCTTCACGTCGCTGGGCCACGTCCTGGCCCGGGCGACGCTGAGCCCCGTCTACTCGCGGTGAGCGAGGCCCAGCACGCGGCGGGCACCCTCACCCTCCTGCCCGCCGCCGAGCACCCCGAGCTGCTGCCCGAGACCGTCCGGTCGGCACTGCCCGAGGGAGCCTGGGTCACCGCCATCGACCCCGACCTCGCGGACACCGCCGCTCTCGTCGAAGCGGCCGGCGTCCCGCGGGAGGCGTCGGCGAACTGCGTCGTCGTCGCGGGCAGGCGGGACGGCCAGGAGCGGGTCGCGGCGTGCGTCGTGCTGGCCAGCACGCGCGCCGACGTCAACGGTGCCGTCAAGAGGACGCTCGAGGTCCGCAAGGCCTCGTTCCTGCCGATGGAGCGCGCGGTCGCCGAGTCCGGCATGGAGCACGGCGGCATCACCCCGCTCGGGCTGCCGGCGGACTGGCGGGTGCTGGTCGACCGGCGGGTCGTCGAGACCGACTGGCTGCTCATCGGCTCCGGTGTCCGCCGGTCCAAGCTCGTCGTGCGCGGCGCGGACCTGGCGGGGCTGCCGAACGCCGAGGTCGTCGACGTCTCGATGCCGGCGCAGTGATCAGCGCCCGGGGCACCAGGTCGGCGGTCGAGGTCTGGGAGGACTACGCCCGGATCGCGCGCTGGACGACCTGGTCCCCGCAGCTGCTGCGGGTCCGCGCCGGCACCGGGCGCATCGCCACCGGCACCCGCGGGACGGTCAACTTCGTCCCCTTCACGATCACCGCCGTCGACGAACCCGCGATGACGTGGACGTGGCGGGTGGCGGGGATCGAGCTGCACCACGCCGTCCGGGCCACCCCGTCGGGGTGCGTCACGACCTTCGACGGTCCGCTGCCCTACCTGCCGTTCGCCTGGATCGCGCTGCGGCGGCTGGTCTCAGGACGCCGACAGCAGCCGGGAGACCGCCTCCACGGGTGAGCGCACGCCCTCGAGCACGGCGACGACGTCGCGCACGAACGGCAGGTCGGGGTCGCGACGCAGCAGGGCGGGCGCGGTCGCGACACCTTCGGCGGTGCCCCCGGCCCGGGCCACGGCCGCGCCCAGCGGCAACCCCTCCCCCAGCGCCAGCCCGACGCGGTGGTTGCGCGACAGCCTCGACGTGCTGGTCGCCACCAGGTCCCCCGCGCCGGCCAGCCCCAGGAAGGTCGACGTCGAGGCCCCCAGCCGGGCCCCCAGGGCGGCCATCTCGCTGAGCCCCAGCGTCAGGACCGCGGCCCGCGCGTTCGCGCCCAGCCCCGCGCCCTCGACCATCCCGACGGCCAGCGCGACGACGTTCTTGAACGCACCCGCGACATCGACGCCGAGGACGTCGGTCACGGCGTGCGCGTGGAACGCGGGGGTGCTGAAGGACCCGCACACCTCCTGCGCGACGGACAGGTTCGAGCCCGCGACGACGGTCGCGGCTGGTTGCCCGCGGGCGATCTCGGCGGCCAGGTTCGGACCCGACAGCGCCAGGACGTGCCGGACGTCGAGGACGTCGCGGACGATCTCCGTGCCGAACTCCCCCGTCGCCGCCTCGACGCCCTTGGCGAGGTTCACGACGGGGACGTCGGGGAACTCCGTGCGCCACCCGGAGACTCGTGACCGCAACTGCTGCAACGGGATCGCCAGGACGACGAGGGACGCTCCGTCGACCGCCCCGGAGAACTGCGCGGTCGCCGCGATCCGGGGGGACAACGGCACCCCGGGCAGGTACCCGGTGTTCTCCCCCGTCGCGGTGATCTCGGCGGCGAGTTCGGGCCGTCGGCACCACAGCGCCACGCTCTCGGCGTTGCGCGCGAGGACCCCGGCCACGGCGGTTCCCCACGCTCCGGCTCCCAGGACGGCGACGTGCACCACGCCGGATCAGCGCCGCAGGAGGGAGTTGGGCACGACGGAGAACGCCTCGTGGACACCCGGCCGAGCCGGTACGTCGAGCACCGTGTCACCCTCGCTCGTCGCGACGGTGGACCAGTGCCGACCCAGGTTCACCATCCAGTCCAGGTGGACGTCCCCCGAGTCGCTGAGGAACGCCTCCAGCAGGACCGGCAGGCCCGCGGCCCGGTACTCGCCGCGCTTCTCGTTCATCTCGCGCAGCGTGTTCCCCGGGGACCACACCTCGACGGCGGCCGCCGGCACTCCGACGTACACGTCCACGGTGCGCAGCTCGTCACCGTCGACCAGCACGTCCGGAACCCGGCCGCGGACGACGCTCCCGTCCGGCGCCAGCTCGATCGCCCAGTTCCCGGGCGCGGTGGCCACGGCACCCCACTGGCGTTCGAACTCCAGCAGCAGACTGACGGCGAGGTAGTGGTGCGGGTTGCCGCCGATCCTCTTGGTCACGAACGCCCCGTCGACGACTTCCAGCACTTCACCGGAGCCCGCGGGCGCGGTGAGCCACACGTCCACCGGGACGCCGAGCTGCGGGACGCCGAGACTCACCCGGTCAGGATAGGACGCGCGTCTCCCACAGCGCGACGGCGCTGGCCGCGGCCACGTTGAGGCTGTCCACCCGCGGGTCCATCGGGATGCGCACCACGACGTCGGCGGCCGCGACGGCCCGCCGGGAGAGCCCGTCGCCCTCGGTGCCGAGCAGGAACGCCAGGCGGTCGGGGGCCGCGAACTCCCCCAGCGCCACCGCGTCGTCCGACAGGGCGAGCGCCGCCACCGTGAACCCGGCCTCCCGCAGCAGGTCCAGGTCCTGCGGCCAGGAGGTCGCCCGGGCCCACGGCAGGTGCAGGACGGTGCCCATCGAGACGCGCACGCTGCGGCGGTAGAGGGGGTCGGCGCACCGCGGCGAGACGACCACGCCGTCCACGCCGAACGCCGCGACGGACCGGACGATCGCCCCGACGTTGGTCGCGTCGGCGATGTCCTCCAGGACGACCAGGCGCGCCGGGCCCGACGGCAGCTGCGCGAGCAGGTCGGCCACGGAGCGCGGGGCGGGCCGCACGAACGACCCCAGCGCCCCGCGGTGCAGGTCGACGCCGGTGAGTTCCTCCACGACGTGCGGCGGGGCGACGAAGGCCGGGACGTCGGCGGGCAGTTCGTCGGCGAGCTCGCCGTAGCGGGCTGCGGAGATCAGGAAGGAGCGCGGGACGTACCCGGACTCCAGGGCCCGGCGGATGACCTCGACGCTCTCGGCGAGGAACAGCCCCTCGGCGGGTTCGCGGCGGGTGCGCAGTTGGACGTCGCGCAGGGAGGTGTAGTCGCGCAGGAACCCCGAGTGCTCCGGATCGGTCAGGTCGTCGAGGTCGATCCGCGGCACGGTCGAACGCTATCCCACGACCGACGCGGAACCGGCACGTTGCCTCCCCGGGCCCGGTGAAGGGGACCGCGGAGGCAACGTGCCGTTTCCCGGACCCGTCAGAGCCGGAAGCGCCCCACCAGCGTCCGCAACTGCTCGGACACGCCCGACACCTCGTCGGCGGCGGTGCGCGTCGCGACGACGGACCGGTCGGTCGCGTCGGTGGCGGCCGAGACGCCGTCGATGCCGGTGGTGATGCGGCCGGCGCCGTCGGCGGCGTCGGCGATGGAGCGGGAGATCTCCGAGGTGGTGGCGGTCTGCTCCTCCACGGCCGAGGCGATGGTGGTCTGCAGGTCGTTGATGCGGGCGATGACCTCGGTGATGGACGAGATCGCGGTGACGGCCCCGGCGGTGTCGGACTGGATGGTGGTGACGCGCCGGGAGATGTCCTCGGTGGCCTGCGCGGTCTGCTGGGCGAGGTCCTTGACCTCCCCGGCGACCACGGCGAACCCCTTGCCGGCGTCCCCGGCGCGGGCGGCCTCGATGGTCGCGTTGAGGGCCAGCAGGTTCGTCTGCTCGGCGATCGCGGTGATGACCTTGATGACCGACCCGATCTCGGCCGAGCTCTCGCCCAGCCGCGCGACGGTGGCGGTGGTCCGCTCGGCGACCTGGACGGCCTGCGCGGCGACGCCGGTGGCCTCGGCGGCCGAGGAGGAGATCTCCCGGATGGCGGCGCCCATCTGCTCGGACCCGGCCGAGACGGCCTGCAGGCTGGTGGAGACGGTGGAGATGTCGGACGAGACCGAGCGGACCTGGCTGCCGGCCCGGTCGGAGGCGGCGGCGGAGCCCGCGGACGCCTCGGCCAGCGCCTGCGAGGAGTGCCCGAGGGTGTCGGCGCCGGCGGCGACGGAGGCGAACTCGGTGCGCAACCGGGCGATGGAGCGGTCCAGGGCCGCGGCCATCCGCCCGAGCTCGTCGGTGCGCTCGATGCCGGAGGTGACGGTCAGGTCCCCGGCCTCGAGCGCCTCGGCGACGGTTGCGATGCGGTTGGCGTCACCGCGCACGCGGCGCACGACGAACGCCGAGACGACCGCGGAGAGCGCGAGGCCGACCAGGAGCAGCGCGAGGGTGAGGACGGTCGTGCGGTGCGCGGCCGCCTCCGAGGAGGCGACCAGGTCGGCGACGGCCCGGTCCGAGCTGGTCTTGAGGGCGGCGATGTCCCGGGTGTAGGCCTCGTTCGCCGCGTCGTACTTCTCGTTCGCGGCCTTGGTGGCAGCCGGGTCGTCGCTGGTCCCGGCGGCCAGCAGCGCGTTCATGGCGTCGAGCTGGGTCTGCATGTCGGCGACGAGCCGGGCCTGCTCGCCGGTGGTCTTCTCGCTCAGCGTCGCCATGCTGGTCTCGACGACGGCTGAGGCGGCGTCCTGCTGGGCCTTGTAGGCGTCCGCCAGGGTCGGCGCGATCATCGCCGACAGCGACTTCAGCGCCTCCGTCTCGTGCTTCTCGGCGACGTCCTGGACCGCGCCCTGCACGACGAGCGCGTGGGTCTTCAGGGTGGACAGCTGGCTGGCCTGGGCGTGGGTTTGGGACAGCCCCACCGTCCCCAGCACGCAGGCGACGACCGCCGCCGACCCGGCCGCGCCGACGATGCCCGTCGCCAGTGTGGTCCGCCGCTCGCCCATGTTCCCGAACCCCCGTCCGCCGGCGCCTCCGTGACGCTCCGCTCACCTGCTCATCGGCAGGTGTCGATCAAGCCTGAGGTCAGCGGACGACGACCGGGCGGGGCGTCCCGTCGCGCCCGGTCTCCAGGGCCGGCAGGTCGATGACGTCGCGGACGTCGGCGCTCGGACGGCCCAGCAGGAACCCCTGGGCGGAGTCGCAGCCGAGCCGGCGCAGCGCGTCGAGCTGGTCGTGGGACTCCACGCCCTCGGCGACGACGCCGACGCCCATGTTCTTGGCCATCCCGATGATCCCGGCGACGACGGCCTCGTCCTGGCGGTGCAGGCCGAGGCCGGCGATGAAGTGCCGGTCGACCTTGACGTGGTCGATGGGCATGGACTGCAGGTGCTTCAACGAGGACACCCCCGCGCCGAAGTCGTCGACGGCGACGCGCACCCCCATCATCCGCAGCGCGTGCAGGGTGGAGAACCCGGCGTTCGCGTCGGCGACGAGCAGTTCCTCGCTGACCTCCACGAGCAGCGCGTTCCCGGCGGGGCCGGTGGGCTGGTTGGTGGCGACGGCGTCGAGCAGTTCGGCGTTGGCGAGCTGGCGGCGCGAGACGTTGACCGCGATGGTCAGCCGGCAGTCCTCGATCGTCGCGTACCAGTTCTCCAGGGTCCGCCAGGCCTCGTCGATGACCCACTTGCCGATGTCGACGATGAGACCGCTGCGTTCGGCCAGCGGCACGAAGTCCGCGGGCTGCAGCAGACCGCGGCGCGGGTGCTGCCAGCGCAGCAGGGCCTCGACGCCCTGCACGTGGCCGTCGCGCAGGTCCACGATCGGCTGGTAGTGCAGCCGCAACTGGCCTTCGGCGAGCGCCAGGGACAGGTCGTCCTCGGTCTGCAGGGCGTCGACGGCCTGGGCCTGCATGCGTTCGTCGAACAGTTCCGAGCGGGCCTTGCCGCTCTCCTTGGCGCGGTAGAGGGCGGCGTCGGCGCGGCGCAGGAGCTTGGAGGCGTCGGCCTCGTCGTGGGCCAGGGCGATGCCGACGCTGGGGGTGATGTTCAGGCGGCGGTCGTCGCCGAACTCCACGGGCCGGTCGGAGATGGAGCTGACGACGCGTTCGGCGATGCGCGAGGCGTTCAGCTCGTCGGTCAGGTCCTCGCACAGGACGGCGAACTCGTCGCCGCCGAAGCGGGCGACGGTGTCCTCGGGGCGGACGGCGGCGCGCAGGCGGTGCGCGACCTCGACGAGGACGATGTCGCCGACGGCGTGGCCGTGGGTGTCGTTGACCGTCTTGAACCCGTCGAGGTCGAGGTACAGGACGGCGCAGGCCTTCGACCCGCGGCGGGCCAGGGCGTGCTGGAGGCGGTCGGTGAACAGCTGCCGGTTGCCGAGGTCGGTCAGGGGGTCGTGCAGGGCCTGGCGCAGGGCGGCGTCGAGCTCGGTGCGGCGGTTGCGCCCGTCGGCGTCCAGGCGCACGGCGGACTGCAGGGCCAGGACGAGCAGCAGGCACGAGGAGACGACGCCGCCCATGAGCGCGGCGACGAGCTCGCCCAGCTCGGGGCCGCCGTCGTAGGCGACCCGCCACAGGGCGAAGACGCCGACCACGACGAGCGGGGAGAAGATCGCCCAGGGGACGACGCGGGTGCGCACGTCGTCGCCTGCCTGGTGCCGGGCCGTCCAGGGCCAGCGGCTCATCCTCGGCTCCTCCCCTAGATAACTGCTCATGGTCACCGTCCGACCACGATCTGTCTACTTCACCCGTCCGGCCGCGTCAGCACGGGCCACCCCGGACGGCCCCGAAGTCACCCGATCGGGCCATAGCGCTGCTCGGGACGGCCGGTCGCGCCGTAGCGCAGCCGCAGCGCCAGCCGGCCCTCGCCGTCCAGGGCCGCCAGGTGCCGCTGGGCGGTGGCGCGCGAGATGCCCGTGACGGCGGCCACGTCGGCGGCCGACAGCGGTTCGGCGGCCTCGTGCAGGGCCCGCAGGACGAGGTCGCGCGTGGCCCCGCTGGCGGCGCTGGCCGAGCGGGCGGCCCCGTTCTCGGCGTGCAGGGCCCGCAAGGCCCCGTCGGCGACGTCCTGGTCCAGCGGCTGGCCGTGGTCGGCGGCCGTGGCCAGCACCCGCCGGTAGCGGGCGTAGGCGCGCAGCCGGGTGTGCAGGACGGCCTCGCCGAAGGGTTTGAGCAGGTACCCCAGGGCCCCGGAACGGACGGCCCGGCGGAAGGTGGCCGGTTCCCCGGCGGCCGTGGCGACGATGGCGTCGTGCTCGCCCAGCAGGTCGAGCCCGGAGCCGTCGGGCAGGTACACGTCCACGAGCAGCAGGTCCACGGGGTTCGACCGCGCGAGCACCGCACGGGCCTGGCCCACCGACCCGGCGGTCCCGGCCACCTCGAACCCCGCGACGGCCTCGACGTACCCGGCGTGCAGCGACGCCACCCGGAAGTCGTCGTCGACGACGAGGACGCGCAGCACCTAGGACACCTCCACGGCGTGCACGGGCGTGAGCGCACCGGGCAGGCGCACCACGAACACCGCTCCCTGACCCGGGACCGCCGGAGCCAGCCAGGCGTCCCCGCCCCGGGACCGGGCCACCTGCCGCACCAGCCCCAGCCCGATGCCGTGACCTTCGTCCCCCGTCGTCACCCCGACCTCGAAGACGCTGTCCCGCAGTCCTTCCGGCACCCCGTCCCCGGAGTCGGAGACCGCCAGGACGAGGTCGGAACCCTCCTGCACGAGATCCACCTCGACCCGCGCCCCCGCACTGCCGACGGCCGCGGCGACGGCGTTGTCGACGAGGTTGCCCAGCACCGTCGTCACGTCGACGGGGTCGGCGACGCGACCGGCGACCGACACCTCCCCGAGGGCGAGCACCACCTGGCGCTCGCGGGCGTGGGCGGCCTTGGCCGCCACGAACGCCTGCAGGTAGGGGTCGGCCACGGCGTCCAGGCCCTCCACGCGCCACCCCAGCGGCCCGGTCGCCAGCAACGTCCGCACGTAGTTCCCGGCCTCGCTCGCGCGGCCCGTCTCCAGCAGCCCCGAGACCAGGTGCAGCCGGTTGGCGAACTCGTGGCGCTGGGCGCGCAGCACCTCCCCGACGGCCCGGACGGCGTCGAGCTGGCGGGTCAGGAGCTCGACGTCGGTGCGGTCGGCGACGGTGACGACGTGCCCCAGGAGCCGGCCGTTGCGCTCGACGCGGCGGGCCGAGAGCACCAGGGCCCGGTCGCCGACGACGGCGGTGGCCGGGACGGCCGGCGGCTGGTCGACGACGTGCCGGACGGCGGTCGGCAGGTCCTCCAGCGTCGACCCGGCCGGGACCGGACGGCCCAGCAACCGCGCGGCCTCGGCGTTGGCCAGCACGACGCGCCCGTCGGGGCCCAGGGAGACGACGCCCTCGGCGATGCCGTGCAGGACGGCGTCGTGGGCCTGCAGGATCCCGCCGAGCTCCTCCGGTTGCAGCCCGTGGGTGAGCCGGCGCAGGCGGCGGGCCAGGACGTCGGCGCCGACGAGGCCGACGACGAGCGCCCCCGCGGCCACGGCCAGGGCCGGCCACAGGGCGTCGCGGGCCCGGTCGGCGACGGCGGCGGCCCCCACACCGACGCTGACCTCCCCGACGACCCGCGCGCTGCCCGGCGCGTAGACCGGCACCTTGGCCCGCGCCGAGGCCCCCAGCGTGCCCGTCTCGTCGGTCACGACCTCGCGGCCCGCGAGGGCCTGCGTGGGGTCGGTGCTGACCCGCCGCCCCAGCAGGGCCGGGTTCGGGTGCGCCAGGCGCAGCCCGCGGTCGTCGGTGACGACGACGAACAGGGCCCCCGTGCGCGTGCGCACGGCCTCGGCCTCGCGCTGCATGGGCCCGTCCTGCAACTGCGCGTTCGGCAGCGGGTCGGCGTCGCTGGCGGCGGTGACGGCGGAGCGGACGGCATCGTCCTCGGCCAGGGTGCGGGCCACGTCGAGGCTGCGGTTGCGCGACTCCACGGCGGCCTGCTGCCTCAGCAGGTACAGCGAGCCCCCGCACCCCACGGCCAGGACGACGGCGACCAGGAGCAGCAGGACCGCCAGCACCTGGCGGGAGAACGGCCATCGTCGGGGGTCCACGGTCGGCAACGGTAGCCCCGTCCGGGCCTGAGCAGAACGCGCACAACGCACGGATCGAGCGTTGTCGCGATCAGTGCGCGCAACCGGGCACGGGCCCCGGGCGGTCCCTAACGTTCCGGCGTACCCGTTCGACGCCGAACCGCGACAGAACCGCCAGAGAACCGCCAGAGAACCCGCCGAGAACCCGCCGAGAACCCCCGCAGATCACGGAGCAACGATGCTTGTCGCCCTCGGATTCACCATGGTCGCCCTCTTCATGGTCCTCATCATGACCAAACGGCTCACCCCGGTCGTCGCCCTCATCCTCGTCCCGCTGTGCTTCGCCGTCCTGGCCGGCTCCGGGACGGGCATCGGCGACGCGGTGATGGACCAGATCGGCACGTTCGCCCCGACGGCGGCCCTGCTGTTCTTCGCGATCGTCTACTTCGGCCTGATGATCGACGTCGGGTTGTTCGACCCGCTCATCCGGCTGATCCTGCGCGTGTGCGGGAACTCCCCCGTCCGCGTCGTCATCGGCTCCGCCGTCCTGGCGGCCCTCGTCTCCCTCGACGGCGACGGCTCGACGACGTTCATCATCACCGTCTCGGCCATGCTGCCGCTGTACCTGCGCCTGAAGCTGTCCCCCGTCGTCCTGACCGTGGTGGCGAACCTGGCGGCCGGCGTCATGAACATCATCCCGTGGGGCGGGCCGACCGTGCGCGCCGCGACCGCCCTGGGCGTCTCGCCCTCGGAACTGTTCAACCCGATGGTGCCGAGCATGCTCGCCGGCCTGGTCACGGTGGTCCTCATGGCCTGGGCGCTGGGGGTCTCGGAGAAGCGGCGGCTGGCCCGGCAGGGTCTCGAACTCGGCCTGGAACTCGACGTGGACACCGTCCAGACCGTCGAGACCCGCGAACTCGTCACGGCCGGCGGCCCGGCGCGCCCCCGCTCCGGCGGCGGGTCCGGCGGGGCGGGCGGCACCGACGGCGCGGACGACGGCATGACCCGCGGCGCCCTCGACCCCGACCGTCCCACCCTGCGCCCGAAGCTGATCTGGTTCAACGGCGCCCTCACCGTCGCGCTGCTCGTGCTGCTGGGGATGGACGTGCTGCCGCTGCCCTTCCTGTTCATGGTGGCCGCCGCCGTCGCGCTGCTGGTGAACTTCCCCCGGCCCGTCGAGCAGGTCGCGCGGATCAAGGAGCACTCCTCCAGCATCGTCTCGGTCGTGTCCATGGTGTTCGCGGCGGCGGTGCTGACCGCGGTCCTGTCGCAGACCACGATGGACGTGGCGATGGCGAAGTGGCTCGTCGACGTCGTGCCCGACGCGTGGGGCCCGCACCTGGCCGTCATCACCGGCGTCCTGAGCATGCCGCTGACGTTCTTCCTGTCCAACGACGGCTTCTACTTCGGGGTGCTGCCGATCCTGTCGCAGGCCGCCGCCGAGTACGGCATCTCCGGGGTGGAGATGGCGCGGGCCTCGATCGTGGGCCAGCCGGTCCACTTCACCTCCCCGCTGGTGCCGGCCATGCTGCTGCTGATCTCGCTGGCCAAGGTCGACCTCGCCGACCACCACCGCAAGGTCATCTGGCGCGCGGTCGTGCTGTCGCTGGTCATGCTCGTGGCCGCGGTCGCGACGGGCGTCATCCCGCTGGGCTGAGCCACCTGGGGGACCGCGCTCGCGCTCGGTACCGGCCCGGCCGATGCACCAGGGGTGAAGTCCCTGCCCGGCGCGTCGGCGGGCCGCCCCGCGCGCTGGGTCCTGGCGGCGTGCGTCGCGGCCCTCGCCAGCGCTCCCGCCCCCGCCCTGGCGGCCGACACCGTCGGCTACACGGCCACCGTCGTCGCTGACAACTCCGGCACCGGGGCGAGCGACCCGATGGGCAACCCCGTCGACGTCGCGGTGGACAGCCACGGCACGACGTACGTCGCCGACACCGCCCGGCACGTCGTGTTCGCCGTGACGGCCGCCGGTACGCGCAGCGTCCTGGCCGGCACCGACGGCGGTGCCTTCGACCAGCCGTACGGGCTGGCCGTCGACGCCGCCGACGACGTGTACGTCGCCGACCTCACCCGCCACCGCGTGGTCAAGGTGCACGTGCCCGACGGCAGCCTCACCGTGGTGGCCGGCAACGGCACCTCGGGCGTCCCCGTCGACGGCGCCGCGCTGGCCACCCCGATGGACCCCGTCGAGGTGGCCGTGGGGCCGGACGGGACACTGTACGTCGCCGACCAGGGTCACAACCGGGTGCTCGCCGTCAGCGGCGGCCGGTCCCGGACGGTCGCCGGCGACGACACCACCAACGCCGCCCTCGGCATCACCGGCCCCGGCCTCTTCGGGCCCATCGGCCTGGCCGTGCGCCCGGACGGCACCCTGCTCATCGGCAACAAGCACCGCCACCAGGTCCTCGCGGTCACCGGCCCGCGGATCGGCGTCTACGCCGGCCACGGTCTCGGACCGGTCGTCGAGGGACCCGCGACCGACAGCGGTCTGAGCTACCCCGAGCGCATCGCCCTGGACGACCAGGGGAACCTCTACATCGCCGACGAGGGCAACAACAGCATCGACGTCGTCGACGCGGACGGCACGCTGCGCGCCCTGCAGTTCGCCACCGCCGGCACGGGTTTCCGGGCTCCGACGGGCATCGACGCACGCGACTCCGCCGTGCTCATCGCCGACAAGGACAACAAGCGGGTGGTCCGCTGGTCACCGGACCAGCGCCCCGTCATCGACCCCGTCGCGACCGTTACGACCCCCGTGCGGGCCACCGCGACCGCGACCCTCACCGGCCGGTACACGACGACCTGGTCGCTCGTCGGGACCGTCCCCACCGGCGTGCTCCTCACCGGTGCCCAGCTGCGGTGGAGTCCCGACCGCGCCGGGACGGCCACCGTCACCGTCCAGGCGTGCGCGTACCAGGCGCGCGCCTGCTCACGCGCCGACGTGCCCCTGGAGGCGCTCGCGCTCGCGCCGGGGACGCCGACGGGCGTGAGCGCCGCCACCACCGCCACCGGGTACCGGCTGAGCTGGACGGCCCCCGGCGACGACGGCGGCGCAGACGTGCTCGGGTACGCCGTGACCGTCGTGGACACCACCACGGGCACGAGCACCACCCGCTCCGCGACCGGGACGTCGCTCACCCTGGACGGGCTGGTCGCGGGGCACCGCTACGAGCTGTCCGTCGCGACCCGCACCAGCGCCGGGTCCTCCGCCGCCACCTCCCCCGTCGTGGTCGACGTCCCGGCGCCCGTGGTCACCGTGGTCCGCGTCCCGACCCCCACCCCCACGCAGACCCCCACGCCGACGCCGACGCCGACGCCCACGGGAACCCCCACGGGAACCCCCACGGCGACGCCCACGGGAACCCCCACGCCGACGCCCTCGCGAACCTCGACCCCGACGCGAACCCCCGGGGGACCGTCGGCGGACGGACCCACCCGGCCCCCGATGCCGGCACCCGCGCCGACCGGTACGGCCCCCCGAGGCCCCACACCGGTCCAGGCCGCTCCCGTCCCCCGTCGCACGAGCGCTGCCACCACCGCTCCGGCGCCCGTCCGTGCCCGCGCGACGAGCGTGCCGGGGGACGCACCGGTCCGGACCACGTCGGCCGCCGCGCACCCCTCGACCGCGAGGCCCCCCTCGCCCACGCCGTCTGCGGGCAGCGCTGAGCCGCGTCCCGCGCCCGTCGCGACCCCGGAGCCGACGCGGGGTGCGCTCCACGTCCCGGACCGGCCCGCACGTCCTGCGCACCCGGCGGCGGCGCACGGGACCGTTCCCGCCGCGGTGCGCGAGGCCGCGCGCGCCGTCGCCACGGTGAGCACGGCGATGGTGCGTCACGCGCAGTACCCGGCGGTGGTGCTGCTCGTGGCGGCGGTGTTCCTCGTCGTGCAGCAGCGCATCGACCGCCACGACCCGAAGCTCGCGCTGTCGCCCGTCGCGCCCGAGCCCCTGCTGACGTTCGACGACCCGGAGAGGAGCCCGCGGTGAGCGCACCCCGGGGACAGCAGTCCTTCGTGCCGCTGGGTGAACGCATCCGCTGGACGATCGTCCTGCGCCTGCTCATCGTCGCGACCGGCGCCGTGCTGTGGTGGGCGGTGGGTGCCGACGGACCGGTGACGGGCCGGCTGCTGCTCACGACCGCGTGCGTCCACCTGGGCGTGACGAGCCTGCTGTCGGCGACGGCGCGGGCGGGCCGGCGCGTGGCGCGGGCCGGTCTGGACCTCGGTCTGCTGCTGGACAGCGCGGCGCTGACCCTGGCGCTGCCGGCACTGGGAGCGGCGGGGTTCGCGCTCTTCGCGGTGCACGCCACGGCCGTGACGCTCGTGACGTCGTTCCGCACGGGGGTGAAGGTGGCCGGCACGCACACCGTCCTCGTGCTGTGCCTGCTGGAGGCGGGCGCCACCGGCGTCCTGCCGCTGGGACCGGCGCTGGGGACCTCACCGCGGGACTTCACCGTCTTCGCCTCGGTCCTGTGGGCGGCCACGCTCGGGACGGCGACGTTCGCCGCGGTGAACGAGCGGGAACTGCGTCGGCGCCGGCTCGACGCCGAGGCGCTGCACCGCCTGCTCGGCGCCCTCGTGGCGGTCGACACCGTCGCCGCCGTGAGCGACCTGCTGACCTCCTTCGCCGTCGAGGAGCTCCCGGCCCGCCGGGCGCGGCTGGTGCTGACGGCCTCGACGGACCGCACGCTGCGGGAGGCCACCGCCGCCGCGGGTCCGCTGCTGCGCAAGAGGCTGGACCCGGCCGCGGACCCGTGGCTGAGCGGCCTGTGGCCGCACGCGCGGGGCGTGGCGGTCGTGCCGCTGCCGGCGGGGACGGTGCAGGGCTGGTTCGTCGTCGACTTCGGCCGCGACCGCGGCCTGGAGCGGCGGGTCCTGCGCGCCCTCGAGCAGGCCGTCGCGCACGCGGCGCTGGCCCTGGCGCGCGCCGGTGCCGTCGAGGAACTGCGGCGGGCGGCGACGCTGGACGGCCTGACGGGCGTGGCCAACCGGCGCACGCTCGACCTGGCCCTGGCCCGGGCGGCCCACGACGACGCGCCGTGGTCGTTCGCGCTCGTCGACCTCGACCACTTCAAGGCCGTCAACGACACGCTGGGCCACCAGGCCGGCGACGACGTGCTGCGCTCGGCCGCCGCGGCGCTGGTCGCCGCCGCCCGGGCCGAGGACCTGGTGGCGCGCTACGGCGGTGAGGAGTTCGCCGTCCTCATGCCGCGCACCGACGCGGCGCAGGCCCGGGCCGCGGCGGAGCGGCTGCGGTCGGCGGTGTCCAGCGGTACGAGCCCGCGGGTCACGTGCAGCGTCGGCGTGGGCACCGCGGGCCCGGGCGGCGACGTGGCGGACCTGCTCGGGGCCGTCGACCGGGCCCTGTACGCCGCGAAGGGCGCCGGGCGCGACCGGTGCGTCAGCGCGCCGGGCTGAGGTCCAGCCCGGCGGGCCAGGCGGAGACCCCGGGGACGGTGGGCACGGCCCACCGCCCCGGGGTCAGCCGTCCCAGGACCCGCCCGCCGCGCGCTCCCGTGCACGAGGGGACGTTGCCCGCCAGGCCGTGGGCGGCGGCGAACCCCAGCAGGGCGAACGCGACGGCCTCCTTGGCGTCGGCGGGGCAGCCGAGCTCGTCGGAGACCACGAGCCCGGGCAACCGAAAGCGCAGACCGGCCATCAGCACCGGGTTGCGCACCCCGCCGCCGGAGGCGACGACGACGTCCACCCCGTCCAGCGCGTCGGCCACGGTGCGCACGGTCAGCTCGACGAGGGTGGCGAGCAGGTCCTCGCGGGGCACGCCCGCGAACCGGTCGAGGTACCCGGGGTGGAACAGTTCCTTGCCGGTCGTCTTCGGCGGTCCCTGCGCGTAGTACGGCTCGGCGAGCAGGTCGGCGAGGACGTCGGACCGCACGGTCCCGGCGGCGGCCAGCCGGCCGTCCCGGTCGATCCCGCCCGCGGCGGCGTCCAGCAGCGCGTTCGCGGGGCCGGTGTCCCAGGCCCGAGGCGGACGGCCGGGCGCGCAGACGGTGACGTTGGCGATGCCGCCGAGGTTCAGCGCGGCGGCCGTGCGGCCCTGCTCCACGAAGGACGCCAGCAGCAGCCGGTCGAGGACCGGGACCAGGGGTGCGCCCTGCCCGCCGGCGGCGACGTCGGCGGTGCGCAGGTCGGAGACGACGGGGGCCCCGGTGGCCTCGGCGATCCAGGCCGGCTGACCGAGCTGCAGCGTCCCCCGCACGGCGCCGCCGTCGACCCAGTGGAAGACGGTCTGCCCGTGCGAGCAGACGAGGTCGAACGCGTCCGTGACCGAGGCGGCCGCGGCGGCGAACTCCTGCCCGATGCGGACGTCGAGGGCGCAGACGGCGGCCAGGTCGGTGCGCGCCGGCGGCAGCGCCGCGACGAGGTCGGCCCGCAGCCCGTCGGAGTAGGGGACGGTCCGGTGCTCCCCCACGCGCGCCCGCAGCCGGTCCCCGTCCGCGACCACCGAGAACTCCACGACGGCCAGGTCGATCCCGTCGTGGGAGGTCCCCGACATCATCCCCAGCACCCGCACGGGACTCACCGCCCCACCAGCCGTCGCCGGTCGTCGGCCTCGCGCACCGTCCGCCCCCGCGCGTCCAGCGCCTCCAGCAGCGGCACCGCGACCCGCCGCGAGGTGCCCAGCGCCCGGCGCGCCTCGCTCATCGAGAACGGTTGCGGCGCAGCGCGCAGCGCCTCCACGGCCCGGTCGGCGAAACCGGGCGCGAGGACGATGCCGTCGGCGACGCGTTCGAGGCGGCCGGCGCGCACCGCGGCGGCGAGCTCGCTGCGCCCCAGCCGCAGGTCCCGCAGCCGTTCGACGTCCGGGGCGACGAACGGGTCCCGCGCGAGGTCGGCGAGCACGGCGGCGACGGCGCGTTCCACGGCCGGGGGCAGGTCGTCGGTCCGTTCCACGACGCGCCCGTCCCGCACCCGCAGCGGGTCGCGGACCAGGGCCGTCACGAGGTCCAGGTCGGGCAGCTCCAGCGCCCGGCGCACCTGTTCCAGGCTCGGCCCGGCCTGCAGCGGGTTCGCCGCCGCGAAGCCCGTCACGACGTCGCGCAGCCGCCGCGCCCGCTCGGCCCAGAACGCCGGGTCGGCGTACCAGTCCCCCACCACGGGGGCACCGGGCAGCCCGACACCCATCTCCCGCAGCCGCGCCCCGCGCACCAGCCGGCGCCGGCGCAGTTCCGAGGCCGGGTCCGGTCCGGTGACGTCGGCGAGCTCGGCCGCCCGGGCCCGGGCCGCCCCGCGCCGGCGCAGGGCGGGCGGGTCGACGTCGAGGACGGCGCCCGCCCCGAGGACCTCGTGCCGGGCCGGGTCGCGCAGCAGCACGCGGTCCCCGACCACGAGGGGCAGCCGCTCGCGCAGCTGGACCCGCACCAGGTCGGCCCCCAGCGGGCGCACCCGCGCCGGGACCGAGGCCGACCCGACGTGCACGACGAGCTCGGCGGGCAGGTCCCCGGAGGTCGCCGCGGGGGCCCGCACGTCGACGACGTCGGTGAGCACGTGCCGGCCGGGGGTCAGCAGCGCGTCGCCGCGCCGCACGTCGCGCCGGTCCACGCCCCGCAGGTTCAGGGCGACCCGGGCCACGCCCTCGACCCGCTCGACGGGACGTTCCAGGGACTGCACGCCACGCACGTGCACGGTCCGCTCCCCCAGGCGCAGTTCGTCGCCGACGGCGATCGTCCCGGCGGGCAGCGTCCCCGTCACCACGGTCCCGGCCCCGGTGACGGAGAAGCTGCGGTCCACCCAGAACCGCACCGGGGCTGCGGGATCGGGCCGTGGGACCGCGCGCAGGACGTCGGCGAGGACGGTGCGGAACTCCGTCAGACCCGCCCCGGTCACGACGCTGCACGCGACGGCGGGGACCTCCCCCAGCGAGCTGGTCCGCAGGTGCTCCAGGGCTTGCTCGCGGGCGGGCGCGGGGTCGGCCAGGTCCGCGCGGGTCACGGCGAGCACCCCGTGCCGCACGCCGAGGGCGTCGAGGGCGGCGAGGTGCTCGGCCGACTGCGGCATCCACCCGCCGTCGGCGGCGACGACGAACACCGCCACCGGCACCGGCCCGACCCCGGCGAGCATGGTCGGCACGAACCGCTCGTGCCCGGGGACGTCGACGAACGCGACGGTGCCCACGTCCGGCAGGTCCGTCCACGCGTACCCGAGGTCGATCGTCAGGCCGCGGCGCTTCTCCTCGGCGTAGCGGTCCGGGTCCCGGCCGGTGAGCGCGCGGACGAGGGAGGACTTGCCGTGGTCGACGTGCCCGGCGGTGGCGACGACGAACATCAGCGCAACCCCACCACGGCGTCGACGACCGTCCCGTCGGAGGCCACCGGGACCGTGCGCAGGTCCAGCAGCAACCGCCCGTCCTCCACGCGCCCGGCGACGGGGGTGGGTCCCGTGCGCAACGGCACCGCGAGGTCGGCGGGCAGCGACACGACCCACGAGGGCAGGTCCACCCCCGGCGCCCCACCCCCGCCCACGACCGCGACGGACTCCTCGGCCCGCGCGTCGAACCCGTTGCGCCTCAGTGCCTCGGCGACCGCCGAGCACCGCGTGCGCAGGACGTCGACGTCGGCGTGGACGGCGTCGCGCGTCGGGTTGCCCGCCGAGCGCAGCGTGGCCTCCAGCGCGGCGAGGGTGAGCTTGTCGACGCGCAGCGCCCGGGCGAGCACGTGCCGCCGCAGCCGTTCGACGAGCCCGGCCTCGCCCAGCAGCAACCCCGCCTGCGGCCCGCCGAGGAGCTTGTCCCCCGAGGCCGTCACGAGGTCGGCCCCGGCGCGCAGGGTCGTGGTCGCGTCGGGTTCGTCGGGCAGCAGCGGGTCCGGGGCGAGCAGGCCGGACCCGATGTCGACGACGACGGGGACCCCCAGACCCGTCAGGTCACCCGGGTCCACCCCGGCCGTGAACCCGCTGACGACGAAGTTCGACGGGTGGACCTTCAGGACGAACCCCGTGTCCGGCCCGACCGCGTCGCGGTAGTCCGCCAGCGACGTGCGGTTCGTGGTGCCGACCTCGCGCAACCGCGCCCCGGTGGACTCCAGCAGGTCCGGCAGCCGGAACCCGTCGCCGATCTCGACGAGCTCGCCCCGGCTGACGACGATCTCCCGGCCCGCCGCCAGCGCCGTGGCGACCAGGACGAGGGCCGCGGCCCCGTTGTTCACGACGTGCACGTCCCCGGCGGCGGGGACGGCCTCGCGCAGCGCCGCCAGCGTCCCGCGACCGCGGCGGGCGCGCCGGCCGGTCACGAGGTCCAGCTCGACGTCCGTGGCGCCCGAGGCGGTCACGACCGCCTCGACGGCCGCCGCCGAGAGCTGGGCCCGGCCGAGGTTGGTGTGCAGGATCGCCCCGGTGGCGTTGAGCACCGGCCGCAGGCTCGTGCCGGCCGGGGGCAGCGCGGCCAGGACCGCCTCGACGAGGCCGTCCACCGGCAGGGAACCCTCGCGCACGGCCTGCTGGGCCTGCCGGACCGCGGTCTTGACGACGTCGCGGCCCCGGCTGTCCACGGCGGGGGCGAGCCGCGGGTCGGCGAGCAGCGCGTCGGTGCGCGGGACGGTGCGGCGGTGGTCGGTCACGGGGCCAAGGTACGTGGCGGAGGCGGATGGGAATCGAACCCACCTGACCGAGGTGCTCGGTCACGTCGGTGTTGAAGACCGCGGGGGCCACCAGGCACCCGTACGCCTCCTCGCACGTGCGGGACAGCGTGCCACAAGGTCGGGTTAGGGTCGCGCCGTGACCGCAGCGACGATGCGCCTGACCCAGTACGCCCACGGCGGCGGGTGCGCCTGCAAGATCCCGCCGGGTGAGCTCGAGGAGATGGTGGCGGGCCTGACCGGGCCCGCGACGGACGACCTGCTCGTGGGGGTCGGCGACGACGCCGCCGTCGTGCGGATCGAGGGCGGCCGGGCGGTCATCGCCACCGCCGACTTCTTCACCCCCGTCGTCGACGACGCCTACACCTTCGGCCGCATCGCGGCCACGAACGCCCTGTCCGACGTCTACGCCATGGGCGGCACCCCGCTGGTGGCGGTGAACCTGCTCGGCTGGCCCCGCGGCGTCCTGCCGCCGGAGCTGGCGCGCGAGGTGCTGCGCGGCGGCGCCGACGCAGCCCGGGAGGCGGGCTGCCACCTCGGCGGCGGCCACAGCATCGACGACCCCGAACCCAAGTACGGCATGGCCGTCACGGGCCTGGGCGACCCCGACCGCCTGCTGCGCGGGGACGCGGCCGTCGCGGGCCTGCCCCTGACCCTCACCAAACCCCTCGGCCTGGGCGTGCTGAACAACCGGCACAAGGCGACCGGGGAGGTGTTCGAGGAGGCGATCGCGGTGATGACGACGCTGAACCGCGACGCCTCCGTCGCGGCGCTGGCCGCCGGGGCCCGGTGCGCCACCGACGTCACGGGGTTCGGCCTGCTCGGCCACCTGCACGAGGTCGCCCGCGCCAGCGGGGTCACCGCCGTCGTCGACGCTTCCGCCGTCCCCTACGTCGACGGCGCCCGGCGCTCTCTCGCCGACGGGTTCGTCCCCGGCGGCAGCCGCCGCAACCTCGACTGGGTCCGGCCGTTCCTCGACGCCGGGGCGGCGGACGAGGACGAACTGGTCCTGCTCGCCGACGCCCAGACGTCGGGGGGCCTGCTCGTGGCGGGCGAGGTGCCCGGCTACCCCGTCGTCGGTGAGCTCGTGCCCCGCCGCGGGGAGACGACCCTCGTGGTGCGCTGAGGGTCAGCGCTTGGGCGCCCCCGCGGTCCCGGCCCCGTCCGACGTGGCCGCCGGGGCCTGCGCCGGGTCGGTGGCCGGGTCGGTGGCCGGGTCGTGGTGGGCGCCGCGCAGGTACAGGAACCAGTACGCGAGGCCGACGAACAACCCGCCGCCGACGATGTTCCCCAGCCCTGCGAACACCCAGTTGCGGACGATGTCGCCCCAGCCGATCCCGGGCACCCCGGCCCAGTGCGCGGCGGGCAGGAAGAACATGTTCGCCACGACGTGGTCGAAGCCGAGCGCCACGAACGCGGTGATCGGGAACACGATCGCGGCGACCTTGCCGCCGATGTCCTCGGCGGCCAGGGCCATCCACACGCCCAGGCACACGAGCCAGTTGCAGCCGATGGCCCGCAGGAAGATCGTCGGGTCGTCCTCGGTGACGGCCTTGCCCGTGGCGATGGCCGCCAGGCGGGTGAACGTGGCGGTGCCCTCGGCACCGATGACGTGCGTCTTGACGGCCAGCACGTACGCCACGAACAGCGCCCCGAGCAGGTTCGCGACCAGGACGACGACCCAGTTCCGCCCGAGCCGCCCCAGGGAGATCTTGCGGCTGAACAGCGCCATGGGCAGCAGCGCCATGTTCCCGGTGAGCAGTTCGGAGCCGGCGACGATGACGAGCACCAGGCCGAGGCTGAAGACGGCCCCGGTCAGCAGGGTCGTCACCCCGCCCCAGATCCCCGGGTCCAGCCCGGCCGTCACGTCGACGGCCAGCAGGCCGGCGAAGGCGATGTAGGCCCCCGCCAGGAACCCTCCGACGAGCATCTTCGAGACGGGCAGGTTCGCCTTCTTCTCGCCACTGGCGACAGCGGCGACCGCGATCTGTTCCGGCGTCTTGTACGCCATGCGTGTCCTCCTCGGGGTTCAGGAGGCGCGCCGGCGCGCCTCCAGTCGTTCGCGCTGCGGAACGACGACGTACTTGGGGTCCTTCGTCGAGGCGACACCCGCCTCGAAGACGGCCATGCGGGTCAGGAACGACCCGGCGAGCAGGCTCGCGCCCGACACCGCCGAGACGAGGCGGGAGCCCCGCCCCAGGACCGCTCCCAGCGCACCGGCGGCGGTGCACGCCCGGGCGGCCTTGAGGAACCGGCCGGGCCGCCCGAGGTGGAAGGGTTCGCTGACGAGCCCGTGCGAGGTCTCCATCCGGTGCGCCGCAGCGAGTTCAACGGTGGCACCGATCGCCGCGACGCGCGCGGCGGAACGGGTCTGCTCCGTGGGGGCCAGCAGCAGGGCCGCTCCGGCCCCGGCGGCCAGGGCGCTGCCGCCGAAGACGAACGGCAGTTCCCGGTAGGGCTCGTGCCAGCTCGGGACGGCGGTGTCGGCGAACAGCACCGCGGTGTACGTCGCCAGCAGCGGGCCGGTCACGGCCGCGCCGACCCCGGCGACCGACCCCGCAGGCCGCGCCACCCGCCGCAGCAGCCCGAGGGCCCCGCGCTGCGGCAGGAGCTCACCGAGTTCGGCGACGGCGGCGGCCCCGGACAGCGGACCGAACACCGAGAGGATGTACGTCCCCACCGACATGGGCGAGGTGACCTTGGCGACCCGCAGCATGTTGTAGAACCGCTCGGGCCGGCCCAGGTCGGCGATGAGGAAGTAGGCGCTGGCCCCCACCGCTCCCAGCGACGTCGTGCGCAACGCCCGGCGCGCGAACGCGTGACCCTTCGCGTCCGCGACGGCGGCGAGCATGGAGGACCCGGCCGCCAGCCCGCCCGCGAACAGGTAGTAGGCGATCTCGTGGGTCCACACCGGGGGTTTGAGGACGGCGCGGCCGTAGTAGGAGCGGAACTCGGCGTCGGGGACCACGGCGTTGACGTCGCCGCGGCCCTTCTTCCTCCGCTTGCCCATCCCCGCGCCGAACATCCGCGCGGCCTGACCGCCGATCGGGTCGGTCCCGGGGACGTGCTCGAACCCGGGCTGACCCGGCTGGTGCGGCGTCTCCTGCGCGGGTTTCGGGGTCATCGCCTGCCCACCGCGGCGGCCACGACGCCGAGCACCATGAACCCCGCGGCGGCGGCCATGTGCTTGTACATCGACGGCAGGTCCCGCGTGGTGACGACGGGGTCCGGCGGCAGGCCGTAGACCTCCGGTTCGTCGAGCAGCAGGAAGAACGCACCGTCGCCGCCGACCCCGTCCTCGGGGTCCTCCCCGTACAGGCGGGCCTCGGTGACCCCGACGTCGTGCAGCTGCTGCCGGCGACGTTCGGCGCGTTCGCGCAGCTCGTCGAGGTCGCCGAACTGGATCGACTCCGTCGGGCAGGCCTGGGCGCAGGCGGGCGTCTGGTCCTCACCGAGCCGGTCGTAGCACAGCGTGCACTTCCAGGCCCGGCCATCCTCCTCGCGCTTGTCGATGACGCCGTAGGGGCACGCCGAGACGCAGTAGCCGCACCCGTTGCACACGTCCTGCTGGACGACGACGGTGCCGAACTCGGTGCGGAACAGGGCCCCCGTCGGGCACACGTCCAGGCACGCGGCGTGCGTGCAGTGCTTGCAGACGTTGGACATCATCAGCCAGCGGACGTCCTGACGGCCGTCGCGGTCGGGCAGCGGCGCGGGCGCCAGCATGCCCGGCATGCCGAGGAACTGCCCGGCCGGGTCCTTCCCGCCCTTCCCCGCCGGGGCCGCGGTGGTGGACGCGCTGCCGCACGACCCCCCGCACCCGCCGTGGGAGGGGTTCTGGTGCGAGGAGTTCTGGTAGGCCCGCTCGGCCACCGGGTGCCCGCCGGGGACCCCCGTGCCCAGGCGCTCGGCTTCGGCGAAGGCGTCGAAGCCGGCGGCGACGGCGTCCTGCTGGGCCCGGTCCACCGCGGGCCGGGACTGCTCGATGAACGCCACCGCGCGCCAGGAGTCCGCCCCGAGCCCACCGGTGTTGTCGTAGGACATCCCCAGCAGGTCGATGCCGTCCTCGGGGACGGCGTTCCACTCCTTGCACGCCACCTCGCAGGCCTTGCAGCCGATGCACACCGAGGTGTCGGTGAAGAACCCCTTGCGCGGGGGCGGGTCGGCGTACCCGGCGTCGCGCGCGGGGTCGTCGAGGCGGCCGTACAGGCTGCCCGACAGGTCGTCCAGCGAGACCACTAGCGGTCCCCTCCTTCGTCCAGGCCCTCGGCGGGGTGCGCGTCGAGCACCACGGGGTCGACGCCGTTCTGCTGGGGCTCGCCCGGGCGCGAACGGGTGTCGTGGCGGACCCCGACGACCTTCTCGAGCAGGTGCTCGTCGTGCCCGGCGCCCACCTCCGTGGCCCCGCCCTCGGCCAGGTCGGCCACCCCCCGCCCGCCGCGGGCGATGAGGTCGGCCGTGACGGCCACCGACCCGGAGGTCATGGTGACCCCGCCCCGGACCCGGTACTCGTCGATCAGGTCCAGGACCGCGCCACCGCGCGGGCGACGGCCCGGCAGCACGTCGCAGGTCCCGGCCTTGAACTCCTGGATGTGCACGTTCGGGTCGAGCGTCAGGTGCATGAGGTCGTTGACGACGTCCCCCGTGGTCAGACCGCCCTGGCCCCAGTGGTACGGCAGCCAGATCTGGTGGACGAGCTGGTTCTGCACCTTCAGCGGCGCGAGCCGGTCGGTGACCAGCACCCGCGCCTCCACCACGGCCCGGGCCGTGACCACGTGCGCCCAGCCGAGGTGCTCCAGACCGCGCAGCCGCGCCAGTTCCGGGGAGACCTCCATGAACAGCGCCGGTTGCAGCTCGGCGAGGTACGGCAGGTAGCGGCTCATGCCGCCGGCCGTGTGGTGCTCGGTGAGCCGGGACGTGAGCCACACGAACGGGAAGATCTGGCTGCCCAGTTCGGGCGGGGACGGGTGCACCTCGTTGAGGTGGTTGGTGTAGATCTCCCGCGCCGGGTTGGCCTGCTGGGTGTAGACGGCGTTGCGGAACGGCGACTCGGCCGGTTCGTAGTGCGCCGGCAGCGGACCGTCGACGACGCCCTTGGGCGCGTACAGCCAGCCCTTGCCGTCGCTCTGCATGATGAACGGGTCGTCGCCGGCGATGGCCTCCACGCCCGTGGCCCCCTCCGGAGGACGGTACGACGGGGGTTTGGTCGCCTCGAAGTCGGCGGTGTCGTCGCCCACCCAGCGCTTCGCGTCCTCGTCCCACCACACCAGCGCCTTGCGCTCGCTCCACGGCTTCCCGTCGGGGTCGGCCGAGGCCCGGTTGTAGAGCACGCGCCGGTTCATCGGCCACGCCCAGCCCCACTCGGGGGCGTGCAGGGACTGCTCGCGACCGGGTTTGCGGCGCGCGGCCTGGTTGACGCCGTCGGCGTAGACCCCGGAGTAGATCCAGCAGCCGCTGGACGTGGACCCGTCCGCCTCCAACGCGGTGTACCCCGGCAGCAGGCCGTCGGGACCGTAGCCGTTGATCTCCTTCAGCACGTCCTCGGAACTGGGTTCCTGTTCCGGCCCGTGCACCGGGTAGTCCCAGGCGAGCTTCAGCAGGAGCTGGTCGCGCGGGTCGGTGGAACCGGCCAGCTTCTCCCGCATCCGCCGGCCCAGGTGGTAGAAGAACCACAGCTCGCTCGTGGCGTCGCCCGGCGGGTTGACCGCCTTCTCGCGCCACTGCAGCAGCCGCTGAGTCTGGGTGAACGTGCCCTCCTTCTCCACGTGGGAGGCGGCGGGCAGGAAGAACACCTCGGTGCGGCACTGCTCGGAGACGATCTCGCCGGTCTCGACCTCGGGCGCGTCCTTCCAGAACGTCGCGCTCTCGATCATCACCAGGTCGCGCACGACGAGCCAGTCCAGGTTGGCCATGCCCAGCCGCTGGGCGCGGCCGTTGGCCGAGCCGACGGCGGGGTTCTGCCCCAGCAGGAAGTACCCGAAGATCTTGCCGCCCTCGATCATGTCCATGACCTGGCTGTACGTGCCGTGGTCGCCGCTGATCTTGGGCAGGTCGTCGAACAGGTAGTCGTTCTCGGCCGTGGCGTTCTCACCGAAGTACGCCTTGAGCAGGCTCACGGTGTACGCGTCGGCGTTGGCCCAGAAGCCCTTCTGGTTCTGACCCTTGATCGCGTCGACGTAACCGGCCAGGTCGGGGTGCCGCTCGGCGTGCGGCATCTGCAGGTACCCCGGCAGCAGGTTGTACAGGGTCGGGATGTCGGTCGAGCCCTGGATGGAGGCGTGGCCGCGCAGGGCCATGACCCCACCGCCGGGCCGGCCCATGTTGCCCAGCAGCAGCTGCAGGATGGCCCCGGCCCGGATGTACTGCACGCCCGTGCCGCGCTGGGTCCAGCCGACGCTGTAGACCAGCACCCCGGTCTTGTCCCGGCCCGAGTTCGAGATCCACGCCTCGGCGAGCTCCTCGAACAGGTCCTCCGGGATGCCGCAGACCTCGGCCACCATCTGCGGGGTGTAGCGGGCGAAGTGGCGCTTGAGGACCTGGTAGACGCAGCGGGGGTCCTGCAGCGTCTCGTCGCGCTGGATGCTCCGGTGGTCGACCGCGGCGCCGCCGGACCCGAGGGCGTGCCCGGACTCGCTGTCGCTGGACTCGGCGGTCTCCTCCTCCTCGTCCCCGTGGTGCTCGGACCCGGCGTACTGCCACGACTTCGTGTCGTAGGAGCGCGTCTCGTGGTCGAACCCGGAGAACAGGCCGTCGAGGTCCTCGGTGTCGCCGAAGTCCTCGCTCACCAGGTGCGAGGCGTTGGTGTACGCCACGACGTACTCGCGGAAGTCGCGCTCCTGCGTCAGGACGCGGTTGATGACCGCTCCGAGCAGGACGATGTCCGTGCCCGTGCGGATCGGGACGTACGTGTCCGCGAGCGCGCTGGTGCGCGTGAAGCGGGGGTCGACGTGGAAGACCTTCGCGCCGCGCGCCTTGGCCTCCATCACCCACTGGAACCCGACCGGATGGCACTCGGCCATGTTCGAGCCCTGGATGACGATGACGTCGGCATTGCTCAGGTCCTGCAGGTCACCGGTGGCTCCACCGCGACCGAACGAGGCACCCAGACCGGGCACCGTGGCGGAGTGTCAAATGCGGGCTTGGTTCTCGACCTGGATCGCGCCCATGGCCGTGAACAGCTTCTTGATGAGGTAGTTCTCCTCGTTGTCCAGCGTCGCACCACCGAGGCTGGCGATCCCCATGGTGCGGTTCAGCCGCCGACCCTGGTCGTCGCGGTCCTGCCACCCGCGCCGCCGGGCGTCCAGCACCCGGTCGGTGATCATGTCCATCGCGGTGTCGAGGTCCAGGTCGGTCCACTCGGTCGCGTAGGGCGCGCGGTAGCGGATCGTCGTGACGCGCGAGTCGCCGTTGACGAGCTGCTCGCTGGCCGAACCCTTGGGGCACAACCGCCCGCGCGAGTGCGGGGAGTCCGGGTCGCCCTCGATCTGCACGACCTTCTCGTCCTTGACGTACACGCGCTGGCCGCAGCCCACGGCGCAGTACGGACACACCGACTTCGCGACGCGGTCGGCCGTGGCGGTGCGCGGCGTCAGGTACTTCGAGCGCGCCGACTGGGTCGCGGCACCGCGGCCCAGCGGGTCGTCGCCCGTCAGCTGCCGGTAGACCGGCCACCCCTCGAGGAACGTCTTCAGACCCACGTCCGGGAACATACCCCCGGATCGTCCCCGCGTGCGCGGTGGACCCGCCGGGACCAGGATTCCCCCGTGACTGTTCCCACCATCATGCTCAACGACGGACGCGATATCCCCCAGCTCGGCTTCGGGGTCTTCCAGATCCCGCCGGCCGAGACCGCGGCCGCGGTCCGCACGGCCCTGGAGGTCGGTTACCGCCACCTGGACACCGCGCAGATGTACGGCAACGAGGCCGAGACGCTCCAGGGCGTCCTCGACTCCGGTGTGCCGCGCGAGGACGTGTGGATCACCAGCAAGCTCAACAACGGCGCCCACGAGCCCGACGCGGCCCGCGCGGCGGTCGACTCCTCCGTGGAGAAGCTGGGCGGTCCCATCGACCTGTACCTCATCCACTGGCCGCTGCCCACGCTGTACGGCGGTGACTTCGTCTCGACGTGGAAGGTGCTCGAGGAGGCCCGCGCCGACGGCCGGCTGCGCTCCATCGGCGTCTCCAACTTCCAGGTGCCGCACCTGCGCCGCCTGGCCCAGGAGGCCACCGTCGTGCCCGCCGTCAACCAGATCGAGGTGCACCCGTACTTCGGCAACGAGGAGGTGCGCTCCTACTGCGGTGAGCACCAGATCGGCGTCGAGGCGTGGTCGCCCATCGCCCAGGGCAAGGTCCTGGACAACCCCACCATCACCGCCGTCGCGGACCGGCTGGGCAAGACCCCGGCGCAGGTCGTGCTGCGCTGGCACGTCGAGCGCGGCGACATCGTCTTCCCGAAGTCGGTGACGCGCTCGCGCGTGGAGGAGAACTTCGACCTCTTCAGCTTCGAGCTGACCGAGGAGGACCTCGCGCTCATCACGGCCCTGGACCAGGGCGCCGACGGCCGCATCGGCGGGCACCCGGACACCATGGACTACGTCCCCGCGTGAGTTCCCCCCTCGTCCCGACGCGCCGCCGCACCCTGCTGGGTGCGGCGGCGTTCGCCGTCCTGGTCGTGCTCCTGCTGCTGTGGGCCAAGTGGGCCCCCTACACCGCGCGGGTCGGGGAGCTCGTGGGGTCGCGGGCGTGGTCGGGCAGCTCGGTCGTGGCCGCCGCGGGGATCACCCCGGGGTCGGGCCCGAGCCTGACCGCCGGGTGGGAGTTCACGAAGGTCTACGCCCTCGCGGTGTGGAAGGCGCTGGTGGCCGGGCTCGTCGTCGCCGCCGCCGTGCAGACCCTCCTGCCGCGGCGGTGGCTGCTGTCCCTGCTGCGCCGGCGGCGGGACACCTCCAGCGCGCTGGTCGGGGGGCTGCTCTCCACTCCTTCGATGATGTGCACCTGCTGCACCGCGCCCGTGGCGAACGCCCTGCGGCGCAGCGGCGCACCGACGGCGGGCGTCGTCGCGTACTGGCTGGGCAACCCGCTGCTCAACCCCGCGGTCCTGGTGTTCCTGGCCCTCGTGGCCCCGTGGCCGTGGGCCGCGACCCGGCTCGTCGTGGGGCTGCTGGTCGTCGTCGCCGGCAGCGCCCTCGTCGCCCGGGTCGCCGGTGGTCGGGTCCCCGCCGAGGCGGCCGAGCAGGTGCAGGACGCGCACGACGGCGGACCGCGACGCTTCCTGCCCGTCCTGGCCCGCACGGCCGCCTGGCTCGTCCCGGAGTACCTCGTCGTCGTCCTGCTGGTGGGGACCTTCGCGGGATGGCTGTTCCCGCTCGGGGAGTCCGCCCGGTCCTGGGGCGTGCTGGCCGTCCTCGTCGCCGTCGTGCTCGGGACCCTGCTGGTCGTGCCCACCGCCGGTGAGGTCCCCCTGGCGCAGGGGCTGGCGACCGCCGGGTTCGGACCCGCCGTCGTCGGGGCCCTGCTCATCGCCCTGCCGGCCGTGAGCCTGCCGTCGGCGGTGATGGTGGTGGGCGCGCTGGGGCGGCGGGTCGTGGGGTGGACGGTCCTGGTGGTGGCCGCCGGTGCCGTCGTCGCGGCCGGGCTGCTGTCCGTGCTCTGAGGGTGTCAGGCCCAGCTGACGACGGGCACCCGGTGCCAGCGGACGCGTTCGACCTGCGCGCCGCGGTGCTCCCCGTCACGGGCCACGACCCGCGCGTCGACGAGGCAGCGGTCGGCCCCCAGCAGCACGACGGCCACGGCCGCGGCCTGACCGGGGTGCGCGAAGCTGCCCCACCGCGAGGCCACCGTTCCGCGCTCGTCCACCAGCTCCACGTCGCACAGCTCCTCCTGCGTGCGGTGGGCCAGGTGGTGGCGCACGTCGGGCAGGGCGTCGACGTGCACGGGCAGCACCATGACCAGTCCACTGCCGTCGCGGACGTACAGCCGCGGGTGCGTGGTACCCGCGTCCTCCAGGGCCACCGTGAGCGGTCCGCGTCCGATGCGCTGCTTGGCCATCGTGTCCTCCCCTGAGGTCTGGTCGCCCGCGGCTTCGCGGGCGCGGTGATCAGCCTGCTCCGCGGGGCTGGGTGCACTCCAGGGGGGACCTGGGAGTTCACCGGATCCGGGAGACCCGTGGCGCGACGGCCGCAGCGAGGTGAGGTGCGTCACGCAGCGACCGGCGGTCCGGTACGGTCGCACCCCCGAACTGCACTCCGAGTCCAGTACGCTGTACCGACAACCGGCACGGTCAGCGGCGACCGGCGCCGACTCGCCAGACCGGGGTGGCTCCGCCACCGCGGCGACACGGGAGGTCACCCTTGAACGAGCACCGCTCGGCTGCTCCCCCACGTCCTCGCGGGCGCGCTTCGAAGCGAGAGGCGATCCTCGCCGCGTCCGTCGAGCTGTTCAACTCGCAGGGTTACGAACTCACCTCGATGGACGCCGTGGCCGCCCGGGCAGGCGTTTCGAAGACCACGGTGTACGCCCACTTCGGGGACAAGCTGGCTCTCTACCACGCCATGGCGGAACGCGCCGTCACGATCCTGGACGTCGACTTCGACCAGCTGCGGGGCGACGACTCGCTGACCACCTTCGGCAAGCTGACCACGCTGGCGACGATGCTCGTCGAGTCGCTGACCTCGGAGACGTTCATCGCCTTCCACCGGGTCATGATCCTCGAAGCGCGGGACAAGCCGGACCTCACGAGCAGGCTCGTCCCCGGTGCCCCGCACGTCGTCGACGTGGTGATGGCGATCCTGCACGAGGACGCTGTGCGCCTCGGTTACGAGATCCGGGACGTGCACGCCCACGCTGCGCTCTTCGTCCGGATCGCGGCGGCGACCTTCGAGGTCGACGCGTTGCTCGACGCCGACTTCCACCCCGACGACGAACTCGTGAGCCGGCACGCGGCCTGGGTCACGCACATGTTCCTCAAGAACGTGCGGCCCGTCTCGCTGTGGGAGGCCGACGGGGACCTGACGACGGCACCTCCCGCACCCGACTACCTGTGGCTGGCCGAGCGCGTGCACCGCGACTGAACCCGACCCGGTCCGTGCCCCCGGGAGCGCGGGCCGGCAGGCCGCCGGGCTGGAGCGGCACCACGCACGCGCCGACACCCCGGTGCGGCACGCCGCCCGGGGTGTCGGCGGTCGGTACGCCTATCCGCGTTCAGACCCCGGCGTCGACGACGACGTTCGTGCCGGTGACGAAGTCGGCGCGCGGGCTGGCGAGGTAGGCGATCGCCCAGGCGATGTCGTCGGGGCGGCCGATGCGCGGCACGGCCTGGCGGAAGACCTCGGTGGCGATCTCCTCCTCGGCGTCGCGCCAGTCGGCTGCCCCGATCGAGGCGGCCGCCTTCATCAGTTCCACCTCCGAGTCCGGGGTGGCGATGATCCCGACGCTGATCGAGTTCGCGGTGACCCCGGTGCCGCCGAGTCCCTTGGCGAGGCTGCGCGCGTAGTTGATCTCCGCCGCCTTGGCGCTCTGGTAGTCGGCGAACATCGGCGGCTGGTGCAGGGCGACGGCGCTCGCCACGTGGATGACCCGGCCCCAGCCGCGTTCGACCATCCCCGGCACGAGGCGCTGCGTCGCCGCGACCGCACTGACGAGGTTCAGGCGGTAGGTGGCGAGCCACTGCTCCACCGGCGTCTCCCAGACGGGCTCGGGGCTGAAGCCCCCGGACCGTCCGCCGGCGTTGTTGACGAGGATGTCCACGCCACCGGCGGCGACGACCTCGTCGAGGAGCGCGGCGGTCGCGGCGGCGTCGGTGAGGTCCCCGGTGACGGTCTCGGCGGTCCCGCCGGAGCTGCGGATGCGCTCGGCGACAGCCGTCGTCCTGGCCTCGTTCCGGCCGTGGACGACGACTGTCGCCCCCTCCTCGGCGAGGCGGAGGGCGATGCCTTCCCCGATGCCGGAACTGCTGCCCGTGACGAGGGCGCGCTTGCCCTGGAGTCCGAGGTCCACGTCAGTCCTTCCCCGCTCCGGCCAGTACCGGAGTGCGCTCGTTGGCCTTCTGCACGCCCGGCGTGCCGGCCATCCCCCCGGTCGCCTTCGACACCCCGAAGATGTCGCGGCCGGCGAGCTCGGCGGACGGGTCGAGACGGTTCGACCCGTGCGTGAGCGCCACCCGGACATCGCGGGCGTACCGCTGGATCGGGTTGCTGAGAGCGACCGTGGCCGAGCCGATCGCGAACTGGATCTGCTCGATCGCCTGGCCGGCGAGGTTGCCGGCGTAGACGAAGTCCATCTGCAGCGCGGTTTCCTCAGCGGCCGTGAAGGGTTCCCCCGCCTGCGCCTTCCGGTCGATGACGTCGGCCTTGGCGAGCACGAGCTCACGAGCGGCGTTGATCATGGAGCGCACCTTGCCGGCGACGATCTGCGTCCCCGGCGTCTCCTGCAGCGAGGGGTAGTCGAGGGTGAACGGCTTCTTGTTCCGCGTCTGCTCGAGGAAGCAGTCGAAAGCACCCTCGGCCATGCCGACGGCGATGCCCATCGTCTCGAGGGTCACGATGATCATGAGACCCCGCGCGTCCATCGACAGGCCGAGGCCCTCGTACTTGGTGCGCACCGCGTCGAGCCGGTCGGTCAGTTCGGCGAGGGGGACCACTCGCGAGTCCGGGACGAACACGTCCTCGGTGATGGTCACGCTGTTGCTCGACGAGCCGGACAGGCCCATGACGTGCCAGTCGTCGACGATCTCGTACTGCCCCTTGTCCAGGAGGACGGCGAGACGGTCGAACCCACCGTCGGGCTGTTCGACCCCCACGCCGACGACCATGTGGGCCGCGTGCTTGCTGCCGCTGCCGAAACCCCACTTGCCGCCCGCTGCGACGACGTGACCGCCCGGCACCTTGGTCGCACGCTGGATGCGGTCGGAGAAGAGCGAGGCGCTCGCGACGATCGGGCCCTCCCACGTCTTGGTCTTCTCGAAGACCTCGGCGACCGTCTCCTCGGGGAAGGTCAGCACGACGCGGGTGAAACCGCTGGAGATCATGGTCTGCCAGCCGGCGGAACCGTCCGCGCGGGCGACGGCGAGGATGATCTCGGCGAGGTCGCGCGCCCCCAGGGCCAGACCCCCGAACTTCTCGGGGATCGAGAGGCGGAAGACGTCGAGCTCGGCGAGCGCGTTCAGGGTCGCCGGCGGCAGGCAACCGAGCTTCTCGCCCTCGCGGGCCGCGGCCCGGATCTGGGGCACGAGAGCCAGGACACCGTCACGGATCTGACGGCCGGTCTCGGTGCTGAGGGGGGACTCGTGGATCGTGGACGTGGTCATGATGCTCCTTGTGCGACGTGCCAACCGCTCGTGGTACCGAGCGGGAGGATCTCCCGGACTTCGTCGAAGATCCGGATCTCGTGGTCGACGACCTTGAAGACGACTCCCATGTAGAAGGACCCGCAGTCCGGGCGCCCCTCGACCGGGTGGAAGTCGGCGACGACGACGCTCACCACGAGGCCGAGCTCCACGTCGACGACCGGGTACCGGCGGTCCGCGACCGTCGGTCGTGCCGGTCGGGTGCCGGCGATGATCGAGGCCACCGAGTGCACCGCCTTGTCGGGCGACAGCAGCAGCTCGAGGTTGTTCGTGACCTTCTTGCCGTTGTGGTACGAGTCGCAGCGGTACCCGACGGGGACCAGGCTGGGATCGCCCTGCTCCATCGCCTCCCAGTAGCTGTCGGCGATGCGCACCAGCTCCGCGGCGTCGCTGCGGCGGCCGGGGGGAACGGGTGCGGAGTAGATGACGTCCGGTTTCTCGAGCTCGTCGACCGCGTTGAAGAAGCCGGTGCGTCCCGTGCTGACGATCGCCTCCGCCTCGGTGACGAGGTCGCCGTCGAACCGCAGGCGCAACGCGAAGGCGTCGTGACCGTCGTCGAACTCGGCCAGCCCGACGACGACGGCCTGCCCACCCCGGTCGTCGGTGAAGACCTGCACCCCGGTGAACGAGTTCGCCCGGGCCAGGCGCCCGCCGTCGACCGGCACGTCCCGCCCGTTCTCGGTGGAACGGCACGATGTCGAGCGGCCGGTGCCGTCGACGGTGAGCCGGTGCAGGAACTCCGTCGCCCGTTCGTCGAGCGGGACGGCCGGGGCGGGCGCCGCGGTCATCAGAACGGGTAGGCGGTCTGCGTCGGGCGGTAGGTGATCCACTGCCACTCGGTGAACTCGTCCCAGTTCGTGGTGCTGCCGAAGCGGGAACCGTTGCCGGAGGCGCCCATGCCACCCATGGGGATGGTGGCGAAGTCCGCGATGGTCTGGTCGTTGATGTGGATCATGCCGCTGCGGATGCGGTTCGCGATGGCCCACCCACGCTCGAACGAGGAGGTGTAGACGGAACCCGACAGCCCGTACTGCGTGTCGTTGGCGATGCGGATCGCGTCCTCGTCGTCCTCGGCGATGACGACCGGCGCGACCGGGCCGAAGATCTCCTCCTCGTAGGCGCGCGTGCCCGGCTGCACGTCGACGAGGACGGTGGGTGCGTAGAACAGGCCGTCGTGGGTGCCGCCGGTCGCCAGTCGCGCGCCGGCCGACACCGAGTCGGTGACGATGCTCTGGACGCGGTCGACCTGCTTGGAGTTGATGACCGGGCCGATCGGGGCACCGGTCCGGAACGGGTCGCCGACCTCGAGGCGCTTCGCGCGCGCCGTGAGGATCTCGATGTAGTCGTCGGCGATGCTGCGCTGCACGATGTGCCGGCCGGACCCCATGCAGATCTGACCCTGGTGGAAGAAGGACCCGAAGGCCCCGGCCGAGGAGGCGGCGTCGAGGTCGGCGTCGTCGAGCACGATGAAGGGCGACTTGCCGCCGAGCTCGAGGGAGACCTTCTTGAGGTGCCGGCTCGCGAGCTCACCGACGTGGCGCCCCACGGCCGTGGACCCCGTGAAGGTGATCAGCCGGGGTTCGGGAGCGGTGACCAGCGCCTCACCGGCGTCGGCACCGCCGGGCAGGACGTGGAGCAACCCTTCCGGCAGGCCCGCCTCGGCGAGGACCTGGGCGATGACGACGCCCCCGAGGACGGGGGTCTGCAGGTCCGGCTTCAGCACGACGGCGTTGCCGAGCGCGAGGGCCGGGGCGACGGAGCGCAGGGCCAGCACGAGCGGCATGTTCCACGGCGTGATGACCCCCACGACGCCGACGGGCACGCGCCGGGCGAGCCAGAGCTCACCCCGGGCGGCCGGGGAGAGGACCTGCCCCGCGGGTTCGGTGAGGATCGCGGCGGCGTGGTGCAGCTCCGCGATCCCGGCCTGGAACTCGAAGCCGACGTTGGCGGACGTCCCGCCCTTCTCCCGCATGTCCCAGTCCGAGAGCTTCGCCCGGTGCTGCTCGAGCAGACCTGCGGCGCGGCGCAGGACCGCGGCGCGCTCCTCCACGGGGGTGTCGGCCCACGCGGGCTGCGCCTGCGCCGCCCGCCGGGTGGCCGCGAGGACGTCCTCGGCGTTCGCGAGGCCGACGGTGGCGAGCAGAGCGCCGGTCGCGGTCTCCGTGACCTCCAGCTCGCCCCCGCGCGGGCTCACCCACTGCCCGTCGAAGATCCGGCCGGTCCAGATCGAGGGGGCGAAGATCCCGTCGTCCTCGAAGAGGTCCGTCACGCCGGACCTCGTGGTGATCGTCATGGTGGGCGCTCCTCCGCGTCGATCGCGACAGGCGCGCGCCGGCGCCGTGTCGTCGGGTTGGGGTCGTGCTGGGGGGTGGCCGGGACCGCGTCCCGGCGGGTGCCGGTGGGACCTGCCCGCTACTCGGCGGTCCCGGTGAACTCGTGCTTGGAGAAGCTGTGGTCCATGGGGAGTACCTCGACGTCGCCGGTCGGCTTCTCCCCGACCCACGGGATGTGCTGCTCGCTGACGAAGGGCACGGGGTGGACCTCCTTGAAGTACCACCGGCCGTCGATCTTCGTCAGGAGGTTGTCCCAGTAGCCGATGCCGAAAACGAACGTCGCCATGTAGTCGACCGCGTACTGGGGAATGTGGAAGAAGGCCCGCGCGCGCACGTCGTCGCCCTCGGGAGTCAGCTGGAGGTGGCTCAGCAGGTGCAGGCGGCCGAAGAACGCGTTCTTGCGCCCGTACCAGAGGTGGTAGATCTCGTTGGCGATCGCCTCGTGGCCGACGTTGCGCACGCCACCCACGGAGGACAGCCAACCGTCCTCGGTGAAGCACTCCAGGAAGTTCTCGGTGTCACCCGTGTCGAGAGCCCACGCGTAGCGCGCGAACAGTTCCTGGATCTTGAAGCGGTCTTCGACCGAGATCTCGTCGTAGTAGACCTTGTCTGCCATTGCTCGTCTCCTCATCGAGATGCACTGCGGAACGTCGTGCATCGCAGACGCCCGAACTGTACTGGACTGAACTGTACTTAGAGTCCAGTTCACTGTCAACGGCGGCGCCGGCCCCCTGCGGGAGCCGGCGCCGCGGGTTCCTCAGACGTTCTGGGCCTGGGCCTCGTAGCCGGCCTGGACGCTCGCCCCCGTGATCCAGGAGACGACCTGGTCCTTGTCGGTGTCCTTCGTCCGGACGTCGGCGACCTTGCGCCCGCGGTTCAGCACGACCATCCGGTGCGCGACGCTCTCCGCCAGCGGCAGGTTGTGCGTCACGACGACGATCGCGGTCCCCCGCTCGGCGAGCCGCACGATCAGGTCCTCCACGAGCGCGGTCTGCTCGTGACCGAGGGCCGCGGTGGGTTCGTCCATGAGGAGCACGCCCCCCTGCCCGAGGCGGGCGGCCGCCCGGGCGATCGCGACGACCTGACGCTGTCCACCGGAGAGCATCTCCACCGGCCTGGTCACGGGGGCGGTCCGCACACCGAGGGCGTCCAGCTCCCGCTGCGAATCGGCCCGCATCGCCTTGCGGTCGATGAAGCCGAGCCAGCCGAGCACGCCCCGCCGCACCGGCTCGAGGCCGAGCGAGAGGTTCGTCGCGATGTCCATCGCGTCCACGAGCGCGAGGTCCTGGTAGACCATCTGCACGCCCGCCTCGGCGGCGTCCCGCGGCCCCCGGAAGGCGTGCTCGGTCCCGTGCACCCGGATGGTCCCCCCGGTGGGGCGGTGCGCCCCGGACATCACCTTGAGCAGGGTCGACTTCCCGGCGCCGTTGTCGCCCAGGAGGGCGACGACCTCACCCGGCGCGACGCTGACGCTGACGCCGTCGAGGGCCCGCAGGAAGCCGTAGTGGACGCTGATGTCCGCGAGTTCGAAAGCCGGTCCCGTCGTCACGACCGTCGCCCCCTTCCGGATCCGCCGCCGGACTGCAACAGCCGCGAGATCGAGTCGCTGGTGCCCTTGTTCAACGCGAGCGCACCGATGAGCAGCACCCCGGTGGCGATCGTCGCCCAGTAGGTCTGGACCGCGGAGATCAGCAGGCCGGCGCTGATCGTGGCCAGCACCACGGTCCCCAGGAACACCTTCGGCAGGCTGCCCCGGCCGCCGGTGAAGGGGACGCCGGCCAGCGCGACGGCGGTGAGGGCCGTGAAGATGACGCCGGTGCTGGCCCCCGGCTGGGCGATGCTGATGTACGAGGCGTTCACGATGCCGCCGACCGCCGCGCAGACGGAGGAGATCACGAAGGCGAGCACCCGGTAGAAGTTCGTGCGCAGCCCGACCCGCCGCGCGCCCTCGACGTTCCCCCCGACGGCGAGCAGCCTGGTGCCGACCCGGGTGTACTTGAGCATGACCGTCAGGGCGAGGAAGAGCGCCACCGCGATGTAGACCGGGGCGGGGATCCCGGCGTACCGCTGGGTCCCCAGGAAGGACAGCTGCGTCAGGCCGGTGATGTCGACACCGCCCGCGAGGACCAGGGCCGCCCCGGTGAGCACGCTGAGCATGCCGATGGTGACGATCAACGGGTCGAAACCCCGGATGGTGATGAGGCCGTTCACCGTCCCGACGACGACCCCGACGAGGAGTCCGACGACGAGCGCGCACCAGACAGGCACCCCGGCCTTCACCAGCAGCGCGACGCCCACCCCGACCACGGCCGCCGTACCGGGGACCGAGAGGTCCAGGACCCCGGTCATCACCCCGATGGCGAGGCCGGCGGCGAAGAGCGACGTCAGCGCGGCCGTGTTCAGGACGCTGACCCCCGTGCCCACGGTGAAGAAGTACGGCGCCCCCGTCACGCTGAACACGGCGATCAGGAGGACCCAGAGGATGAGCAGCCCCTGGTCCCGGACGAAGATCAGCGCGGTGACCCGCGGGGGCAGCCGATGGCTGTCTCCCCCCACGTGCACGGTTGCCGGTGAGATGACTGCCATGACCGCCTACTCGGTGATGGTGAAGGGGATGTCGAGGACGGCGCCCTCGGCCTTCGGATCGGCGATGACCTTCTGCAGGGCCTCCCACCCCGCGGGCACGGCCCCCAGGAAGTCCCACGCGACGATCGAGGTGATCTCGCCGGCCTTCTGCGCGGTGACCGCGTCCGGTCCCCCACCGCCGAGGACGACGCAGTCGGGCTTCTCGCCGTCCGCCTTGTACGCGTTGATCGCGCCGAGAGCGCCCTCGTCGGTCAGGGCGATGACGACCTTCGCGTCGGGGTGCGCGATGAGCAGCTGCTTGGTCTGCGTCTGGGCGGTGGCGATGTCGGCGACCTGCGCCTGCCCCACCACGTCGACGGAACCGCTGAACGCGGCCTCGGCCGCCTTCTTGGACTCCGCCGTGCCGGGCAACGTGTCCGGTCCGCTGAGCAGGAGCGCCTCGGGGTTCTGGAGCCCCTTGTCCGTCACGCACTTCGTGACCTGCTCGCCGAGGGCCGTGCCGAACTTGGCGAAGTTCGGCCCCTGGAAGACGACTCCGGGCTGAGGGCCCGAGAAACCGAGGTCCCCCGGAACCGTCTGCACGAGGATCGGCACGCCGAGCTGCTGAGCGTGCTCCACGAGCGGTTTCGTCGCGGGCCCGGCGACGGGAGCCACCCACGCGGCCTTGACGCTGCCGTTGTCGAGGGCCTGGGTGACCTGCTGGATCTGCGTGGACGCGTCGTAGTCGCCGTCGATCAGGTCGTACCCGTACCCAGCCCCGGTCACGGTCCCCTTGAGCTTGTCGCCGGTCTGCGCGAGCACCGGGATCTGCACGCTCGTGGGCGAGTACGCGACCCTTCCCTTCGCCGACGCCGAGCCGCCACCGGTGGCCGACGTGGCACCGTTCGCGCAGCCCGTGAGGGCCAGCAGCGCGGCGCCTCCGAGAGCGACGACGGCACGTCGGGATGAGTTCTTCATCGAGTCTCCTCTGGGCTGCGTTGCCCGGCTCTTCATCGCTTCGAGACTGAACTGCACTGAACTGTACTGAGGGGGGCAGGCCCTGTCAACGAACCCGGACGCCCCCCGAGGCCGGCGGGACGACCCGCTCCCCGGCGCCTCCCCCACGGGTGGGGAGAACGGCCGATCGGACGCTCAGCCGGGACTCAGAGCCCGAGCCCGCCCCGGGTCTTGGGCGCGGCGTCCCAGTGCTCGGCCAGGCGACCGTCCTCCACGCGCCACAGGTCGAACCAGTAGCTGCGGTACGTTCCGCCCGGGTTGTCCGGGTCGGGCAGGTCGCGGCTGATCATCTGCACGACGAAGTCACCCTCCGCGACCATCACCGGGGGTTCGGGCGACGGCCGCATGGCCGCCCTCGCCGCGGCGCCCGCCTCGGACTTGGCGAACGCGATGATCGCGTCGGCTCCGGAGGGGATGTCCGGGTTGTGCTGGACGTACTCCGGGGTCACGTAGTCACGGGCCTGATCGGCCCGGTCGGGGTCGAGGAGCAGTTCCATCAGTTTCAGCACCGTGGCCTTGTTGGCCTCGAGCCTGTCGGCCTCGGGGTCGTTCCCCGCTCGTTCGTCCTGCACCACCACGTCGATCTCCTCCTTGAAGCGGTCGGTCGCGCCGGCCGCACGAACGTCGTCGCGCGTCGCCCACCCCCGCGACGGCTGGAAACTGCACCTGACCGTACTGCGCCGGTTCCGCGGTCCACGCGGACGGCTCCGTGCCCCCCGTGCGCGGTGACGGGGTCGAGGTTCCCGGACGGCCGGCGCCGCCGGCAGACCCGTTCAGGTGGTTCGGCGCCGGCGACGCGGACGTCCGCGACCCACCCCCGCGACCCTCGCCGGGGTTCCGGTGACCTCTTCCGTAGCGTCCCACTTCTCAGGTACGGTTGTCCATCATTCAGGACAACCGAGTCGGACGGGTGACCCCCGGCTCTTCGAGGACACGAGGACGTGACCGTGGGCAACCCGTCGGACCCCCAGGTCCTGATCGTCGGCGCCGGCCCCGTCGGCATGACGGCGGCGGTCCTGCTCGCCGCCCAGGACATCCCCGTCCTGCTGGTCGAGAAGAACCTCACGACCGCGGACGAACCGAAGGCCATCAGCCTCGACGACGAGTCGTTGCGGGTCTACCAGCGCGCCGGCGTCGCCGACCGGGTGCTCTCGGTCATCGTGCCGGGCACCGGAACCACCTACTACGGTGCCGACGGGACGAAGTTGTTCCACGGAGGCGCGAGCGTCCCGTTCCGCGTGGGCTTCCCGTTCAAGAACCCCTTCGCCCAGCCCGACCTGGAACGGGTCCTGAGGGCCGTCCTGGAGCACCACCCCCTGGTCGACCTGCGCTTCGGCACCCGCATGCTCGAGCTCTCGCAGGACCGCGACGGCGTGAGGGCCCGGCTGCGCGGCCCGCACGGGGACGAGCACGTCGCCGCCGGCTACGTGCTGGGGGCCGACGGCGGCCGGTCGCACACACGGTCCCAGCTGGGCATCACCATGCAGGGCCGCAGCCACGACGACGTGTGGCTGGTCGTCGACTGCACCGGGGACCACCACCGCGAGCGGTACGGGATGCACCACGGCGACCCCCGGCGACCGCACGTCATCGTCCCCGGGCTGGACGGGCGGTGCCGGTACGAGTTCCGGCTCCTCCCCGGCGAGGGCGGCCCGACGGACTCCCCGTCCTTCGAGCTCATCGAGCGGCTCCTGCGGCCCCACCGCCCGATCACCCCGGACCAGGTGGAACGGGCCGTCGCGTACCGGTTCCACGGCCTGAACGCCACCACCTGGCAGAACGGCCGGGGTTTCCTGCTCGGCGACGCCGCGCACATGATGCCCCCGTTCGCCGGCCAGGGCCTGAACTCCGGCATCCGCGACGCGGCGAACCTCACCTGGAAGCTCGCCGCGGTCCTGCGCGGTGAGGCGGACCCCGCGCTGCTCGACACGTACACGCCCGAGCGGCGCCCGCACGCCGACGCGGTCATCCGCAGTTCCGAACGGCTGGGCCGGGTGGTGATGACCACCCATCCCCGCGTGGCGGCCCACCGCGACGCCGTCGTCCGTCGTGCCCTCGACACCGAACAGGGACGGCGGTTCTTCGAGGGGATGGGCTACCGGCCGAGCACGCGCATCACCCAGGGCCTGGTGGGCGACCCGGCCGGCCACCCGCTCACCGGGTGCACGCTGGGACGCCCCACCGTCTTCGACTTCCGCCGGCACCTGCTGGTGCCGCTGGACGACCTGAGCCCGGACCGCTGGACGCTCGTGGGCTCCGGCATCGGGCACGACCCCGGCGGCAGGGCGTGGCGCACCGCACTGGCCGCCGTCGAGGACCTGCGCGTGCAGGCGGTCGACGTCCCGCTGGACGACGACGTCCACCCGCGCCCGGACGAGGTCGCCATCGCCCTGGACGTCGACGGGCGCCTGCAGGACGAGTTCGGCCCGGCCCGGGGCCGGTTCGTGCTCGTCCGTCCCGACCGGGTCGTGGCCCTGGTCGCCGAACCGACGGACTTCGCCGCCGCGGTCAACGCCGTGGTGGCCCCCTTCGCGCGGGGGCACCTCGCTCCCGCCCGGTCGACGCCGAACCCGGCCGACCGCTGACCTCCCGAGAGGAACCCCCGTGGAACGACCGCTTCGCGTGACCCTGGCCGAGGGTGCCGCGGCCGGTGCCCTGCACCGGACCGCCGTGTCGCACATCGGCTTCTCCGTCCCCGACCTGACCGCGGCGGTGGACTTCTACACGCGCGTCCTGGGGATGGCCCGCCACCGCGACGGCGCGGGGGGTGACGTGCGCCTCGGCTGGGGCGCCGGCCACCACGTCCTGTCGCTGCGCGAAGGACCGCAGACCCTGACCCACTACGGTTTCGAGGTCCGTGACGAGGACGGGCTGGACGGCATCCGCGAGCGCCTGGGCGAAGCCGGAGTCGACCACCACGACCTCGACGCGGATTGGGTCGACGAGGCCGTCGGCCGGCCGGACGGGATCTCGGTCACCGACCCCGACGGGAACACCGTCCACTTCCACTCCCCCGTCCGCCGGCACGGCGAGAACGCCGCCGACCCCGGCCGGCGGCCCATCAAGTTCCAGCACACCACCGTCGGGACCGCCGACCTGGCCCGGCTGGTCGGGTTCTTCGTCGACGTCGTCGGGTTCCGCATCTCCGACCAGCTGGCCGACGGCAGGTTCGCCTGGCTGCGCAGCGACAAGGACCACCACACCCTGGCGGTCGTCGAGACCGGCCGCGGCGGGGACATCGACCACTACAGCTACGACCTGTCCGAGTGGGAGGACTTCAAGTCCTGGTGCGACCGGCTGACCGAGCTGGACGTCCCGGTGACCTGGGGACCGGGACGGCACGGGCCGGGCAACAACCTGTTCGTCTTCTTCGACGACCCCGCCGGCAACCACATCGAGCTGTCGGCGGAGATGGAGAAGTTCTACGACGACCGCGTCCAGTACGTCCCCCGGCGCTGGACCCCGGCGCCGCAGACGGTCAACCTCTGGGGCGGGCAGACCCCGACCTGGCGCCGCACGAGCGAGAGCAGCATCTGATGGCCTGGGTCAGCTACCGCCGGGACGGTCAGGACGGCGTCGGCGTGCTGGACGGTGACCACGTCGTCCCGCTGCGCGGGCTGAGGCGCATCGACGCGACGACGGACGTCGAGGCCCTGCTCGCCGCCGAGCCCGACCCCGCGAGCAGGACCGCCGTGGCGGAGGTGGAGCTGCTGCCGGCCTCACCGGCGCCCTCGAAGGTGTTCTGCGTCGGCCTGAACTACGACGAGCACGTCAACGAGACCGGCCGGGAGCTGCCGACGTACCCGGTGCTGTTCCCCAAGTACGCCTCCAGCCTCATCGCGGCCGACCGGGACATCCCCGTCCCCCCCGAGTCGCACCAGGTCGACTACGAGGCCGAGCTCGCCGTGGTCGTCGGCCGGCCCGGCCGGCGCATCGCGAAGGCCGACGCCCTGGACCACGTCCTGGGCTACTCGGTGGCCAACGACGTCACGATGCGCGACTACCAGTACAAGACCCACCAGTGGCTGCAGGGCAAGGCGTGGGACGGGTGCACGCCGCTGGGGCCCTGGCTGGTGCGTCCCGACGAGGTGGACCTGCGCCGCGCCGGCATCCGCACCGTCGTGGACGGCGTGACGGTGCAGGAGTCGGACCTGTCCAAGCTGATCTTCGACGTCCCCACCCTCATCAGCGTCGTCTCCGAGTTCACGGCGCTGAACACCGGTGACGTCATCCTGACCGGTACTCCGGGTGGGGTGGGGTACCGGCGGGACCCGCAGCTCTTCCTGCACCCTGGGACGAAGGTCAGCGTCGAGGTCGACGGCGTGGGGCGGATCGACAGCCTCGTCGTCGCCGAGCGCTGACCGGTCGGGGTGGCAGGCTGAGCCGCCCCGGACCGGGCACGAGGGCAGGAGGAGAGCGTGACGAGCACGAGGCAGGGGTGGCTCGGCGCGCTGCACCCCGCGCTGCCACCGGCGCAGAACCCGCCCGCCAGCTCACCGGCGACCGTGGCGACAGCGCGGCTGGTGCTCGGTGAGGCGGCGGTCGCGTGGGCGGTCGAGGCCGCCCGCGCGATCAACGACGAGGTGGAGGCGGCGGCCCGGCTGGACTCGCGCCTGCCGCTGACCGGGCTGGAGCCGGCAGCGTGCGAGGCCGGTCTGCTCACCGTGCTGCGGCTCGTGCGGCTGGGGCTCGACACCCCCGTGTCGGCCCCCGAGGAGGCCGTCGAGCAGGTGCGGCTGGCCGTGCGGCAGGGCACGCCCCTGGACTCGGTGGTGAGGGTGATCTGGGCCAGCCACAGCGGGGTCCAGGACCGGTTGCTGGCGGTCGTCGGCGAGCAGGTCCCACCCGGGGACCTGATCGGAGAGGTCCGTGAGCTGACCCGGACGCTGCAGGTGTTCGCGGACCTCATGGCCCGCGAACTGTCCGCCGTCTACGAGGCCGAACGCGTCCTGTGGCACGACCGGGTGTCCCTGGCCCGGCGGCAGGTCGTCGACGAGATCACCAGCACCGGCACGGCACCTCGCGACGCCGAGACCGTCCTGGGCCTGGCCCTGACGGACCACCACCTCGCCGGCCGGTTGTGGCTGGTGGACGCGATGCCGCACGAGCAGGCCCCCGGGTCCTTCCGCAGCTACGCCGCGCGGTTGTCCGCGGCGGCGGGAGCTCGCAGCACCACGCTGCTCGACGACGTCGACGGCTCGACCACGGTGCTGTGGTCCTTCGCCCGGCGACCCGCGCCGGACCTGGCGCGGGTGCTGCGCGCGGTGGACCGCCCGCAGCGCACCGCACTGGCGCTGGGCCCCCTCGGGTGCGGGGCCGGTGGACTGCAGCGCAGCCTCCTGGGCGCCGAGCAGGCGCGCGCCGTCGCCGCCCGCCGGCGCACGCCCGACGTCTGCGCCTACGAGGACAGCGCGATGCTCGCCCTGCTGCTGCACGACGAGCCGGCGGCCCGGCGCTTCGCCCTCAGCGTCCTGGACGGCCTGACCGGGCGCGACGCCAAGTCCGCCGCCGTGCGGCGCACCCTGGCCGCCTACCTGGCCCACTCCCGCAGCCGGACGGCCGCCGCGCAGGAGTTGTCGCTGGCGGCGAACACCGTCGCCTACCGGGTCCGGCAGGCCGAGGAGGCGCTGGGGCGCACGGCGGGCGAGCGGTCCCTGGACACGCTCGTCGCGCTGCGCCTGGTGGTGGAGGTTCCCGACCTGCTGCCCGGGTGAGGAGCGGGGTCGCTGCGCGCGGCGCGGGCGAAGCGCTTGGCGCCCGGCGGCAACGCCTCCGCCGAAGTCTGTCGTCGCAGGCACAGAACAGCACCGGTGGCCCTGGTGGAGTGTCCCCGGCACCACCACCCGTCCGGTCGGACCCCGCGAGGACGGTGGCCGCGGCGACGCACCGACGCGTCGACCGCGAGCCGCGGCAGCGAGGAGGACGACGTGATCGGGACACCCCCCGCACCCCCGGACGGCCGGACCACCCCGGACGTGGCGGGGGCCGTCATCACCCCGGGCCACCCCGAGTACGACGCGGCGCGCACCGTCTGGAACGCCGCGGTCGACCGTCGCCCCAGCCACGTCGTGCGCTGCGCCGACACCGAGGACGTGCGCCGCACCCTCGCCTGGGCCCGCGGGAGCGGGCTCGAGGTCACCGTCCGCGGCGGCGGGCACAGCATCCCCGGTCACAGCGTGATCGACGACGGCGTCGTCCTGGACCTCGGCGACCTCGACGGCGTGTTCGTCGACCCCGTCGCCCGGACCGCCCGGGTCGGCGGCGGCTGCCTGCTCGCCGACGTCGACCGCGCCACCCAGGTCCACGGCCTGATGACCCCCGCCGGCGCGATCTCGCACACCGGTGTCGGGGGGCTCACCCTCGGGGGTGGGCTGGGCTGGACGATGCGCAGGTTCGGCCTGACCGTCGACAACCTGCTCAGCGTCGAGGTGGTGACCGCCGACGGACGGGTGCTGCGGGCCGACGAGTCGAACCACCCGGAGTTGTTCTGGGCCGTCCGCGGCGGCGGGGGGAACTTCGGGGTGGTGACCGAGTTCGAGTTCGCGTTGCACGAGCTGGGCCCTCTTCACCTCGCCGCCAACGCCTTCCGCATCGAGGACGCCCCCACGGTGCTGCGCGCCATGCGCGACGTCATGCCCACCGCCCCCGACGAACTCGTCTGGTCGGCGTTCTTCCGGTTCCTGCCCGACTGGCCGTGGGCACCGGCCGAGCACGTCGGCCGGCCCGTGCTGCTCGCACCGCTGGCGTGGGTGGGCGGCGTCGAGGAGGGGCGCCGTCGCGTCAACGAGTTCATGGCGGACCTGGCCCGCCGTGGCGCCGAACCGCTGGCCACCGGTCACGGCCCGATCGAGTACGTGACCCTGCAACGCCTGAACGACGAGCTCAACGGGCACGGCCACCGCAACTACCACAAGTCCGCGTTCCTGCGGGACCTGGACGACGCGACCATCGAGGTCCTGTGCGCCCGCGGGGCGGTCATCGCCTAGGCGAACTCCCAGTTGGAGGTGCTGTCCATGGGCGGGGCCATCAGCCGGGTGGGTCCTGAGGCCACCGCCTTCCCCCACCGCCAGGAGTCGTGGCCGGTCAACGTGTGCGGCATCTGGCGTCCCGACGAGGACGACGCCCGCAACCTCGCCTGGGTGAAGGAGACCTTCGCGGCCCTCGCCCCCCACCTGAGTCCGGGTTCGTACCACAACTTCGGCGGGAGCGACGCCGACGACGCGGAGACCCGCGACAGCTTCGGCCCCACCTGGGACCGCCTGCGGGCGGTGAAGTCGCAGTACGACCCCGACAACGTGTTCCGGCACTGTGCCAACGTGCCGCCCCTGACGCAGGAAGGACGCTGATCGACGTGCAGGAGCTCGAAGGCCGCACCGCACTGGTCACGGGTGGTGACAGCGGGATCGGTCTGGGGACCGCCCGGGCACTGGTGCAGGCGGGGATGCGTGTCGTCGTCTGCGGCGTCGTGGAGGAGAGCCTGCAGGCGGCGCACGCCGAGCTGTCCCGGCTCGGCACCGCCGAGGCGGTCCAGCTCGACGTGCGCGACCGGGACGGCTTCGCCCGGCTGGCCGACCGGCTCGACCAGCAGCACGGTGGCGTCGACGTCCTGGTCAACAACGCCGGGGTGGGTTTCCTGTCCCCCACGGCCGAGGTGTCCTTCGATCAGTGGGACTGGGTGCTGGGCATCAACCTGACGGGGGTCTTCAACGGCATCCGGACGTTCCTGCCTCGGATGCTGGCCGTCGGTCGTCCCGCCCACATCGTCGCCACCGCCTCGATCGGGGGACTGCTCGGCGCGCCCGGATCGGCATACGCCGCAACGAAGTTCGGAGTCGTCGGCCTCATGGAGGCGCTGGCCGTCGAGGTGCAGGGCACCGACGTCGGCGTCTCCGTCCTGGCCCCGGGAATCGTCGCCACGAACATCCACCAGGGACTCCGGCCGCCGGGCGAGGTGGCCGAGCACACCCCCGGAGGGGCATCGTCCGGCGACCTGCACGTGGCGGCCATGCAGCCCGACGAGGTCGGGATCCGGGTGCGGCAGGCGATCCTGGACGAGCAGTTCTACGTGCTGACCCACGCCGAGCACCGTGAGCTGCTGCAACGACGTTTCGACGCCCTGCTCGCCGCCGTACCGAGCGGAACCCCCGATGTCCGCCGGGCCGAGGTCGAACGCCTCGTCCTGCGCAACCCGGTCTACGACCGCGTCCTCGCCCGGAGGACCTCGTGACCGCCCCGACGACGGGCGCGGAGCCCAGCGGACTGGAGGGCCTGGTCGTCCTGGTCACCGGTGCGGGATCGGGCATCGGGCGCGCCGCGGCCGAGCTGTTCGCCCGGCGCGGGGCGCACGTCGTCGCCGCCGACCGCGACACCAGCGGGATCGACACCGTCGACGCCGTGCGGGAGGCGGGCGGGCGGGCCACCTTCGTCCGGGCCGACGTCTCGCGGGAGGCGGACGTCGAGCGGCTCGTCGCCAAGGCGGTCCAGACGTACGGGACGCTCGACGTGGCGTTCAACAACGCGGGGATCGCCCCTCCGGTCACCGCGACCGAGCGCCTCGAGCTCAAGGACTGGGGCCGCGCTCTCACCGTCAACCTGCGCGGGGTGTGGTTGTGCATGAAGCACGAGCTCGCGGTCATGGTCCCCCGCGGGCGCGGCTCGATCGTCAACACGTCCTCGGTCGCCGGTCTGGTGGGCAACCCCGGATCGGCTGCCTACTCCGCCGCCAAGCACGGCGTCGTGGGCTTGACGCGGTCGGCGGCCGCCGAGCACGGCCGCCACGGCGTGCGCGTCAACGCGGTCGCCCCGGGCCTGACCCGGACGGGGATGCTGCGCCACCTGATCGAGCGGGAGCACCTCGACGTCGACTCCGTGGCCGCGGGCACTCCCCTGGGCCGCGTGGGCGAACCGCACGAGATCGCCGAGGCCGTCGTCTGGCTGGCCTCACCGCGCGCCGGTTTCGTCACCGGCCACGTCCTCAGCGTCGACGGCGGGGAGACGTGCACCTGATGACCCCGGCGACGACAGGAAGCGAGGAACCCACCGTGCGCACCACCACGCCCGTCACCGGGGGACGCAGCGTCGTCCAGATCCTCGAGGCCGCGGGGGTCGAGGTGGCGTTCGGCATCAACGGTGCCCACATCGACAGCGTCTACCAGGCCGCCCTCGACGAGGGCCTGCCCATCGTGGACACGCGCCACGAGATGAACGCCGGCCACGCCGCCGAGGGCTACGCCCGTGTGCGCAACGCGCTGGGGGTGGCCCTGCTGACGGCCGGCGGGGGTTTCACCAACGCCGTGACGTCGATGGCCAACGCCCACCTGGACCGCACCCCCGTGCTGTACCTGGCCGCGTCCGGGCCGCTCGCCGAGGACCAGACGAACACGTTGCAGGCCGGGTTGGACCAGGTCGCCATCGCGACGCCCGTGACGAAGTGGGCCCACCGCGTCACCCGTCCCGACCTGATCCCCCGGCTGCTGACCCGGGCCATCCGCACGGCGCTGGCCGCCCCCCGCGGCCCGGTGCTGCTCGACATCCCCTGGGACGTCCTCACCGGCGAGGTCACGGTCCCGAGTCTCGACTGGGCCTCGACGGCCCGTGCGGCCGACGACGGCCCGGCCGCCTCGACCGTTGCGGTGGAACGGATCCTGGATCTGCTCGACGGTGCCCGGCGGCCGGTCCTGCTGGCCGGTTCGGAGGTTCCCAGGTCCCAGGCGGGGCCGGCCCTGCGGGAGTTCGCGCAGCGCACGGGCGTCCCGCTGTTCTCCGACTACGAGGGTCTGGGCGCGTTGACCGGCAGCCCGCAACGCGTCGGTCTGGTCCAGACGCTGCACGGGTTGCCCGAGGACTCGCGCCCGGACCTGGTGCTCGTGCTGGGGCTGCGGTTCGGACTCACGACGGCCCACGGCAGCGGGACCCTCGTCCCGCACGACGCCACCGTCGTCCACGTCGACGCCGACGCGGCCCAGCACGGGCTGCTGCAACCCGTGGCGCTGGGCATCGCCGCCGAACCACGCCCGGTGCTGGAGGCCCTGAACCAGGTGCACTCGACCAGGTGGGGCGGTGCGCGTCACGACCGCGCCGCCTGGCTGCGGACCCTGACCGAGCACGCTGGAGACCGCGCCCGCGCCGTGGCCGGGCAGGTGCTCCAGGACCGTGACCGTGCGCCGGCCCCGGGACGCGCGGACGGGTCCGCCGCGACCGCTGCCGACGGCCTGCACCCGTTCGACGCGGTCCGGGTGATCGCCGAGCAGGTCCCCCCCGGCTCGGTGGTCGTCGCCGACGGCGCCCTGACCTACCTGTGGCTGTCCGAGACCATCGCGCACGCCGACGTCTCGGCGTTCCTGTGCCACGGGTACCTGGGGTCGATGGGCGTCGGGATGGGTGTCGCCCTGGGCGCGCAGACCGCCGCTCGCGACACCCCGGTGGTGCTGGTGACCGGCGACGGCTCGGTCGGCTACAGCCTGGCCGAGTTCGACGCCATGGTCCGCGCGGAACTGCCCGTCGTGGTCGTCGTGCTGAACAACCGCGCCTGGGGGGCGACGCTGCACGCGCAGGAGATCGCCCTGGGGCCGGACCGGGTGGTGAACAACCGCCTGGAGAACGGTTCCTACGCCGGCGTCGCCGAGGCCCTGGGTGCGGTCGGCTACCGGGTCGACACCGTGGAGGACCTGGCGCCGGCGCTGCAGGAGGCCCTCACCGGAGGCCGCACGGCCTGCGTGGAGGTCCGTGTCCAGCTCTCCCCCGTCCCCCCCGAGGAACGCGTCCTCATGGGCGGGGACCCGTTCTGAGCCCGAAGGAGGCGTCCAGTGCTGTTCGACTTCGGGCAACCGACCGACGGTGTCATCCAGCTCGGCTTCGTCGTCGAGGACCTCGAGGCGGCCATGCTCACCTTCGGGAACCGTCTCGGCGTGGGACCGTGGACCGTCCTGCGCGACTTCGCCGGCGACGACCCCCGGTACCGGGGTGAGCCGACGCTCGCCCGGGCCGACGTCGCCCTCGGTTTCGGCGGCCACCTGCAGTACGAACTCATCCAGCCCACCGACCAGCGGCCCTCGGTCCACCGCGACGTCGTCCTCGACCGGGGCTTCGGGTTCCACCACTTCGGCCGGGCCACCACGGACTTCGACGCCGCGGTGGAGCAGATGCACCGCGACGGCTACCCCACCGTCTTCAGCGCCTCCGTGGGGCCCGGTTCCCGCGTCGCGTACTTCGACACCCGCGACGTCCTGCCGGGGATGACCGAACTGCTCGAGGCGGGCCCCGGGCTCGAAGCCGACTTCACCCGGATGTACCGCACCTCGCTCTGAACCCCGGTCCCACCCGGAACCGGTCCGCCATCCTCCGACGACGCAGGAGACCACCATGAGCACACCCTTCACGCGCGTGCGCTACGAACACCGGCTGGTCGCGATCTTCTTCCTGGCCTGGGGGTTGATCTTCCTCGACCGCCAGGCCCTGTCGATCCTCATGCCCTTGATGATCAAGGACATCGACCTCACCAACGGCGAGATCGGGCAGATCAACATGTGGCAGACGATCTGCTACGCGCTGGCCGCGCCGACCTTCGCCCTCCTGGCCGACCGCCTCGGCAACCGCAAGCGCATCCTGCTGATCGCGGTCTTCGCCACCTCGCTGCTGTCGGCGGCCACGACGGCGGCGCACTCCCTCTCGTACCTCATCGTGGTCCGGTCGCTGCTGGGGATCGGCGAGGGCGTCATCCTGCCGCTGGCGGTGGCCCTCGTCGCCCTGGAGTCCCGCCCCGGTCGCCTGGGCCGCAACGTCGGCCTCGTCTACGCCGGGGCTGCGGTCATCGCCTCCACCATCGGTCCCGTCGTCGTCACGCAGGTCGCGTCCGCGACGACCTGGCGCACGGCCTTCCTGTTCATCAGCGTGCCGAGCTTCCTGGCCGGTGTGCTCGTGTGGGCCTTCGTGCGCGAACCGCAGGCGCCGGTCCCCGCGACCGGCACCGCGTCCGGCACCGCGCCCGGTCTGAGCACCCGCGAGGCCGTGCGGGCGGCCTTCGGCAACCGCAACGTCCTGGTGTGCGTGGTCATCAGCGTGTTCGCGATGGCGGGCCTGTGGACGTTCAACTCCTACATCACCCTGTACCTCACCCAGGTCAGCCACCTGACGGTCACCACCGCGGGGTTCGTCATGTCCGCCTTCGGCATCTTCACGATCGGCTGGCAGGTCTTCCTGCCGTACTCCTCCGACCGGATCGGACGACGCCCGGCCATGGTGCTGTACGGCGCGCTGGCGGCCGTGAGCCCCGCACTGCTGTTCCTGTTCCCCCGCAGCGCGGCGACCCTGGTGGTCTACGTGGTGGTCGGGGGCGTGTTCCTCACCCTCACGGCGCTGTTCACCAGCATCATCCCGGTCGAGAGCGTCCCGGCGGGCGTCATGGCCACCGCGTCCGCGCTCATCATGGGCATCGGGGAACTCCTGGGGGCGTTCGTCGTCGGGGGCGCCGGGACGCTGGCCGACAGCCGGGGGCTGGGCGCGGTGATGGCGGCCGCGGCCATCGCCTACGTCCTCGTGGCGATCACCTCGCTGGCCCTGCGCGAGACCCGGCGGCGCGTCGTGGACGCACCGCTGTCGGCGCCCAGCGCGGTCCACCACCCCGTCCTGTGACGCGCACGTCGGACGAGGACGTGCCGGCGGGCGAGCGGCCCCCGGCCGATCCACCGACCGGTACGGTGTCGCACGTGGCAGGATCCGCTGAGCAGCGCGTGTCGGGGTACCGGGAACGCAACAGCACGGCGGAGCGCGCGCTGGAGATCCTCGGCCTGTTCGACGAGGACCACCCGGTCATCTCCGCGGCCCGGGTGGCCGAGCAGCTGGGGACGTCACGTTCCACCGCGTACCGCTACGTGCAGAGCCTGGTCTCCAGCCAGTTCCTGGAGGAGGCGCCCGGCGGTGGTTTCCGCCTGGGGCTGCGCGTGCTGGAGCTGGCCCGGGTGGCCCGCAAGGCCTACGGGCTCTCCGAGCTCGCGCTGCCGGTGATGCAGGACCTGGCCGCCGCCACGCACGAGTCGGTGCTGCTGACCCGCCGTGTCGGTGACCTCGTCATCTGCCTGGAGCGGGCCGAATCGGTGAGCCACACCGTCCGCATCTCCTACGAGCGCGGGAGCGCCCTGCCGCTGAACGCCGGCGCCTCGGCCCTGGTGCTGCTGGCGTGGGCCGATCACCAGGAGGTGCGCTCCCTGCTGCAGCACACGACGTTGCGCGCCTTCACCGACACGACCCTGACCGACGTCGACGCCCTCACCGACCGGTTGGCGCACATCCGCCGCGACGGTTTCTCCGTCACCCGGGGGGAGGTCGACCACGACGTGCTCGGTGTCGCCGCCCCGATCCGGGACGACACCGGGACGGTGGTGGCGGCCCTCAGCGTCGCGGCGCTCGCCTCCCGGGTCCCGGCCGCCCGTGAGGCGGACGTGGTGGAAGCGGTCGTGACGTCCGCCGGCGCCATCAGCGCCCGACTCTCGGCTATCACCGGCTGAGCCGCGCCCGGCACGGCGGCTCCACCCCTCCTGCGCGACCACCTCGACCTCGACCCCGACGATGTCGCGGGACGGCAGAGGCCGTGGACGTCCTTGTCGCCGGAGGCCAAGCGCTGCGGCGCGCCACCGGCTTCACTGCTGGGAACGCGAGGGGACGGCGTCGTCCCCGCCGGAGGAGGACGACAGTGACGAGCACCGTGACCAGCCCCGCGGTCGACACCGCGATCGACACCGCGATCGACACCGCGATCGACACCGTGGACGCACCCGACGAGGACGTGCGCGCGGACGACGACTGGAGCGTGTGGGAGGACACCCGCCACTCCGCGGCCACCGGCCCGGAACGGCTCGAGGTGACGGCCCCGGCCACCGGCCGCGTCCTGGCCAGGATCGCCGCCGCCGACGTGGCGGACCTGGACGCGGCGGTCGCGGCGGCCCGCACCGCTCAGCGCTCGTGGGCACGGCGCACCTACGACCAGCGCGCGGCGGTCCTGCGCCGTGCCGCGCAGCTGCTGGAGGAGCAACCGGAGCGCGTGGTGCGCTGGCTGGTCCCCGAGTCCGGTTCGGGTCAGGGCAAGGCCGCGTTCGAGGTCTCGATGCTGGTCGGGGAGCTCAACGAGTGCGCCGCCCTGGCCTCGGCGCCGTACGGGGAACTGCTGCGGTCCACCAGGCCCCGGTTGTCGCTGGCCCGGCGCGTCCCCCTCGGGGTCGTCGGGGTGATCTCGCCGTTCAACTTCCCCGCGATCCTGTCCCTGCGCTCGGTGGCCCCGGCCCTGGCCGTCGGCAACGCCGTCGTCCTCAAGCCCGACCCCCGCACACCGGTCTCCGGGGGCCTGGCCCTGGCCGAGCTGCTGGCCGACGCCGGGCTGCCCGAAGGGCTTCTGCACGTCCTGCCCGGCGGTGCCGAGGTCGGGCAGGCGCTCGTCGCCCACCCCGACGTGCCGTGCATCTCCTTCACCGGGTCCACCGCGGCCGGCCGCGCGATCGCGGCCGCGGCCGCCCCGCTGCTGAAGAAGGTCCACCTCGAACTCGGCGGCAACAACGCCCTGCTCGTCCTGCCGGACGCCGACGTCCAGGCCGCCGCGTCCGCGGCCGCCTGGGGTTCCTTCCTGCACCAGGGGCAGATCTGCATGACCGCCGGACGGCACGTCGTGCACGCCTCCATCGCCGAGGAGTTCACCGCCGCCCTGGCCGAGAAGGCGCGGAACCTGCCCGTCGGGGACCCGGCCGACCCGGCCAACGCGCTGGGGCCGATCATCGACGACCGGCAGCTGGCGCGGGTGCACGACATCGTGACCGCCGCCGTGGCCCACGGCGCGACCCTGGTCGCGGGCGGGGAGTTCGGCGGGCTCTTCTACCGGCCGACGGTCCTGGCCGGGGTGAGCGCCGACAACCCGGCGTTCCGCCAGGAGATCTTCGGCCCCGTCGCCCCCGTCACGACCTACGAGACCCTCGACGAAGCCGTCGCGCTGATCAACGACAGCGAGTACGGGCTCAGCGTCGGCATCCTCACCGGGGACGCCTTCGCCGCCTTCGAGCTCGCCGCCCGCATCGAGTCGGGCATGGTCCACATCAACGACCAGACCGTGGACGACGAGGCGACGATTCCCTTCGGCGGGACGAAGGCCTCGGGATCGGGGGGGCACTTCGGCGGAACACGGGCGAACCTGGAGTCCTTCTGCGAGACCCAGTGGGTCACCGTCCAGTCGCAGATCGAGCGCTACCCGTTCTGAGGCGCGAGCACGCAGCCCCCGCCCGGCCCCTGCGGGCAGCGGCCCCGGCCCGCAGCACCACCCCGATCCCCGACCGGCAGCACAGGAGTTCCGATGACCGATCTTCCCCCCGTCCCGACCACCCTGCTGCCGCGCGGGCGGACCCCGCGGGAGTCGTCGCCCACCCCGGACTGGCTGACGGACAACAAGTTCCTGAACGGACCGTTCGCTCCCTGGTCCGAGGAGCAGGAGGCGTACGACCTGGAGGTGGTCGGTCAGCTCCCCGCCGACCTGGCCGGTGCGCTGTTCCGCACCTCCTCCAACCCGCGCTTCGAACCCCGCAACACCGACCGGTACCACTGGTGGGAGGGCGACGGCATGGTCGCGGCCGTCTACGTCCGCGACGGGAAGGCGGCGTTCCGCACCCGCTGGGTGAACACCGACTCGATGAAGGTCGAGGTGGAGCAGGGCGAGGCCGTCTACAGCGGTTTCGTCAACGGCGGCACGGCGGGACGCCTGCCGGCTGGGGCGCCCCCGGCCAAGAACGTGGCGAACACCAACGTGGGGATCTTCGACGACCACCTCATCGTGTACTACGAGGGTGGCCTCCCCCACGCGATGCACCCGGAGACGTTGCAGACGCAGGGCCAGTACGACTTCCACGGGGGGGTCGACGTCCTGTGCACCGCGCACTTCAAGATCGACCCCGCCACGGGCGACATGCTGTTCTTCGCCGCCACCGGTCCTGTCGTCACCTGGTACCGGGCCGACGTGCGCACGGGCAAGGTGATCGACTCGCACGTCCTGGAGATCGGCGTGCCGGTCCTCATGCACGACTTCGCGGTGAGCGAGAACTACGCGGTGTTCTTCGTCACCCCCGCGCAGTTCCGCCTCGACCTCATCGTGCAGAGCCGGCCGGGCGTGGTCTGGGACGAGAGCGCCACCCCGCACGGCGTGCAGATCGTGTTGATGGACCGCCGCACGCACGAGGTCACGTGGCACGACCTGGGCGGGCAGTTCGCGAACACGCACTTCTACAACGCCTTCGAGCTCGGCGACGAGGTCATCATCGACGGTCACCGCATCGAGCGTCTCGGCAACCCCGTCGAGCGGCTGCAGACCCCGCTGTCCTCCCACGAGTGGTTCCCGCCCGCGCTGCCCTACCGCTGGCGGGTCGACGTCAAGACGGGCCGGGCTCGCGAGGAACGGGTCAGCGGCCTGGCCGGCGAGTTCCCGAAGATCAACGACGCCTTCGTCGGCAGGCAGCACCGCTACGGGTACTTCGTCACCACCCGCTCGCTGGAGTCGCAGACGATGACCGACGGGTTGGCCAAGCACGACTACCTGCTGGACTCGACCACCGTGGTCGACGGCCCTGACGGGCTGACCAACCCCAGCGAACCGGTGTTCGTCCCCCGCGAGAACGCGCAGGGCGAGGACGACGGGTACGTGCTGACGCTGTGGTGGAACCGCGCGACGAACCTCAGCGAGATGCTCGTGCACGACGCCGCCGACCTGCGCCGCACCCCGCTGGCCCGGGTCAAGCTCCCGAGCCGGGTGCCGTTCGGCTTCCACGGCAGCTGGGCCGAGGCCGACGTGCTCGACAAGGCGATCGCCGCCCAGCACGACGCGACCTGACGGGGCAGCGAGGGCCGGGAACCCTCTGAGCGACGACGTGGCCGCCGCTCAGGGGGTTCTCCGCACCCGCTCCGACGCGCAACGGCCCGACGGGGACGGCCACGGACACCTCATCGTCGTAGATTCCCACCATTCTCCAAAAGTAGTTGATTTATCGCGTCACTCTTGCTTGGATGAGCACAGCGGGGAACGGAACCTCGACCACTTCGCGAAGCGCAGCAACGACGCAGCCCGCCCCACGACGCCGCTGGTCGAACCTCCCCCTGCACGGGCCGCCTCACCGCGGCACCACCTCGATCCGAGGCAGGCGCCGCCTCGCGGCCCGCGCTCGCAACCCGCTCCGGCCGCCGGCCGGGGCGACGACGACGTCCGGGATGTGACTCATGACGAGGAAGACCAGCACCAGGCGCGCGGCGCTCGTGGCCGCCGCCACGATGACCGCCGGTGTGCTCACCGGGTGCTCGGCGAACGTGGCCTCGCCGAGCGACGGCGCCATCACCTTCGCCTACCCGAAGGCGAGCCAAGTCCTCGTCTGGGAGGACATGGCCAAGAAGTACACCCAGGAGACGGGCGCCGAGGTGAGCGTCCAGGCCATCCCGATCGACGCGTACTCCTCGACCCTCAACACCCGCCTGCAGGGCGGTGACGCCCCCGACCTCTTCCTCACCAAGCCGGGGACGTCCGAGTACGGGATCGAGACCCTTGGAGCGTCCAAGAAGCTCGGGGAGATCACGGGTTCGGCAGCCGACCTGGTCCCGTCGGACAAGACCGCCTACGAAGCCGACGGCACCGTCTACGGGTTCCCCCTCATGCACGTCCCGCGGGCAGCGGTCGTCATCGACGGGAACCTGGAGAAGACGGGGGTGACCTGGCCGACGACGATCTCCGAGATGCTGGCCGACTGCCAGGCGACGCAGGCCGAGGGTGAGGCCTTCACGCTCGGGCAGTTCGGCGCGCCGTTCACCGCCGACGGGCAGACGCTGCTCGTCGCCGCCAGCTCGGTCTACGCGCAGGACCCCACCTGGGACGCCCAGCGCGCCGCCGGCACGGTGAAGTTCAGCACGACGGAGGGCTGGAGGTACGCCGTGCAGACGGTCGCCGACATGGTCAAGGCGAACTGCTTCCAGCCCGGGGCGGTGGCCGCGAAGGGCGAGACCTTCCAGAGCGTCTTCACGGGCAAGAACCCGGACGTCATCTCCTTCGCCACCGGCGAGTCGGACGTCTGGAAGGACTTCTCGATGGCTCTGAAGGACCAGACGATCTCCGTGCGCCCCTTCCCGGGTCAGACCGCGGACACCGCCCGGGTCATCAGCTCGGTGAAGTTCACCCTCTCCTACAGCGCGGCCACCAAGAACAAGACCGCCGTGCAGAAGTACATCGACTGGCTGACGCAGCCGGCGCAGCAGAAGTCCATCGCCGACGAGCTCGGCGTCCCGGTCGGGCAGTTGTCGGCCGACGGGATGACCGGTTCGTACGCACCCCTGAAGCAGCTGGTCGCCGAGGACAAGGTCATCCCCACCCCCGGTGAGACGTGGCCGGCACCCGTGCTCGCGGCGCTGCAGCAGGACACGCCCGGCCTGTTCACGGGTCAGACGACGGTCGACGAGATCCTCGCCGACATGGATGCGGCCTGGAAGTAGCACGTCCGCAGAACGGGGTGCCGTGACGACCGTCAGGGCACCCCACGATCGCCCGAGGGAAGGAGCCTGACATGGCGGGCTACGACACGACCAGCGCGGTGCGCGTCGAGCACCCGGCACGGGGTGGGACGGGCGCCGTCGCCCGGCGCCGGGACGGGAAGCTGCTCCCGTTCGGGCAGTGGTGGTGGGTCCTGCCGGCGGTGGTGCTGGTGCTGACCGTCCAGTACGCCGCGACGATCGCCGGGGGCCTCTTCGCCTTCACGGACTACAGCGGCATCGGCAGCTTCCACTTCGTCGGCTTCGACAACTTCACGCAGGTCTGGCGCGACCCGGCCGTCAGGGACGCGATCGGCAACACCCTGCTGTACGCGTTCGCGCAGATGATCGGCACGACCGCGATCGGGCTGCTGTTCGCGCTGCTCCTGAACCGCGGGGTGAGGACGCGCTACGTGCTGCGCGCCCTCGTCTTCCTGCCGATCGCGCTCAGCCCCCTCGCGGTCTCGTACATCTGGAAGTACGTGTTCCAGTACGACGGGATGCTGAACCAGGCCCTGCGGGCCGTCGGGCTCTCGCGCTTCGAACGCGTCTGGCTGGGCGACCCGAGGACGGCGATCTGGACGGTCGTGAGCGTCATCGTCTGGCAGGGTGTCGGACTGTCCATGGTGGTGTTCCTCGCGGGCCTCGCGCGCATCCCGCCCGAACTGGAGGAGGCTGCGGCGCTGGACCGGGCCGGCGTGTGGCAGCGGTTCCGCTTCGTGGTCCTGCCGTCGCTGCGCCCGTCGGTGACGGTGGTCACCATGCTCTCGCTCATCTTCGGGCTGCGGCTCTTCGACCCGATCCTCTCCCTCACGGGAGGCGGACCCGTCGGCTCCTCCGCCAACCTGGCCCTTCTCGTCTACCAGCAGGCGTTCACGCTGGGGCACTTCGGGTACGGCGCAGCGCTCTCCCTCGTCCTCACGGTGATCATCCTCGCCTTCGCACTCGTCCAGCACCTCATCACCCGCGACCGGACCGGAGCGTGAACCGCGTTGTTCCGATACACCAGAGGCACTCTCGTCCGTGAGGTCGTCGCGATCCTCGCGTGCGCCCTGTTCTGCCTGCCGCTCTACGTCCTGCTCGTCGGGTCGCTGAAGTCGGCGTCGGAGATCGCCAACGGTTCGGCGTTCTCCCTGCCCAGGAGCCTGCACTGGTCGAACTTCACCGACGTGCTGTCGGCCACCGGCGGGAACAGCGTCGTCACCGGGTTCGTCAACAGCCTGATCGTCACCCTTGGTTCGGTCGCTCTCCTGATCGGACTGGGGTCGGTCTGCGCGTACGTCCTCGTCCGCTCGACCCGGCGGTGGGCCAGGACGACGTTCGTCCTGTTCGTGGTCGCGATCGTCCTGCCGACGCAGCTCGGTGTCGTCCCGCTGTACGTCGGTGCCCGCACCCTCGGGGTCACCGGTTCGCTGCCCGGTCTGATCCTCATCGACACCGGCACGTTCCTCCCGCTCGCGGTGTTCCTCTACGCCACCTTCTTCCGCAACCACCCGCGCGACTGGGAGGAAGCTGCCGCCCTCGACGGGGCCGGGGCGTTCGCCACGTTCCGGCACGCCGTGCTGCCGCTCGTGGGGCCGGTGACGGGGACCGCCGGGATCCTGACCGGCGTCGTCATCTGGAACGACTTCTTCACTCCGCTGATCTTCGTCGGCGGGACGAACTTCCCGACCCTGCCGGTGGTGATGTACCAGTACGTGGGGGCCCTGAACTCGGAGTGGAACAAGATCTTCGCAGTCGTGGTGATCGCCTTCATCCCCGTGATGGTCTTCTTCGTCTTCGCGCAGCGCCGTCTCATGGAGGGGTTCTCCGGCGGAGTGCGCGGCTGAGGTCGATCTCCGGTACCTCGGAACGCTCAGGGGAGGGACCACCGCGAGCACGGACACGACTCGACCGGGGTGGGCACGAGCGGCCGGCGTCCCGGGCCGGGTGGTGGCGGGCGTGCTCGGTGAGCACCGAGCGGGATGTGCCTGGGGACCTTCGCCGGTGGGGCCGGAGAACCGGTCTGGACGATCGTCGTCAGCGTCGCCGCGATCAGCCAGGGCCCGCTGCTCGTCGACTCCTCCGGCGTCGACGGTCGGAGTCGTACGGGCGGATCGTCCAGGCGGGCGGGTCCGCCGCCGACGTGTCGGGTGGCGCCCACGAGGGCCCCTCCCGGCCCCTCGTCACGCAGGACCCGGAAACGTTCCAGCGCAGCGCGTTCGTCGCGATCACCGCGGCGGTGGGCGGGTCGGTCGTCGTGCTCGCGGTGGTGGCGGCGCAGCCACCCGGCCGAACGCCGGCACTGCGAGCGTCGGGACTCGATCGAGCATTCCAGGCCCCTCGTCGGTTCCGTGGACCGCACGCGCCTGGACGCGCTCCCGACGGCCGTCCGCAGCAGCGGCCACGCCGCGTCGGTCGACGGCGAACCCAGGGCGCGGTTCCACCGGCCGGTCGACGACGAGGGCGTCGACCGCGCGTCGAACGCCCGCGTCTGGAGCGAGTTCGCAGCGCAGACGGTCGAGACCGTCGACGGCGCCGGTGGATCGTCGGACGTCGCGGCGATCGAGGTCCCCGGGTTCGCCGCGAACGGCCGTGTGGTCCTGGGACTCGTCGTGAGCGGTCTCGACCACGTCCTCGAGCCGGGGGCGGTCCACGACATCGCGGAACGTCTCCTGCGCCGCCGAGGCCATGGAGGACGAACCGCCCGTCCGCCCGCTCGCGGCGGTGGCGGACACGGGCTTCGGCGGGTGGGCGCTCAGCCCGGAGCGGAGGTGAGCGCCTCGCGCGAGGTCTCGTCCGCGGTGACGAGGAGCAGGTCGATCGCGCGCTGCACGACCTGCGCGTCGTCCCCGGTGCTCGCCAGCGCCAGGCTGAGGCTGCCGGCGGTGCCGAAGTCGGGGTGACGCAGCGGCACGGAGACGTGGAGGACACCCGGATCGGGGTCGTCGAGCCCGACCGCGTACCCCGCTGAGCGGACTGCCCGCATCCGGCGCTTGACCTCCAGCCACTCCTCGCCGTCACCGCCACCGGCGCGCTGGAACAGGGCGCGGGCCGCCCGCACCTCCAGGAAGGAGAGGATCGCGTAGGCGGGTGCGCCCCCGAACAGCGGGGCCAGTCGCCCGCGGGCGTAGGTGCCCTCGGGGAACGGCTCGGTCCCCAGCGGGTGCTCGTGCATCGACATCACCGAGTCGCGGTGGACCCGGCTGATGAAGACGACGCCGGGGCCCTCGAACTCCGCGGCCAGCCGGAGCATGTGGGGGGAGACGGCGCGGATGAGCGGGTCGGAGGTCCGCAGTTGCCGCTCGTAGTGCACGATGCCGGGACCGAGGAGGTACCGGCCCGGCCGGATGCTGAAGATCAGGCCCGCCGCGGACAGGCTGCGGAAGTAGCGGTAGACGGTGCTCTCGGACTGCCCCATGACCGCGCACGCCTGCTCGACGGTCCACTCCGGCCGCTCCGGGGTGAACAGGTCCATGACCGAGAGCGTGCGGTCGGAGCTCGTGTCGCCGCGGGCCGGCTTGGCCCCCCCGTCAGCCATCGGCGAACCGCTCAGCGTCACCAGCCCGACGCAGCGCCGAGCGGCCTGATCTCGCGTACCTCATCGACGATCCGAAGCTCCCCGTCCACGACCTTGAAGATGCCGAGCATATACATCGCTCCGGCGTCCGGCCGGGGATGGTCCGGGATCGGGTGGAAGTCGACGACGACCAGGCTGGCGGCGACGCCCAGTTCGGTGTCCAGCACGGGGAAGCGCCGGTCTCGCGCCAGCGGCCGCGCGGCCCGGGTGTCGTTCAGCGCGGAGGCGGGCGTGTGCACCTTCGCGTCCGGGGACAGCAGCGTGCGCAGCGTGTTGGTCGTCTTGGCCCCGTTGTCGTACTTGTCGCAGCGGTGGTTGAACCGCGGGATGGTGCCGTCGCTCTGCTGCAGACCTTCCCAGTAGCGGTTCGCCGCGTCCTGCAGTCCGTCCCGACCGACCCGGCGGTGTTCGGGCACCACGGCCGAGTAGATGACGTCGGGCTTCAGCAGCTGCTCGACGTCGGCGAAGTGGCCCTTCCCGTCGGTGCTGACGATGGCCTCGGCCTCGGCGACGGCCCCGTCCCGCACGAGCACCCGCTGCGCGAACGGCCGGGGTTCGTCGTCCACGTACGCGACGCCCAGGCAGACCGCCTGGCCGGTCTCGGGGTCCGCAAAACCCTGGATGCCCTCGAAGCGGGTCGACCGCCCCCAGAGCCCCCGGCCGATCTCGGTGACGTCACCGTTCTCGGTGGACCGGAACGTCGGGTCGAGCCGCACGGCACCCGGCGTCCCCGCGGCGACCGCCGCCAAGTACTCGTCGAGGACCGCGAGCAGTTCGTCCCGGCCCGTCACGCGATCCCGACCGGGGGGTGACCGAAGTGCGTGCGCCCGTAGTTGACGGCCGCGCTGTCGGACTGGTGGGCGAGGTGGCCGCGCAGGACGCCCACGTTGCGCCAGTACCGGCCGATCATCGAGTCCTTCCTGGACGCGGACGAACCGGCCGTCCGGAAGACGATGTCGACCGCCTCGTGGGCGAGGTGGATGCTCTGCAGCAGGACGAGGACCATGCGGCGCACGTCGTCGTCCGGGCAGGGCTCGCCCGTCTCCTGCGTCCGCTGCGCGGCCGCCGTGAAGTCGACCGCGGTCTGCAGCAGGGCCGCTCTCGCGGTGTCGACGAGGGCCCGGCACCGGCCGAAGTTCAGCTGGTACTCGGCCAGGTCCGCCCGGGCCCCGCCGGCCGGACCGGAGGCCTTGCGCGAGTGGAAGGTCTCCTCGTACAGGTCGAGGGCACCCTCGGCGGCGCCGACGATCACGGCCGCGGACTCCATGACGATGAAGGGACGCGCGGGACCGTGGAACAGCGTGCTCCGGGCGTAGACCTCCGACGGGACCTCCAGCCCGATCGGCGGGTACGGCTTGGTCAGGTGCTCGGGCACGAAGACGTCGGCGAGGACGACGCGGTTGGACCCCGTGCCCTGCATGCCGATGACGTCCCAGTTCTGGACGACCTCGAAGTCCTCCCGGCCGAAGACGCCCATGCGCGTCGCCGGCTCCCCGGACCGCGGGTCCTCGAGCACGAACGTCAGCAGGACGTGGGTCGCGAACGTGGACCCGGAGGCGTAGTCCCACGCCCCGCTCACCAGGTACCCGCCGTCGACCCGTCGTCCCTTCCCCTGCGGCGCCGCGACTTCCGGCGCCCGGAAGTCGCCGGACCGCCCGTACGCCGCCCGTTGCCCCTCGAGCGGGAAGGTCGCCAGCTGGTACACGTGCCCGGACACGATGGACAGCACCCACGCGGTCTCGGGGCACCCCCGGGCGACCGAGGTCATGACCCGGGCGAACGTCGGGAGGTCGAACTCGTACCCGCCGAACGCCCGGGGCTGCACGGCCCGGTAGAAACCCGCGTCGACGAGCAGCTGGTTGGTGTCCGCGGAGACGTTGCCCGACGCCTCCGTCTCGGCCTGGCGCTCGCGCAGGACCGGACGGAGCGCGTCCGCCCGGCGGACGAGCTCCTCGGGGGTCAGTGCGGGTTCCGGCGGCGTGAGCGGAGCACTGGACGCCACGGCGTCGGGTGAGAGCGTCGAACTGATCACGGTGTGCCTCTTCTCCTGGTCAGGACCGCGTCGTGAGCGCGTCGACGGCGCGCTGGGCGGCCGCGGTCTCGGCTCGCCGGGCCTCTTCGAGCATGAGACGACCGGGGTCGATCTCCTGCGGCGGCGGGAAGGACGCGATGACCGACGCGAAGTGTTCCTCGAGCTCCCCGCGGAACTCGGAGTGGGTGAGGATGTTCGCCTGGTTGTCGAGGATCCCGCGGACGACGATCTCGCCCAGCTCCCGGGGGTGCATCCCCGAGTTCGGCGGCGGCGCCACCGGGCCACCCTCCGGCCTCGAGGTCGGGACCTCGCTGCGGAACTGCGCCTGCCGGTTCTGCTCGGACTGCAGCATGCGGCTCTGCGTGAGTCCGGGGAAGACGACCGAGACGCCGATCCCCCGGGGGGCCAGCGTGAGGCGCAGGGACTCGCTCAGGCCCCGGACGGCGTACTTCGACGCCGCGTAGATGTAGTTGTTCGCCGTGGGCAGGATGCCGGCCATCGACGCGGTGTTGACGATGTGCCCCTCGCCCTGCGCGAGCAGCGTCGGCAGGAAGGACATGATCCCGTTGACCGTGCCGCCCAGGTTGACCGACAGCACCCAGTCCCAGTCCGCGTACGTCACCTCGTCCACCGACGGGTTCGCCCCGACGCCCGCGTTGTTCACGACGATGTCGCAGCGCCCGAACACCTCGAGCGTTCGCTGAGCCGCGGCCGCCATGCCGTCGCGGTCGATCACGTCGACCGCGACGGTGGCCACCGTCGTCGTACCCTCGAACCGCGCTGCCGCCTCGTCGAGGTGGTCCTGTCGCAGGTCCGCGATCATCACGGACACCCCGCGATCGACCAGCGCCTCCACGATGCCCAGACCGATACCGCTGGCACCCCCGGTGACGAACGCCACCTTGCCCGTCAGATCGCGCACAGCCGCGACTCCTTCCACACCTCGTCGTGTCCAGCCCGACTCGTCGTCGGCGTGCCCAGCTTCCCCGAACGGTCAGACGGCCTGCAGGCGACGGCTCTCACCGTCGAGCGTGCTCTCGCTCGGCCAGCTCTTGATCTCGGGCAGGCACTTCTCGGCGAACAGGCGCATGTTGCGCCGGGCCTCGTCGCGGGGCATCCCACCGAAGTGGAAGTGCGGGAAGAAGCCCTGCAGCGCGAGGTCGTCGTTGATGCGCTCGAGCTGCTCGAGCACCTCGGCCGGAGTGCCGGCGGGCATCACCGATGCCGTGGTCTCGGCCATCTCCTCGATCTTCTCGGGCGAGATGCGCATGTTCTTGTAGAACTCGTTGCCCTTGGTGGTGCCGAAGCCCTCCTCGGCCATGCCGTAGTTGCGCACCGCGGCCCGGAAGTTCACGCGGTGGTACTCGATGGACTTCTCCTTGGCGCGGTCGCTGCTCTCGTCGACGAAGATCGTGCCGGACAGCAGCGGGGCCGGAGCCGGACGCGTCGGGTGGTTCTCGGCCCAGACCCGGTTGTAGGTCTCGGTGTCGACGCCGAGGTTGGCGCGCGGCTCGGGGTTGACGATGGCGATGCCGATGCCCAACTCCGCGACGGTCTGCACCGACTGCGGGGAACCCGCCGAACCGAAGATGCGGCCCTCGAAGGTCTTGAAGGGGCGCGGACGCAGCTCGCGGCGCGGCTGCTTCGTGATCTCGCCGCCCTCGATGACGCCGGTCTCCAGCGCCGCGATGATGAGCTCCGCGTGCTCGCGGTACAGCTCGCGCGTCTGGTTGATGTCGACGCGCAGGCCCTCGTACTCGAACCCGCCGAGGCCGCGGCCGAAGCCGAGCAGCAGGCGGCCGTCGGTGACGTTGTCCAGCCAGAGCGCCTGCTCGGCGACGCGGACCGGGTCGTTCCAGGGCAGGACGATGACCTGGGTGCCGAGCTTCACGTGCTTGGTACGGCCGGCCAGGTAGGCGAGCTCCTGCAGCGGTGAGGGCGAGATCGAGTAGTTCGAGAAGTGGTGCTCGGTGACCCAGATCGACTCGAAGCCCAGGTCCTCGGCCTCGATCGCCATCTCGAGGTCGTCCTTGATGAACGTCCGGTCGTCGATCTCGTCGCCGCTCTGGTGCTGGAAGCCGGTCGCGATGCCAACGTGCATGACTCACTCCTCTAGATCGTCAATGACCCGCGCGCGCCATCCGACCGCGCATCCTGAGAGTAGTCCGTCACATCGTGACAATCAATGCTTTTTTTCGGCGAGTTGCTGACCAGCCGCAGCCTCCCGGTACACCTCGCCCTGCGGGCCGAGCGGCGGCAGCGCGACATCGGAGATGGTCCGCGACAGCTCGTCGAGCCACGGCGCGAAGATCTCGTCGATCCGTGCGGACGTGAACGAGGGAGGCAGGGAGTACATCGGACCGTCCGCGACCGCCCGGTCGATGCGGTCCGCCAGAGCATCGTCGGGCTCGTCGTCCCCCGCCAGCACGACGGACACGAGGACCCCGCCGCCCAGCAGCTCGGCCCTGAGTCCTTCTGCGAGCCCGAGCACCGTCCGGCCGCTCACCGAGTCGGCGCACCGACCGGGATCCGCGGACAGCGCGCTGACCGGAAGCACGATCGCGACACGGCCTCCTTCCGGCCGCTCCACCAGCTGCGGGACCAGTCCACGAAGAGTGGTGAAGCACCGTTGCACCCGCTCGTGCACCTGCTCGACCCAGTCGACCGCCGCGATGCCACCCTCGGCGAACGAGTCGAGCGCGACCACCACGCTCGATGCGTCCTGCCGTGCGGCGCTCAGGCGCGCCGGGTCGTCCGCTTCCCCGTCGATCGCGATCACGTCGAGCACCTCTGCCGCATGACCGAGGTCGCGCAGCAGCCGAGGGACTGCCGTCGGCCCGTCCGGCTCCGCCACCAGGATCCGCTGCCGCTCCCGGAGCGACATGCGGTGCGTGCTGGGGGCCGCGGCTCGCCTCAGCGCGTCCCGCCGCAGCTCGAGGACGGATCGGATCCCGCCGTCGGTGAAGACGTGGGACGCGGACCGGTCGAGTGCGGCGAGGACGCGCCTGCCGACGTCGGCGGGATCGGCAGCCCGGGCGAGCACGCGGCGGGCCGCCTCCTGCTGCTGGTGCAGCTCCTCGTCGTTCCCGCGGACGCCGCTGTCGGCGAAGGCCGGCGGCCGCATCGTCTCGTGATCGTGGATGTTCGTGTTCACCCCGGCGGGGTAGAGCGTGGTGACACCGATGCCGTCCGGCGCGAGCTCTGCGCGCAGGCAGTCCATGAGCGCGACCACGCCGAACTTCGATGCCGAGTAGACGCCACCGTCGGGGGCCACCACGAGACCACCGGCCGAGGAGGTCGCCAGGATGCGCCCACCCGATCCCCTGGCCCGCATCGCCGGCAGCACCGCCTCGACGCCGTTCGTCACGCCGGCGAGGTTGACGCCCAGCAGCCAGTGCCAGTCGGCCCGGCTGCTGCGCAGGATGGTCCCCAGCACGCCGATGCCGGCGTTGAGGCAGAGCAGGTCGATCCCGCCGAAGCGTTCGACGACGACCTGGGCGACCCGTCTCCACTGCTCCGGATCGCTCACGTCGAGCCGCTGGGCCTGCAACCGTGCACCGTGGTGGCGCAGACGGTCACCCGCGTGCTCGAGGTGGTCGCCGCGCACATCGGCGATGACGACGTTGAGTCCTCGATCGAGGAGCGCCTCGGCGATGCCGAGGCCGATGCCGCTGGCGCCTCCGGTCACCACCGCTGTGTCACCCGGCGACACGGGCCGTACCGGCCGTGGTGCTCCGCGATGCGGGGTCAACCAGTCCTGACTCATCCACCGTCTCCTCGCTCCACTGCGTGAGTCGCAAATAATGACATGGATTGTCTTATCGTGAGATAGCTTGTACGATCAAACTCGCCGCAGGTGCTCAACAGCACTGACCAGCAGGGCGGAGCGAGGGTTCCCGTACGACGAGGCGCTCGGGGTCGAGCGCAGAACGATGGAGTTCGAAGCGATGACGACCTACCGTGCGCCTTTCCGCACATCCACGTGGCGATGACCGGCATCAGCGCCGACGCCTTCGGACCGGCTGCGATCTCCGAGGACGTCGCCCGGTTCAACGCAGCCTCGGCCGCGGTTCTGGCCGGCGCCCCCGACCTCTTCGAGGTGGGTGTGGAGAGTGCTCGCGATGGGGGCTTCATGCCCAAGCCGCCGCCGTCGCCGCGCTCGTACGACCTGCAGGTCGACGGCGGTCCCTCGCTGCACGTCGTACCCGCCGAGAACCCGCGCGGTGTGCTGCTGCACGTCCACGGCGGCGGGTTCGTGCTGGGCAGTGCCGCAGGGCAGGACGTCTGGCTCGAGCAGATCGCGGACGCCGTACAGGTGACCTGCGTCAGCGTGGAGTACCGGCTCGCACCCGAGAATCCCTACCCAGCGGCCTGGGACGACTGCGAGGCCGCGGCGATCTGGTTGATGGAACACGCCGTGGAGCGGTTCGGGGCCGAGTTGCTGCTCATCGCCGGTGAATCGGCCGGCGCGCTCTTGTCCGTCGCGACGATGCTGCGCCTGCGCGAGCGCGGGCTCACCATCCCCTTCCGCGGCGCGGCGCTGAGCTTCGGTGTCTTCGACTCGACGATGACGCCCAGCCAGACGCTCGCCCGCGAGGGGGTCCTGAAAGCGACCGGCATCGCGCGCATCGTCGACAACTACGCGCCGGACGCCGGCCTGCGACGAGGCAGCGACCTCTCGCCCCTCTACGCCGACCTCACCAGCCTGCCTCCCGCGTTGTTCACGGTGGGAACCCTCGACGCGATGCTCGACGACTCCATGTTCATGCACTGCCGCTGGCTCGCCGCCGGCGGGAACTCCCAGATCGAGCTCTACCCCGGCGCGGACCACGCGTTCATCGAAACGCCGCACCCGCTCGCGGAGGCGGCCAACGCGCGGATCCGCGCCTTCGCGGCGCAGACCGTCGCCGCCGCCACGTCGACACGCGAGTAGGAACCGCGGGTCCTCCCACCGACCGTGCCTCGCGCGCGGTGCACCACCGCTGCAGGAGAAGAGCTCTCCACCCGAGGACCAGGAAGGAGAACCGGTGAGCACACCCTCGACCGCCCCGGCGATCGACCGCACCGACGTCGTGACCGGGGTCGTCGTCCCCGGGGACCAGCGCGGCCGGTTGCTGGGTTTCCCCACCGCCAACGTGGCGGTCCCCCACCACGCCCTGCAGGACGGGGTGTGGGCCGGCACGGTGCTCCTGGACCCCGCCCCGGACGGGACCCCCGGCACCCTGCACGTCGCCGCCGTCTCCGTCGGACACCGCCCCACCTACTACGGCAAGGACGGCGAACGGCTGCTGGAGGCCAACCTCCTCGACTTCGACGGCGACCTGTACGGGCGCCGCGTGCAGATCGACCTGCACGTCAGGCTGCGGCCCCAGCGCCGCTACAGCGGGTCGACCGAACTGGTCGAGCAGCTGCACCGCGACGTGCAGGACACCCGGCGCTGGGCCCACGAGACCGGTCTGGGCCACCTGCTGACCGGCCGGGCCCGCTCTGACCGGGCCCGGCCGCGGTGAGGCCCCCCACAGGCCCCCACGCCGGCCGTCGCCGACCGGTGCACCGCTCTCCCCACCGCCGCGCCGTGCGCGCCGACCCCGCAGCCGCCGCGATCGAACGGGCCGCGGAACTGGCCCACCTCCGTTCCCGGCGCGAGGAACGACGAGCGCGTCTCGTCGCCGACGCCGTCGACGACCTGCGCCGCCGAGGACTGCTGCACCACGAGCAGCCCTCGCACGCCGACGTCGCCGAGCGCACCGGACTGTCCCTGGGGCAGGTGCTGTGGGCCTACCCCACCACCGACGACCTGCTCCACGCCGTCCACCCGACAGCTCCCGACCACCCGACGTCGTCCGACCACCCGAAAGGACACCTGCCGTGACCGACCTGCACACCGATCCTGGAACCCCCACCCTGGTCCCGTTCGCGGACGACCCCCTGGCGCTGCGCACGACGTTCGCGCTGTTCCCGACCGGTGTCGCGGCGCTGTCGGCCGTCGTCGGGGGCGAGCCGGTCGTCCTGGTCGCCTCCTCCTTCCAGGTCGGCATCTCCCTGGACCCCCCGCTGGTCCTGTTCGCCGTCCAGCACACCTCCACCAGCTGGCCCAAGCTGAAGCAGGCCGCCGAGGCCGGCGGCCGCATCGGCGTCTCGGTCCTGGGCGAGGCCCACGACCTCGCCGCCCGCCAGCTCGCCTCCAAGGCCGCCGACCGCTTCGCCGGCATCGAGACCACGACGACCGACTCCGGCGCGAACTTCATCCACGGCGCCCCCGTCTGGATCGAGACCTCCATCCACTCCCAGTTCCCCGCCGGCGACCACGACGTGGTCCTGCTGCAGGTCCACGCCTCCGGCACCGCCCCGGACACCGAACCCCTCGTCTGGCACTCCTCGGGCTTCCGCACCCTGACCCCCAAGCCGACCCCCCAGGCCGGGGCCTGACGCCGGCCCCGCCCTGCGGGACCCCGACGTCACCGCTGCGGTCCTGCGACCCCGGAGCCCCCGACGGGGAACTACCGGGCCAGCAGGTCCTCGTGGGGGACGACGGCGCTCACCACGTCCGGCACGGGGACCCCCGCGGCCCCGAACCAGCCGGCGGCCCAGGCCGACAGCAGCGGGGAGGCGGACAACCGCCACGGGGTCGCCTCCCGCTCGACCGCCCAGCCCCGCTCGGCGAACCGGTCCGCGACGAACCCGGTGGCGTCCGGACCCAGACCGCGGGAGCGCTGGTCGGCGTCGAACGCCTGCGCCACCCCCGACGCCGGAGGTTCCACCTCGGCACCGCCGGAGACCGTCAGGGCGAACAGCACCACCGGGCGGGGGTCGAGGGCCGACAGTTCCTCCACCAGGACGGTGGCGACCTCGGCGGGCAGCACGTCGAGCAGCGCGGAGCCCACCACGAGGTCGGCCCCGGACAGCGCGGTGCGCAACGCCTCCCGGTCGCCCAGGTCCAGGCGCGCCGTCCGCACCCCTCCCGGGGCGCGCGCGAGCAGGGCCTCGTCGTGGTCGACGAACAGCCAGTCCTGCTCGGCGTCCACCCCGAGCTCGACCAGCCGGGGCGCCAGGTGCCGGTACGTGGACCCGGACCCCGCGCCGAGGTCGACGATCCGCAGCCGGGCCGCCCCCGCGCACCGCGCCGCGAGGAGTTCCTCCAGCCGGCGCGACCGGGCCGCGTGGTCGGCGGGTTCGCGCAGCGCCAGCCAGTCGGGGTCGAAGTTCTCCAGCTCGTTCACAGCACCCTCTCCACGGTCTGCGCGGTCTGCGCCCACGTCGGCAGGTTCCTGGCGAGCGCCGCGCGCCGCAACCGGTGCCGCACCCGCGCGTCGGCGGACCACCCCCGCAACGCGTCGGCCACGGCGTCCACCGTGCGGGGCACGACGAGCCCGGCGTCGGCGACCAGGGAGGGGAGTTCCCCTTCCGCCGAGACGAGCGAGGGAACTCCCCGGCGCAGCCCCTCGGCGACGGCCATGCCGTACGGTTCGGCCGCCGACAGCAGGACGTGCAGGTCGGTTCGGTCCCACTCGCGCTGCAGCGCAACTCCCTCGACCGGCCCCAGCAACCGCGTGCCGGAGGCGGTGAAACCCTCCTCGACCCGCCCCGCGCACCGCAGGCTCCACGGCGCCCCCAGCCGCTGCACGGCCTCGGCGACCAGCCGCTGGCCCTTGCGCTCACCGACCGTCCCCACGCACAGGAGCCGGTGGGCCCCCCGGGCGGCCGAGGGCGGCGCCGGGTCCGTCCCCGGTTCGGCGACGACCGCCTCGACGCCGGCGACCTCGCGGACCCGCCGCGCCGAGCTGCGGCTGGTGACCACGACGGTGTCCACCAGGCGCAGCGAGCGCACCTCGTCGGCCAGCAGCCCGGGACGGTCGTCGTCGGCCCGCAGCAGGTGCACCAGCAGCACGAGCCGCAACCGCCGGGCGTGGGCGGCCAGGGCGTCGGGGAACGCCGAGGCGACCAGGCCGTCGAGCAGCACGGTGGACCCGGCGGGCAGCTCGGGCAACCGGTCCGGGTCCTGCGCCCGGACGTGGGTGAGGCCCTCGACCCGGTCGAGCAGTTCCCGGTCGTAGCGGTTGCCGCCCGTCGGGGCGGACAGGTCCGGGGCCAGGAGGAACCTCACGGCGTCGGGGACGTCACAGCGTCACGTCGTACGCGGCCCACGCGACGTCGGACTCGCGCAGCAGCACCGAGATCTGCTCCAGCCCCGTCGCGGGCAGCGCCTCGGCCAGCCGACCCGCGATCCAGCCGCAGAGGAACTCCGTCGTGGTGTTGCGGCCCGCGAGCTCCGGCACGTCGTCGAGGTTGCGGTAGTCCAGCTGCGCCAGCACCTCGCGCAGCACCCGCGAGGCCACCCCGATGTCGACGACGAGCCCGTCGGCGTCGAGCGCGGAACGGCGGAACGTGGCCTCCACGACGAACGTCGCCCCGTGCAGGCGCTGCGCCGGGCCGAACACCTCCCCCGTGAAGCTGTGGGCGACCATGACGCGGTCCCGGACGGTCAGCGAGTACACGGACGGACTCCTCTCGAGGCGGGGATCACCAGGGGATCAGTAGCTGAAGCGGTGGCACAGGGCGTCCCCGCCGGCGGCCGCGACCCGGGGCAGCACCTCGGCGGCCTCCGCGAACGGGCTGACGCCGTCGAGCAGCGCGTCGAACGTCTCGTCGGCGAGCAGGTCCAGGGCGAGGGCCAGCCGGCGGCGGGTGGTCCAGCGCGGCGCCCGCGCCGGGGGGACGCGCCCCACCTGGGAGGCGCGGATGGTCAGGCGGCGCGCGTGGAACCCCTCGCCCAGCCCGACCTCGACCGTGCGGTCGCCGTACCAGCTGAGCTCGGTGAGCAGCCCCTCGTCGCCCAGCAGCTGCAACCCGGTCGTGAGCCCGGGCCCCGTCCCGCTGGTGTGCAGCACGACGTCGCGCTCGCGGCGGGCGTCGTCGGGGGCCACCAGCCGGAACCCGAGGCGCTCGGCGGTCCCGGCGCGCTCGGTGCGCACGTCGACGGCCTCCACGTCGGTGCCGGGCACCCGGGCGGCCAGCGTCGCCACGAGCAGGCCCAGCACCCCGGCGCCCACGACGCTGACCCGGTCGCCGATGCCCAGCTGCGCGTCCCACACCCCGTTGACCGCGGTCTCCAGCATCCCCGCCAGCACGGCCCGCCCGGCGGGGACACCGGCCGGGACGGGCAGCACCGCCGAGGCGGGCACGACGTAGCGGTCCTGGTGCGGGTGCAGGCAGAACACCCTGCGCCCCACGAGGTCCTGCGCGCGCGGGCCGGCCTGCTCGACGACCCCGACGGACAGGTACCCGTACTTCACCGGGTAGGGGAACTCCCCGGACTGGTAGGGGGCGCGCATGGCGTCGTGCTGGCTGGGGGGAACACCCCCGGACAGCACCAGCGCCTCGGTCCCCCGGCTCACGGCGGAGAACTCGGTGCGGACCTCCACGTCGGCGGCGCCGATGACGGGCAGGAACTCCTCGCGGAGCTCGGCCCGGCCGGGTCCGGTGGTCCACAGGGCCTGCGCGACGCTCACGGGACGACCTCCAGTTTCGACCTGACGAACTCGGCGACCTCCGACTCCCAGCGCGCGGGGTCGACGTTCCACTCCTTGGTGTGCCGCGCCGTGCTGCTCGCGACGTACGTCACCAGGTCGGGGCGGGCCTGCGCCAGCCGCTGCGAGGGACCCGACGGCACGTAGTCGTCGGCGTCGGAGTGCAGCAGCAGGACCGGCAGGAGGAGTTCCTCCGCGCGCGTCACCCAGTCCATCGTCCGCAGGTCCACCGGCCCCTCGAGGCCGACCAGGCGCCGCCCGAGCGGGTGCCCGAGGAGCTGCAACCCGTAGCGCCCCAGCCGGATCGGCACCCCCCGCCGGCGCGCCTGGTGGTCCAGGACGTCGTACCAGTCGACGACGGGGCCGTCGAGCACGAGGGCGACGACCGTGCCGGCCAGGTCCGAGCGGGCCACGAACTGCAGCAGGATCGCCCCGCCCATCGACCACCCGACGACCAGCAGCCGGCGGGCCCCGTGGTCCAGGGCGTGTCGCGCGGCGGCCTCGACGTCGCGCCACTCGGTGTCGCCCAGCCCGTACCGGCCGGGTCTCGCCTCGGGGGCCTCGGCGTCGTTGCGGTAGCTCGGCACCAGGCACGGCAGGCCCAGGCCGTGCAGGACGGGGATCGCGCGCAGCGCCTCCTCGCGGGTGGCGCCGCGACCGTGGACGAGGAGCGCCCAGGTGTCCCGGTCCTCCTGCTCCGCCGCGCCCCCCGCGGCGGGGGCCGGCACGAACCAGCAGGGCAGGTCGCCCACCGCGCTGGTGATCGTCAGGTCCTCGTGCTCGAGCCCGAGCGCCGTGGTGGGGTCGCCGGCGTAGTAGTACTGGTTCCACCGCGCGTGCCCCGGCGCCGGGGTCCCCGCGTCGACGCCCAGCAGTTCCCGGGTGACGCGCTCGGGCGTGACCTCCAGGACCCGCCCGACGCGGAAGTGCCCCCGGCCGCCGTCGGTCCACACGCCGTAGCGGCCCGGGACGACCGAGTCGGCGGTGGCCGACAGGACGACGCGGCGGGGCCCGACCTGCAGGACCTCGACGTCGTCGGGCTTGTGCCGGCGCGGGGTGACGACCGCCCGGGCGAAGGAGACCGCCGTCGCGGTCAGCACGGCGCCGGTGACGGTCGCGGCGGCGGTCGTGGCCACGGCCCCCACGAGCGCGGCGCGGCGCCCGTTCACCGGCCGGCCCGCGCGACGAGCCGGATCAGCGGGACCTGCAGCGGCAGCCGCGCGGTGGTCACGGCCCGGCGCACCCCGGACCCACCGCGCCAGGCGTCGAGCGCCATCTGCCCGTTGGCGGGCCAGACGGCGAGCAGGAGGGCGACGGCGGCGCGCGCGGTCGCGGGCCGGGCGGCGGGGACGGTGAACCCCAGCGCCAGGGCCAGTTCGAGGGCGCCGGAGACGTTCGTCCAGGTGCGCGCGCGCCCGGGCAGGGCCCGGGGGACGATGGCGTCGAAACCGGCGGGCCGCAGCAGGTGGGCGAGCCCGGCCGCGCCGAAGAGGGCCGCGGGGGCGGCCCAGCGCAGCGGCGCGGTGCTGATCACGCCCCGATCCTGCCCGACACCGCGCGCCCGCCCGCGAGCGCCCCCGATATCGTCGCCAGGGTGCCGACCGCAGACACCCAGCCCTGGACCGTCGTCGTCCTGACCGAGGAGGCCTTCGGGGACGTCGACGCCCGCAACGTCGCCGCGCTGCACGCCGCCGAGCGCGCCGAGGGCCAGGACGTGCGCCACCTCGTGCTGGTGCCCGCCGACTCCCGCCGCAACCTGCTCGCCGACGTCCTGGACCACGTGAGCCTGGGCGAGTTCCGGGAGGCGGTCGCGGACCTGCGCGCCGGGCAGCCGAGCGCCGACGCGGCCCGCGCCGACGCCGAGGCGGCCCTGCGGGCGACGCTGGAGGCGTTGCGGGCCGAGGGCCTGACGGCCGAGGGGCGCACCACCGACGACGACCCGCTGCCGGCCGTGCGCCGGGCCCTGGCCGACGAGCCCGACGCGCGCGAGCTCGTCGTCGTGACCCGCCCGCACGCGGTCGAGGACACCTTCCACGCCGACTGGGCCTCCAAGGCCCGCGACACCCTCGGCGTGCCCGTCCTGCACGTCTACGCCGGCACGACGCGGCTGGGGTGACGGAACACCCGCCCCCCCGGAGAGGTTGGACCTGACATGACTGCGCACACGCCCGAGACCAGCCGCAAGACCTACGACGTCACGAAGACCGACGAGCAGTGGCGCGCCCAGCTGGACCCGATGGAGTACCACGTGCTGCGCCAGGCCGGCACCGAGCGCCCCTTCACCGGCGAGTACGAGGACACCGAGACCGAGGGCGTGTACGCGTGCCGCGCGTGCGGGGCCGAGCTGTTCACCAGCGACGAGAAGTTCAACGCCCACTGCGGGTGGCCGGCGTTCTACGACCCCAAGGACTCCTCGGCCGTGGAACTGCTCGAGGACGACTCCCTGGGCATGCGCCGCGTGGAGGTGCGCTGCGCCACGTGCGGTTCGCACCTGGGGCACGTGTTCGAGGGCGAGGGTTTCCCGACCCCCACGGACCAGCGGTACTGCATCAACTCGATCAGCCTCACCCTGCGGCCCACGCAGGCCTGAGGCAGGCTGGGCTGCATGAGCGAGCAGCCCTACGAACCCCGTGACCCCGACGTCGACCCGCTGGCGGACCCCGACCTCCAGCAGGTCGACTCGGACGCCTCCCCCTCGGCCGACGACCCCGAGGTCCTGTCGAACGACACGCTCATGCGCGACGACCAGGACGACCAGGGGTGGGAGCCGGAGAACCACCTGAGCAGCTTCACCGCCGAGATCATCGCCGACGGCGACCGGGACGACGAGACGCTCGAGGAGCGCCTCGCCCAGGAGGAGCCCGACGTGGACGCCTCCTCGGGCGCGGAGCTCGACTCCGAGCAGGACTACCGCCAGGTCTGAGCGGACCCCGCTCGGTCCGCGGCCGGGCCGGGGTCAGGGCAGGGTGGAGACCAGTTCCCCCAGCTCGACCCGCGGCCCGGTGAAGAACGGGACCTCCTCGCGGACGTGGCGTCGGGCCTCGGTGTTCCGCAGCTCGCGCATGAGGTCGACGATGCGGTGCAGCTCGTCGGCCTCGAAGGCGAGGATCCACTCGTAGTCGCCCAGGGCGAACGCGGAGACCGTGTTGGCCCGCACGTCCTCGTAGGGACGCGCCGCCAGTCCGTGGTCGCGCAGCATCTTCCTGCGCTCGTCCTCGGGCAGCAGGTACCAGTCGTAGGAGCGCACGAACGGGTAGACGCTCATGTAGTCGCGGGCCTCCTCCCCGGACATGAACGCCGGGACGTGGCCGCGGTTGAACTCGGCGGGGCGGTGCAGCCCGACGACGGACCAGACGGGCGTCAGGTGCTTGCCGAGGCGGGTGGTCCGGAAGCGGCGGTAGGCCTCCTGGACCAGTTCGACGGTCGGGGCGTACCACCAGAACATGAGGTCGGCGTCGGCGCGCAGACCGGCGACGTCGTACAGGCCGCGGACGACCAGCCCCTTGCCGGTGAGCTCGTCGAGCAGGTCCTGGACCTCCTGGGCGTAGGCGGCCCGGTCGGCCTCGCCCAGGGTGGTCTCGACGGCGAAGACGGACCACATGGTGTAGGCGATGGTGTCGTTGATCTGGTCGGCGGTGGGTGCTGCGTGCTCGGACATGCGGCGATTCTCCCTCAGCGCCCCGCGAGCCCGGCGGCGACCTCCCGTGCGGCGCGACGGGCCGCGCCGATGCAGGCGGGCACGCCGACGCCGTCGAGGACCGACCCGCACAGCGCCAGGTGACCGGCGGCCGCGACGGCCGAGCGGATCCTCGCGACCCGGTCCAGGTGCCCCACGGCGTACTGGGGCAGGCCGTCGACCCAGCGGACGACGGCGTGGTCGACGGGGTGCAGGTCGCGGCCCAGCAGTTGGCCGGCGTCGGCCGCGGCCCAGCGCAGCACGTCGGCGTCGTCGGCCTCCAGGGCCTCGGTCTCCCCCGCCCGCCCCAGCGAGACCCGCAGCACGGCCAGGTCCGGGCTCTGGTGCCCCACCCAGTCCCACTTGTTGCCCGACAGGGTCAACGCCTTGGCGCGCAAGCCCTCGGCGGCCGCGATGACGGGCGGGACGAGGACCCCCGAGCCCTGCAGACCGACGAGGTCGGCGGCGGGGACGGCGAGCGCGGTGATGACCATGCTCGCGGTCTCGACGGCGCCCAGCTCGGCCGCCGCGGCGGGCACGGCGGTGCCCAGCAGCCGCGCGGCGGCGGGGGCGGGCACCGCGAGGACGACGGCGTCGGCCGGGCGGCCGTCGACGAGCCAGCCGGTGGGGGTGCGCTCCAGGCGGGTGACGCCGGTGCCGGTGCGGAGCGTGACGCCGCGCGCGCGCAGCCGGTCGGCCAGGGCCAGCGGCAGGCGGGCCAGGCCGCCGTCGAGGCCGGCGAAGACGGGCCCGGTGACCTGCGGCGCCGGTCCGAGCCCGCGCAGGAGCGAGCCGCCGCGGCGGGCGTGGGCCCACAGGGCCGGCACGGTGGCCTGCAGGGACAGCCGCCGGGCGTGGCCGGCGTAGACCCCGCCGAGCAGGGGCTCGACGAGGCGGTCCACGACGGCGTCCCCGACGCGGTCGGCGACGTAGTCCCCGACGCTGACGTCGTGCGCGAGGGGCTCGGCGGGGTGCTCGGGTTCGGCCGCGACGCGGTCGGCGTCGGCGGCGGGCAGGAGGTCGCGGACCGACTCCGCGCTGCGGGGCACCCCCATGACGGTCCCGGCGGGCAGGGGGCGCAGACCGGTCCCGGTGGCCACGGCGGCGCGCGTGGTGGCGGGGTGGACGAGGTCGAGGCCGAGCTCACCGGCCAGGTCGGTGCCCTCGGGACGGCGCGCGAGCATGGACTCGGCGCCCAGGTCGACGGTGAGGCCGCCGACGTCGGCGCGCTGCAGGACCCCGCCGAGGACCGGGGAGGCCTCCAGGACCTCGACGTCGACCGCGACGTCGAGGCCGTGGCCGTCGTCGAGGCCGCCCGACAGCTCCCAGGCGGCGACGAGACCGGACAGGCCACCGCCGACGACCACGACCCGGGGAACGACCCGCGGGACGGCCCGGGGGGTCATCCCCGCCACGCGTGGACCTCCTCGACGACGCGCTGCAGGACGTCGGGGTCGGCGGTGGGCGGCACGCCGTGGCCGAGGTTGACGACGTGCCCGGCCCCGGCGCGCTCGCCCTCGGCGAGGATGCGGTGCAGGTCGGCGCGCAGGACGTCCCAGGGGGCGAACAGCAGGGCCGGGTCGAGGTTGCCCTGCACGGCGACGGGGCGCCCGGCGCCCGCGCGGCCGCGGGCGGCGCCGACGTCGAGGGGCACGCGGAAGTCGACGCCGAGGACGTCGACGCCGCCGTCGATGGCGGCCATGGCGCCCAGGAGCTCACCGGTGCCGGTGCCGAAGTGGGTGCGGGGCACGTCGAGGTCCGCGACGTGGGCGAGGGCGGCGGCCGAGTGGGGGGCCACGAGGTCGGTGTAGGTGGTCAGCGGCACCGAGCCCACCCAGGAGTCGAACAGCTGCACCGCCGAGGCGCCGGCCAGGACCTGCGCGCGCAGGAAGGTCCCGGTGATCCGGGCCAGGCGGGCGGCGAGGTCGTGCCACAGCTGCGGGTCGGCGTGCATGAGGGCCTTGGTGCGCAGCAGGTCCCGGGACGGGCCGCCCTCGACGAGGTAGCTGGCGAGGGTGAAGGGGGCCCCGGCGAACCCGATGAGCGGGACGTCGCCCAACTGGGCCGTCGTGAGCCGGACGGCGTCGGTGACGTGCTGCAGCTGCTCCAGGGACAGCTCGGGGATGCGGTCGAGGTCGGCGCGGGTGCGCACGGGCTCGGCGATCACGGGGCCGGTGCCGGGGACGATCTCGACGCCGACGCCGGCGGCCTCCAGGGGCACGACGATGTCGGAGTAGAAGACGGCGGCGTCGACGTCGTAGCGCCGCACGGGCTGCAGGGTGATCTCGGCGACCAGCTCGGGGCGGCGGCAGGACTCCAGCATGGTCGTCCCGGCCCGCACCCGGCGGTACTCCGGCAGGGAGCGCCCGGCCTGGCGCATGAACCACACGGGGGTCCTGGAGGGGGTGGTCCCGCCACGGGCGGCGTGCAGGTAGGGCGAGTTCACGCGAGCGATGCTCCCACGGCGTGGCAGCGCCTCGACCGGGGCGTGCGTGCCTACGCTCGCTGCCGTGAGCGTGCGCCGAGGACGACCGGGACCGGCTGCGCCCGTCCTCCCGTCAGCCTTCGAGGCGGCGGTGGCGGCGGTGCGCGAGGTCCGCCTGCGCTCGGAGGTCGTGCTGACCGAGGTGCCGGCCCCGGCGCGGATCGCCCCGCACGCGTGGGCGGTGGCCGGTGACGTCGTGGTCGACGGCGACGAGCTCGCGACGGGGCGCTTCATCCTGCTGCACGACCCCTCCTCCCCGCAGGAGTGGGGTGGGCCGTTCCGCGTCGTGACCTACGCCCGGGCCGACCTGGAGGCCGAGCTGGGCGCGGACCCGATGCTGGGTGCGGTGGGCTGGTCGTGGCTGGAGGACGGGCTCGCCGGGGCCGGGGCCCTGGCCTCGGAGGTCGGCGGGACGGTCACGCGGGTGCTCTCGGAGGGCTACGGCGCGCTGGCCGACCGGGAGGCGTCGGTGGACGTGGAGCTGCGGGCGTCGTGGACGCCGCAGGACCCCGACCAGCTGCCCGCCCACCTGCGCGCGTGGGGCGAGCTGGTGTGCACGGTGGCGGGTCTGCCGCCCCTGCCGGACGGCGTCGCCTCCCTCGGTCGCCGCACCCGCTGACCGCTCCCGGCGGACGGCGCGGGCAACGGCTGGGACACCAACACGCGCGAATCGTTCAAGACCACCCCCCGGGTGGCCGATCACCTCCTCAGCAACCAGAGGCGTGCCCGCGAGGGGCGCGCCCTTTCGCCTGCAGGAGGACGACGGTGACTGCGCTCGTCGAACGCCCCGGGATGGCCGTACCTTCCCGTCTCGGCCGCTTCGCGGCCCTGGTCGCCGTCGCGGACCCCGCGGTGCGCGAATCCGTGACGCGCACGCTGCGCATGCTCGGCGCCGTGAACGTCGAGCACGCCACGAGCGTGGCCCAGGCGCGGGCGATGGCCCGCACCGGCCCGCGCGCGCTGTTCATCGCCGACGCGGGTCTGCCCGACGGTTCGGGGGCCCAGCTGGTCTCCGAGCTGCGCTCGGCGGGCTGGAACCGCTGCGTGGTGCTGTCCTCGAACGCGGACCCGTTCGCGGTGCGCGGCGCGGTCGCGGCCGGGGTGCGCTGCTACCTGGTGACCACCCGGCCCGAGGGTGTCGGGTTCGAGGGCCGCGGCGGGGAGAACGGCGTGGACTCGCTGTCCGAGCGCGAGGTCGAGGTGCTGCAGCACGTGGCCGACGGCCGCTCGAACAAGGACACCGGCGCCCTGCTGGGGCTGTCCGCGCTGACGGTCAAGAGCCACCTGGCCCGCATCGCCCGCAAGCTCGGCACCGGTGACCGCGCCGAGATGGTGGCCATCACGCTGCGCGCCGGAGTGATCCAGTAGGTCCGCGACCCCCGTCGCCCGACGCGCCGCCCACCCCCCCCGGTGGGCGGCGTTCGTCGTTCCCGTCCTCGTTCCCCTCCTCGCGCCCGGATGCCGCGGGCCCGCGGTCGAGGTGGTCGGCCGCGACGGCCGGGAGCGACACCGCTGGTCCTGCGCCGCCCCACCTGGGGGGTCCCGTACGGTGGGGCGGTGACTTCGACGCCGACAGAGCCGGACCAGGTCGACGAGCCTGAGCTCCCGCTGCTGTCGGCACCCTCCGGCGGTCTGCCGCCGGTCGTGACCGACGAGGCCGCGCTGGCGCAGGTGGTCGCCGCGTTCGCGGCCGGGTCCGGGCCGGTGGCCGTGGACGCCGAGCGGGCGTCGGGGTACCGGTACGGGCAGCGCGCGTTCCTGGTCCAGCTGCGCCGCGAGGGCGCGGGGACGGCGCTGATCGACCCGGCGGCGCTGCCGGACCTGTCGGCGCTGGGCGCGGCGCTGGAGGGCGTCGAGTGGGTGCTGCACGCGGCCAACCAGGACCTGCCGTGCCTGGCCGAGCTGGGGATGCGGCCGACGTCGTTGTTCGACACCGAACTCGGCTCGCGCATCGCCGGCCTGCCGCGGGTGGGTCTGGGGGCGGTCGTCGAGGAGCTGCTGGGGTTGCGGCTGGCCAAGGAGCACTCGGCGGTGGACTGGTCGACGCGGCCGTTGCCCGAACCGTGGCTGACGTACGCGGCCCTCGACGTCGAGGTGCTCGTGCGCCTGCGCGACGTGCTCGCCGAGCGCCTCGCGGCGCAGGGCAAGCTGCAGTGGGCGCTGGAGGAGTTCGCGGCCGTCGCGGCCGCTCCCCCGCCGACCCCGCCGGCCGAACCCTGGCGGCGCGTCTCGGGGCTGCACGCGGTGCGCTCGCGCCGGCAGCTGGCGGTCGTGCGGGAGCTGTGGTCGGCCCGGGACGCCGAGGCCCGGCAGAAGGACACCTCCCCGGGCCGGTTGCTGCCGGACTCGGCGATCGTGGCGGCGGCGCGGGCGGTGCCGCGCACGCCGCAGGCGCTGGCCGCGACGCCGGGCTTCACCGGCCGGGCGTCGCGCTCGCGGCTGGACGTGTGGTTCGAGGCCGTGGCCCGGGGGGCGGCGCTGCCCGAGGCCGACCTGCCGGCCCACACCCCGCGCAGCGACGGACCGCCACCGCCGCGGGCCTGGGCGGCCAAGGACCCGCTGGCCGCGGCGCGGCTGAGCGCGGCGCGCGCGGTGGTGACGGACCTGGCCGCCGGGCACGGGCTGCCGGTGGAGAACCTCCTGCAGCCGGACGCGCTGCGGCGGGTGGTGTGGGCCCCGCCGTCGCCGTTGGACGCCGACGGGGTGCGGGCTGCGCTGGCGGCGCGCGGCGCCCGCGCGTGGCAGCTGGACCTCGTGAGCGCTCCCGTGGCGCGGGCCATGGCCGAGGCCACCGTCGAGACCCCCGTCGAGGCCGGCACCGATCCCCAGGTCGCCCAGGAGTTCTAGACAGTTCCGGACAGGGACACGTTCCACCTTGCCGGGGCGCGCGTCGTGCGTCATCGTCGTCAGGTCACGACGCGGTGACGAGGAGTCGACGGAGGTGGACGTGGAACGTCTCACCCTTGACGCGCACCTGTCGGCCGCGGCGATGGCGCGGCACTGGGTCTGCGACCACTGCCCCGACGAGCACCTGCCCGCTGCGCGCCGGTGGATCGCCGAGCTGCTCACGAGCGAACTCGTCCAGAACGCCCTCGACCACGGCCGCGCCCCGGTGACGCTGTCGTTGACGCACGACGACGAGGGCATCCTCGTGGGCATCACCGACGGCGAGGGCAGCGGGCCGCGCCTGCTGCCGCAGACGCCGCAGGCCGTGGACGGACGTGGGATCGCCCTGGTCGACGCGCTCGCGACGGCGTGGGGCGTCTACGGCAGCGACGACGGGGTCGAGGGGACCGACGGGTCGCACGGGTGGCCGCAGCCGCGCGACGACGCCCCCGCGGCGAAGACGGTCTGGTTCCACCTCGCGACACGCTGAGCCGTCCGGGCGACGATGCCGGGGCCCGGGAGGCGGTGTCGCCTACGGTCGGTGGGGTGAGCACCGATCAGTCGCCACCCGTCCGGGCTCTCCTGCGACGCTGCGTGCTCGCCACGAGCGTCCTGGACGACCTCGACGTGGACCTGGACGACGACGGTGTCCGCCTGCCCGGGTGCACGCCCCTGGAGTGGGCCGACCTCGCCCGGGCGGCGGGTGAGAGCCCCGAGGAGGTCGCCCGCCTGCGGGTCTCCGAGCTCCTGCACGCCCACGTGGAGCTGCACCGCGACGGTGCCCGTCTCGTCCCGCTGGCGGTCCCGGCCGGCGCCGACCGCCACCCGGAGTCCGGGTGGACGCACACCGTCTTCCTCGGCGGGGCGATGCGGCTGGGGATGGGGGTCGTCGTCCCCCGGGGGCTGTCCGAGCGGGTCCTGCCGGTCCCCGTGGTCTCGGCCCGCGTCACGGGGCACGCCAGCGCCGTGACCGCGCCCGACCTGGCGCGGCTGGAGGAGATCGGCGCGCTCGTCGTGCAGCGGCTGCTGCGCGACGCCGGTGGCCGGACCGACGGGCTCCTGCGGCCCGTCGGCGGCTGCGACGTCCCCACCCTGCTGGCCTCGCGGACCCTGCGCGAGCACCTCGTCGCCGGGCCGGACCGGACCCCGGGCAACGTCCTGCGCGCGGTCGCGGTCCCGGACCGGACGCGCGGCTGGTTCGACCTGGCCCGCATCGACCCCGCCTACGTGGGGGCGGCGTGGATGGCGAGCAATCCCGCCGAGCGGGGTTTCCGGCGGCCGGTGCTCGTGACGCGCGAGGAGGTGGCGCTCGCGCCGACGAGTCCCCGGCTCGTGGAGGACGTGCTGGCGGAGAACCAGTAGCCCGGCTCACCCGCCCGCGCCGGGTGTGCGCTCGCGCCACCGGCGACGACGACCCGGCGACACGCCCGGCGCTCGTGGGGGTTTGGTAACGAATGTGACACGGGGCCGTTCGTCCGCTGAAATGGACGGGTGCAGCTCGGAGCCACAGCCGCTGAGTCGGTGTCCATCGTCGGCAACGACGTCTTCCTGCGCGCCGAGGGGCGCACCGAGGTCTACGACCTGGCCTACGCACGGATGCTCGTGCCCTACCTGCTGGGTGAGAAGCACGTCCCGCCGATGCGGATGGCGCACTTCCGCCCGGGCATCAAACCGTGGATCTGCCTGAGCGTGATCGAGGACGACGGCCACGAGCCGAACCTGTCCGGGATCGCGATCTACTCCGGCCTCGGCACGCACCGCGAGATGGGTTTCCACCTCACCCGGGCCGAGGCGTGGCGGCTGGCCGAGATGCTCGAGCACGCCGTGCGCGAGCGCGAGGCCGCCGCCTGAGCGGTGGGACACCGGGGCGTTGGGACCAGCCCCCGCGCCGCTGGCACCGCCCGACCCGCTGGGGACTGCTGGAGCTGCTGTGCCGCGTCGTCGCCGTCGTGGGGCTGGTGGCCGTCCTGTTCGGCGAGTGGGGACGGGCGCTGGTGGGTGTGGGCGCCGTGCTCGGCGGGGCCGTCGGGTCGCTGTACCGCGCCGAGGACACCGACCCACCCGTGGTCGCCCGCTTCGGCACGCCCCCCGACGCGGCGACGCAGGAGGCGGTGCACCGCGCCGTGACCGCGGGTCGGCTGCCCGACGAACCCGCCCTGGCCCCCGTGGCCGTGGAGTACGCGGCCGGTTGGGTGCGTCAATCGCGCCGGGCCCTGGCCGCCGTCGGCGGCGGGGCCCTCGCCTGGTGCACCTTGACCGCTGCGCTGACGGTCTGGTTCGTGCACCGGTGGCCGGACAGCGCGACCACGCGCACGAGCGCCCTGGTGGTGAGCGTCGCCGGAGCCGTGGCGTGGGCCCTGCTGGTCGTGGTGCCCGGTCGGGGCCGCCGTCGCCGGCTGCGCGCACTGGCCGGGCAGCGCTGACCCGCGCCATCCTGCGGGGATGACGACGATCAGCGCGACCACCCGGCCGGTGGCCGGCACCGCCACCGCGATCGGCAGCTGCGGCGGGCACTCGCTCGTGGTGGACCGTCCCGAGGGAGCCGCCGGCGGCACCGGCACGGGGTTCAACGGCGGCCAGCTCCTGGCGCTTGCCCTGGCGGGCTGCCTGGCCAACGACCTGCGCTACGTGGCCGACGACCCGCACGACCCGCGGCTGGACACCGTCGAGGTCCACGTCGACGTGGAGGTCGAGGACGGCACGGTCACCGGCGCCCGGGTGCGGTTCGGGGGCGAGGCGGACCCGGACGTCGTGGCCGCCGCCGTGCGGCGTTCGACGGTGCTGGCCGCCCTGCGGACCGGGTTCGCGGTGGACGGCGCGTGACGGTCCTGCTCGTCCCGGGCGGCCCGCTGCTCGACCCGTCGTACTTCCCCCTCGACGGGGCGCTCGTCGCCGACCTGCGCCGGGCCCCGGCCCGCCGCTGCGACCAGCTCGTCGACGCGCTGGAGGAGGTCCGGGCCGTGCACGGGCCGCCCGTCGTGGACCTCGTCGCGCACTCGGCGGGCGTGAACGTCGTGCAGCGCTACCTCGAGCGGTTCGCCCACCGGGTGCACCGCCTCGTGCTCGTCACGCCGAGCGTGTTCGCGGTGGGGATCGACGTCCCGGCGGTCTCACGGCTGCGCACCGCCGGGCTGAGCCGCGCCGAACCCTGGTTCGGCGACGCCTGGGCCGCGCTGCAGCGCCTCACCTCCGGCCGGGCCGAACCCGGCGACGCCGAGGCGATCGGGCCGTTCACGGGCCGGCGCCCCGGCGAGGACCCCGATCCGGCGCTGGCGGCGGAGTTCGCGGCCGACGGCGCGTTCGACCCCGCTGCCACCCGCGCGGCGCTCGCCCGGTTCCCGGGCCGGACGCTGGTGGTCGCCGGGGAGCTCGACGTCGCCAGTCCCCCGGACGTCGCGCGCCAGGTCGCGGACCTCTTCCCGCACGGGCGGCTCGTGCAGGTGCCCGGGGCCCGCCACTTCCCCTGGCGCGACGACCCGCGGAGTTTCCGGACCCTGCTCGAGGAGTTCCTCGCCCCCGAACCCGAGGTCGCGCTGCCGGGGGGCAGGAACCTCGGTGCGGTGCGGGTCGGGCGCACCGTCCGCAAGGCGGCGGGGGCGCAGACGCCCACCGCCCAGGCGCTCCTGCAGCACCTGCGCGACCACGGCTTCGACCGGGTCCCCCGCCCCCTCGGCCTGGACGAGGCGGGCCGGGAGGTCTGGGAGCACCTGCCGGGCAGCACGATCGGCGGGGCCGACCCCTGGCCGGACTGGGTGTTCGACGACGCGCTCCTCGCCGACGTCGGCCGGTGGCTGCGGGCGTTCCACGACGGTTCGCGGGAGTTCTGGGAGCAGGACGGGCAGGTCCTGGGCCACCAGGACCTGGCGCCGTACAACGCCGTGGTGGACCGCGCGCGCCGTGAGCTCGTCGGCTTCGTCGACTGGGACCTGCTCGCCCCGTCCCCGCCGCTGCGCGACCTCGCGTTCGTCGCGCTGCGCTGGGTCCCCCTGATGGGCCCGGACGGTCGGGACCGGGCCGAGCACCGCCGCCGGCTGGGGATCCTGCTCGCCGCCTACAGGTGGACCGGTGCGCAGGACGAGGTGGTCGCGGCCGTGCGCGTGCGCGCGCAGGAGCACGCCGACGGGCTGCGGCGGGCGGCGGCCGACGGGTGGGGGCCGGCGGTGGACCTGGTCGCCGAAGGGGTGGCGGAGGAGTTCGACCGGGCGGCCGCCGGGCTGGGGGACCTGCTGTGAGCGTCGAGGAGCACCTGGAACGGGTCCGGGCCGGGCTGGACCGGCTGACGCCGGCCGGGCTGGCGGCCGAACTGGCGGGCGGGGACGTCCTCGTCGTCGACACCCGCACGCCCGCCCACCGCGCGGAGCAGGGCGAGTTCCCCGGCGCGCTCGTCATCGACCGGACGGTGCTGGAGTGGCGGCTGGACCCGGCGTGGCCCTGGCGCATCCCGGAGGCGACGGGGCCGGACCTGCGGGTGGTCGTGGTCTGCCGGCACGGGTTCAGCTCGTCACTGGCGGCGAAGTCGTTGCGGGACATCGGGTTGCACCGCACGACGGACCTCATCGGCGGCGTCGAGGCGTGGGTCGCGGCGGGGTACCCCGTGCACGACGGACCGGTCGACCTGCGGGAGTGAGGCGGCCCGGGAGCCGCGACGCCTACCGGGAGGGGAACTCCTCCGAGCGCGGGACGCCCGAGGTCGGGGACGCGGCGTCCTCGGGGTCCTCGCTCGAGCGGACCTGCTGACCCGAGCCCTGGGCGACGGCCTCGACGATCGCGCGGGCGACGTCCTGCGGGGCGAGCCCGGCCTCGTCGAGGATCGCGCCGCGCTCACCGACGTCGAGGAACTCCTGCGGCAGGGCGAACACGTGCACGGGCGTGAGGCAGTGGCGTTCGCGCAGCCGGGCGGCCAGCGCCCAGCCGAACCCGCCGACCTCGCAGCCGTCCTCCAGGACCGCGACGTGGCGGTGCCCGAGGGCGAGGTCGACGAGGGCCTCGTCGACGGGCACGACCCAGCGCGGGTCGACGACGGTGACGCCGACGCCGTGGGCGCGCAGGCGCGCCGCGACGTCCAGGGCCCGCGGCACGAGGGAGCCCACCGCGACGAGCAGGACGTCGTCGCCGGTGGCCCAGGCCGGGCCCTCCAGGACGTCGGCGTGCCCGACGCGGGCGATCGCCGGGATCGGCGCGGGGACCTTGCCCTTGCTGTAGCGCACGACCGTGGGCGCGTCCTCGACGGCGACGGCCTCGCGCAGCTCCTCGCGCAGCGTCGGCGCGTCGCGGGGGGCGGCCAGCCGCAACCCGGGGACGAGCCGGCACATCGCGAGGTCCCAGACGCCGTGGTGGCTCGGGCCGTCGGGGCCGGTGACCCCGGCGCGGTCCAGGACGAGGGTGACGCCGGCCCGGTGCAGCGCCACGTCGAGCAGCAGCTGGTCGAAGGCGCGGTTGAGGAAGGTGGCGTAGACGGCGACGACGGGGTGCAGGCCCCCGGCGGCCATCCCGGCCGCCGACGTCAGGGCGTGCTGCTCGGCGATGCCGACGTCGAAGACGCGCTCGGGGAAGGCCTGGGCGAACTTCTCCAGCCCCACCGGGATCCGCATGGCCGCGGTGATGCCCACGACGTCGCGGCGCGTGGCGGCGATCTCGACCACCTCGTCGGCGAAGACGCTGGTCCACGACGCCCCGGAGGTGGCCTGGGCCTCGCCCGTCTCGGGGTCGATGACCCCGACGGCGTGGAAGTGGTCGGCGTCGTCGGCCAGGGCCGGCTGGTAGCCGCGGCCCTTCTGGGTGATGACGTGGACGATGACGGGGCCGCCGAAGGACCGCGCCCGCCGCAGCGCGTGCTCGACGGCGTCGGTGTCGTGCCCGTCGACGGGCCCGACGTACTTCAGGCCCAGGTCCTCGAACAGCCCCTGCGGGGCGACGATGTCCTTGATCCCGCGCTTCATGCCGTGCAGCGTCTCGTAGGCCAGCCGGCCCGGGACCCCGCCGCGCCCCAGGGACCGCTTGCCCCAGTCCATGAGCTTCTCGTACTCGCGGGTCGTGCGCAGGGTCGCCAGGTGCGAGGCCATCCCGCCGATGGTGGGGGCGTAGGAGCGTTCGTTGTCGTTGACGACGACGATGACCGGCCGGTTGGCGGCGGCGATGTTGTTCAGGGCCTCCCAGGCCATCCCGCCCGTCAGGGCCCCGTCGCCGATGACGGCCACGACCCGGCGGTCGGTCTCCCCGCGCAGCTCGAACGCCTTGGCCAGCCCGTCGGCCCACGACAGCGACGTCGAGGCGTGCGAGTTCTCCACGACGTCGTGCTCGCTCTCGGCGCGCGCGGGGTAGCCGGACAGGCCCCCGGCCTCGCGCAGCCGGCTGAAGTCCTGCCGGCCCGTCAGGAGCTTGTGGACGTAGCTCTGGTGACCGGTGTCGAAGACGAGCCGGTCGCGCGGGGAGTCGAAGACGCGGTGCAGACCGATGGTCAGTTCCACGACGCCGAGGTTGGGGCCCAGGTGGCCGCCCGTGCGGCTGACGGCCGCGACGAGGAAGTCGCGGACCTCCGCGGCCAGGGCCGGCAGGCGCTCGGCGGGGAGCGCCTTGAGGTCCTCGGGCCCCTGGATCGTCTCGAGCAGCCCCATGCGGGGTGGCCTCCTGTGTCGCCGGGGTCGGGCAGTCTGACTCGGGCGAGTGTAGGAGCCCGCCCGGACGGTAGCGCCCCGAACCCGCCCGGGCGGGCCAAGCGTGCACCGGTGGTTCACAGTCGCGGCACGAACTTCCGGCCGTCCAGCGCCTGCTGCAGCAGGTCCACCGCGCGGGCGAGCCGGCGCAGGCGCAGGTCCTCGCGCTCGAGGACGTCGAAGACCGCCGGTGCGACCTCGGGCGGCAACCGGTGGGCGAGGTCGCGCCGGGCGGTGCCGAGGGCCCGCCGGACGGCCTCCTGCTGGGCGGCGACGTGGTGCCCGACGAGCCAGGCGAGCAGGACCGGGTGGTGCCGCACGGCGGGGTAGCCGCGGAACTCCGGCGGGGCCTGGTCCAGCAACCAGGCGACGGCGTCGACGCGCCAGTCCTCGACGTCCTCGGCGTCCGGGGGCGGCACCTCGCGGGGCCAGCCGGGCGGGCCGTGGCGGCGCGGGCGTTCGAACACGTGTTCGAGAGTACGTCCACCCGAGGGACGCCACCCGGCGGTCCCCGGGTCCCCGGCCTCTTGAAACACCGGGGAAACACGAGAAGAGTACGGTGCCCGAATTGTATACGTTCGGTGCTCGAGTTCGACCTGCGAGAGGTTCGCGATGACCGCCCGACCAGCACTGCTCCGGCTCCTGGCCCGCCCCCTGCTGCCCGCCGCCGCGCTCGCACCGCTCCTGGGCCTGGCGGCCTGCGTGCCCGTCCAGCCCGTCGGCGAGGCCCCCGAGCGCGAGGACGTCACCGGCGTCGCCGTCGGCGACCGGCCCGTCCGCGACGGCGGCGACCTCGTCATGGCCCTGTCGGCCGAACCGGACCGGCTCGACCCCACGACGTCGTCCTCGCTCTACACGCGGTACGTCATGAACGCGATCTGCGAGAAGCTCTACGACATCGACGCCGGGGGGAACCTCGTCCCGCAGCTCGCCGCGGCCCTGCCGACGACCTCCCCCGACGGCCTCACCGTGACGATCCCCGTGCGCTCCGGCGTCCGGTTCGCCGACGGCACCCCGCTGGACGCCGCGGCCGTCGTCACGACGCTGGAGCGCAACCTCACCCTGGAGACGAGCAGCCGCAAGAGCGAGCTCGGGCCCGTGGACAGCGTCGAGGCCGCCGACCCGGCGACCGTCGTGGTCCGCTACAAGACCCCGTTCGCCCCGCTCACCGCCGCCCTCGCCGACCGCGCCGGGATGGTCATGTCCCCGACGGCGCTGGCCGAGCGCGGGAAGGACTTCGGCGACCACCCGACCTGCGTCGGGCCGTTCAAGTTCGTCGAGCGCGTCCCGCAGACCTCGATCACCGTCGAACGGGACCCGGAGTACTACGCGGCCGAGGAGGTCCACCTCGACCGCATCACCTACCGGATCATGACGGACGCCACCATCCGGGCCGCGAACCTGCGCTCCGGCGACGTCCAGGTCGCCGACAGCCTGTCCCCGCAGGACGTCGACGCGCTGCAGCGGGAGAAGGGCATCGGCCTGCTGCAGACCGGCTCGTTCGGGTACCAGGGGGTCACGTTCAACCTCGGCAACACCGACGGGGTCGGCAAACCGCCGGGCCGCATCGACACCCCGCTGGCGACCGACCCCCGCATCCGCGAGGCGTTCTCCCTCGCCGTCGACCGGCAGGCGCTGGTGAACTCGGTGTTCAACGACTGGTACGAACCAGCCTGCTCGTTCGTCTCCCCCGACAGCGTCTACGCCACGCAGGCCTCCGACGCCTGCCCGCCGCACGACCCGGCGCGCGCCAGGCAGCTGCTCACCGAGGCCGGGGTGGAACTGCCGTACCGGATCAAGGTGTCGGCGTCGAACACCGCGGACACGCTCCGGCTCTCGCAGGCGCTGCAGGCCAGCGTCCTGGAGGCCGGGTTCCAGCTGGAGATCGAACCCGTGGAGTACTCCACGCTGCTCGACCAGCAGTCCTCCGGGGACTTCGAGGCCGTCCAGCTCGGCTGGTCCGGGCGCGTCGACCCGCACGGGAACTCCTCGACCTTCCTCACCACGGGGGCCGGGAACAACTACTCCGGCTACTCGAACCCCGAGGTGGACGCGCTGCTCAAGCGGGCCGCGCAGAGCACCGACCCCGCCACGCGCGCCGACCTCTACGGGCAGGTCGTCACGACCGTGCAGCGGGACAACCCGATCGTCTACCTCTACCGCGTGCGCAGCATCACCGGGTACGTGAGTTCCGGCGAGGACGCCGTCGCCGGGGTCGAGACCTTCGCCGACGGTGTCGTCCGCCTCGGACGCGCCGCCTTCCTCCAGGAGAGTGAGTGATGGGACGTTTCCTGCTGTCCCGGCTGGGCCAGAGCGTCGTGACGCTCGTGCTCGCCTCGATGGTCGTCTTCGCCGGGGTGCGCGCCCTGCCCGGTGACCCCGCCCTCGCCGTCGCCGGCGAGGAGGCGACGCCCGAGGCGCTGGCCGCCGTGCGCGCCGACCTCGGCCTGGACCAGCCGGTCTGGGTGCAGTACTGGAAGTTCCTCACGAACGCCCTCACGGGCGACCTGGGGACCTCGGTGCGGACGGGGACCCCGGTCACCGAACTCATCGGGGCCACGCTGCCGGTCACGATCTGGCTGTCCGTGTTCGCCATGCTCTTCGCCGTCGTGTTCGGCCTGGCCACGGGGGTCGTCGCGGCGGTCCGCCGCGGCACCTGGGCCGAGGCCGGGGTCAACGGCCTGTCGCTGCTGGGGTTGTCGGTCCCGAGCTTCTGGCTGGGGCTGCTGGCGATCCTGTACCTCGCCGTCGGCCTCGGCTGGTTCCCCGCCTCCGGGTACGTCTCGCCCGGTGAGGACCCGCTGCGCGCGCTGCACCACCTGACGCTGCCCGCGGTCATCCTCGGTGCCGGGATCGCCGCCGTCGTCATGCGTCAGACCCGCGCGTCGATGCTGCAGAACCTGTCCGCCGACTACGTCCGCACGGCCCGCGCCAAGGGCGCCTCGCGCTCGGCCGTCGTCCTGCGGTTCGCGCTGCGCAACTCCCTCGTCGTCGTCGTGACCCTCGTGGGCCTGCAGCTCGGCGGGCTCATCTCCGGCGCCGTCGTCACCGAGCGGATCTTCGGGCTGCCCGGGTTCGGCAAGCTGACGCTGGACTCGGTGTTCAGCCGCGACTACCCCGTCATCGAGGGCGTCGTGCTCGTCGTGACGCTCGCCTACGTCGTCATCAACCTGGTGGTGGACCTGTTGTACACCGTCCTCGATCCCCGCATCCGCGTCGCCGGAGGTGCCCGGTGAGCCAGACCGTCCAGGCCGCCGACCGGCTCGAGGTCGACCTCGGGTCCAGCCGCGGGGTCGTCCTGCGGCGCGTGCTGCGCGACCCCGCCGGCGTCGTCGGCACGGTGCTCGTGCTGCTCGTGGTGCTCGCCGCCGCGCTGGCCCCCGTCCTCGCGCCGTACCCGCCGACGCAGGTCCACTTCGAGACCCCGTTCCAGGTCCCGCGCACCGTGGGGTTCTGGCTCGGGACCGACGACCTCGGCCGCGACGTGCTGTCCCGCATCCTCTTCGGCCTGCGCGCCTCCCTGCAGGTGGCGCTGCTGGCCGTCGCGCTGTCCGTCGTCGTCGGCACGCCCCTGGGCCTGGCCGCGGGGTACTGGCGCGGGCTGGACGTCGTGGTGTCCCGCGTCACCGACGTGGTCCTGGCGTTCCCGTTCCTCGTGCTGGCCGTCGGGCTGGCCGCCGTCCGCGGCGCGAGCCTGGGCAACGCGGCGATCGCGCTGGGCGTCGCGCACGTGCCGCAGGTGATCCGCGTCGTGCGGGCCGAGACCCTGCGGTTGCGCGGCGCGGAGTACGTGCTGGCCGCGCGGACGATGGACGCCTCCGGGGTCCGGGTCCTGGCCACCCACGTGCTGCCCAACGCGGTGCCCTCGATCGTGGTGCAGGCCACGGTGATCGTGCCGGCGGTCGTCATCGGCGAGGCGCTGCTGTCCTTCCTCGGCCTCGGCATCCAGCCGCCCACGCCGAGCCTGGGCATCATGCTGTCCGACGCGCAGCAGTACATCTTCCGGGCGCCGACGGCGGCGCTGTTCCCGGGCCTGGCGATCGTCCTGGTGTGCCTGGCCTTCAACCTCTTCGGCGACGCGCTGCGCGACGCCCTCGACCCGAGCGGAGACCACCGGTGAGCTTCACGCCCCCGACCGACCACACCACCCGCCCCACGCTGCGGGGCACGTTCGGCATGACGGCCTCCACGCACTGGCTCGCCTCGGCCACGGGGCAGTCGGTGCTCGAACGCGGCGGGAACGCCTTCGACGCCGCCGTCGCCGCCGCGTTCGTCCTGCACGTCGTCGAACCCCACCTCAACGGGCCCGGCGGGGACATGACGGGTGTGTTCGCCACCGCGGCCGACCCGACGCCCGTCGTGCTCAACGGCCAGGGCCCGGCACCGGCGGCCGCGACGATCGCGCACTACCGCGCCGAGGGTCTCGACACCGTCCCCGGCGCCGGCGGCCTCGCGGCGGCCGTCCCCGGCGCCGTCGACGCGTGGATGGTGCTGCTGCGCGACCACGGCACGTGGGAACTCGCCGACGTCCTCGAACCCGCCCTCGGGTACGCCCGCGACGGGCACCCGGTCGTGGGTCGGGTCGGCACGACGATCGCGTCGGTGGCCGACCTGTTCCGCGAGCACTGGCCGAGTTCGGCGGCGCTGTGGATGCCGCAGGACCGCATCCCGCGGCACGGGGACGTCATCACGAACCCGGCCTGGGCGCGGACGCTGCAGCGCCTCCTCGACGCGGGCAAGGACGCCGGGTCGCGCGTCGAGCGGATCGAGGCGTTCCGCCGCGAGTGGCGCGAGGGTTTCGTCGCCCGCGAGGCCGTGGAGTTCCTGCGCACCCCGCACCGGCACTCCTCCGGCACCGACCACGCCGCCGTCCTGGAGGTCTCGGACTGGGCCGCGTTCTCCGCCGGGTACGAGGAGGCGACGACGATCGGGTTCCGCGGGACGACGGTCGCCAAGACCGGCCCGTTCGGCCAGGGACCCGTGCTGCTGCAGGCGTTGCGGATCCTCGACGGGTTCGACGACGCCGACCTCGACCCCTCGACCGTGCGCGGTGCGCACACCGTCCTGGAGGCCCTCAAGCTCGCGCTGGCCGACCGCGACGCCTGGTACGGCTCGGGGGCCGACCCCGACGTCCTGCGCGAACTCCTCTCCGAGGAGTACGCCGCCGGCCGCCGCGCGCTCATCACCGACCGCGCCTCGCACGAGTTCCGCCCCGGCACCGTGGGCGGCCGGGCACCGCACGTCCCGCCGCTGCGCACCGAGGCGCCCTCCGCGGTGGGCGTCGGGGAACCCACCGTCGGCGAACCCACCGTGGAGAGCACCGGCACCACGCGCGGTGACACCTGCCACGTCGACGTCGTCGACCGCTGGGGCAACGTCGTGTCCGCCACACCGTCCGGCGGCTGGCTGCAGTCGTCCCCCGCCGTGCCCGAACTCGGGTTCTGCCTCGGCTCGCGCCTGCAGATGACCTGGCTGGACGAGGACTCCCCGTCCGCGCTGCGCCCGGGGGAACGGCCCCGCACGACGCTGACCCCGACGCTGCTGCTGCGCGACGGCGAACCCGTCGAGGCGCTGGGAACCCCCGGCGGCGACCAGCAGGACCAGTGGCAGCTGCTCTACCTGCTGCGCACGCTCGTGGGCGGGTACGAACCGCAGCAGGCGATCGACGCGCCCGCCCTGCACACGACGTCGATGCCCGGCTCGTTCTGGCCGCGGACGTGGACGCCCGGCGGGGCCGTCGTCGAGGGCCGGATCGGGGACGACGTCATCGCCGGGCTGGAGGAGCGCGGGCACGTCGTGACCCGCGCGGGCGACTGGTCGCTGGGCCGGTTGTCCTGCGCCGGGCGCGATCCCGGGACGGGTGTGCTGCACGCCGCCGCGAACTCCCGCGGCGCCCAGGGCTACGCGGTGGGGCGGTGAGCGCGGTGGACCCGAACCCGGCGGAGGGCACCGACCTGCTGCGGGTCGAGGGCCTGCAGGTCGCCTACGGCGCCACGACCGTGCTGCACGGCGTCGACGTGACGGTCCGGCGCGGGCACCGCGTCGCCGTCGTGGGGGCCTCGGGGTCGGGCAAGTCGACGACGGCGGCCGCGGTCCTGGGCCTGCTCCAGGGGGCCGGGCGCGTCACCGGTGGCCGGGTCGTCGTGGCCGGCGACGACATCACCGCCGCCCTGGTCGGCCGGGACGAGAACCGGTTGCGACGGTTGCGCGGACGGCGGATCGGGCTCGTGCCGCAGGACCCGATGTCGAACCTCAACCCCTCGGCGCGCGTGGGCCGGCAGGTCGCGGAGACGCTGGCGATGCACGGGCTGGCGAAGGGGTCCACCGCGCGGGCCCGGGCCGTGGAACTGCTGGAGGAGGCCGGCATCCCCGACGCCGGCCGCCGCGCCCGGCAGTACCCGCACGAGTTCTCCGGCGGGATGCGCCAGCGCGTCCTCATCGCGATGGCGCTGGCCGCCGAGCCGGAACTCCTCATCGCCGACGAACCCACCTCGGCGCTCGACGTGACGGTGCAGCGGCAGATCCTCGACCACCTCGACCGGCTCACCGCCGCGCGCGGGGCGTCGCTGCTGCTCGTGACCCACGACCTGGCCCTGGCCGCCGACCGGTGCGACGACGTCGTGGTCATGTCGGAGGGCCGGGTCGTCGAGACCGGGCCGGCGGCGCGGGTGCTGCGCGCGCCCGCGGCGGAGTACTCCCGGGCGC